>JAJQJM010000096.1 GCA_021323475.1 Vampirovibrio sp.
ACACTCCCGGCAGCGCGAACTATACCGGGCGTGTGGTTCAACGGGCCGCTAACATTATGATCAGCCCCAACCAGCAGTTTCAATGCCTGGCTGTAGTGCCTGAAAAGCAAGCACCTATTGTAAAGGTCATCTTTAAAGACCTGCAAAGCAACCTAATCTACGATTTGCAGAAATAAGCAGTTGCTTTTACGGAAAAGCCCGGCAATTTGAGCCGGGCTTTTCTGGTATTGTCCCCATTGGGCGGAATGGGGTGACTGTATCGGCATAGTCGGTTGGGGGTGTTTGATCTGCTGACCATCTTTTAAAATAGAATCTAGGAATGAAATGCCAATCCGAGAAGGAGGGCAACAACTATGACCCGCCAAACAGGGATGCGCCCATTGCTTAAGCCGGGGGAAATTGTTCCGGATTCCGGTATTTATCAGGATGTGATGAGTGGACAACGGGCCACAATGGTGAAGGGAGAGCATGCTCCGCCAACGCAGGAGCAAGGAAGCGCTTGGCAGCAGGTTATCGATACCAACCCGGATGATTAAAACCAGCTGCCAGGGTGGTAGAATATCTTATTTATATAAAATTAGGTGTATTTGAGCCAAAAATTTTAAAGACAAAATTTTGCTTTTGGGCTTAAATGAGAAAGATTCTCATTAGTTAAGTAGCTTCCCAATGTTCGGCTTGAATACCAATGTAACCAATGG
Source organism: Vampirovibrio sp. (assembly GCA_021323475.1). GTDB lineage: Bacteria > Cyanobacteriota > Vampirovibrionia > Vampirovibrionales > Vampirovibrionaceae > Vampirovibrio. The sequence goes on from JAJQJM010000096.1 coordinate 699, forward strand.
ATGGCTTGCCCGGTACCGCTTACCGGGGTTCATACAGCCTGCCCGGCTCTGGACAGATGCGAAAGACACTGTGGCGTTTGGATACAGCAGACGCAAGTCTAATTTCGATACCCCCACGTATCCGCCGAAGCTGGAAATAGGCACGTATAGTCCTCCAAGAAACTATCCGTTTTATGACATCTTCGACCCCGTCGGACGTGAAAAGCCGAATCCTCCTGGTATTGCCAAGGTTGAAAAGATCGTTTCATTGGATCCGACTGAATCTGACCCGAAGCAGGCCTATGCCAGCGAGGTGACCGTTAATCTGAAAGGCACCCGGCTGTATGGAAAAACCGTGCCGGGCGAACATCTCACCGTTCTGGATATCAGTAATCCCAAGGTGGCGGATGACTCATTCAAGGAAGCAATGAAAGAGCAGGGTTCCGCTTATCAATTTACACCTCGGGACTTGCAAAACCTGGGTACAGCCAAAGTGGGGAACTTTACCATCGCTTCCCCGATGGGTGGCGAGCGGGGCGCCATGGGCAAGCCCAATGGAAAGATCAAGCTGATTGTGCGGCGCGTTGAACAGGAAGTGGTTCAGGATGGTGTAAAGAAACGCGTTAAAGGGCCTTTGACCAATTACATCGTCAGTCGAAAACCGGGAGACGCCTTGGTATTTGCCGCTCCCATTTCTCACTTGTTTGTAGGCCCAACTGCCAAAACCCCGGCCGCGTTTTTTGGCGTGGGCTCCTCGGTTGCGCCTTATGTGAGTATGTTGCGGACTCGTTTTGAGCAGGAGGCCGGGCCTTATGCCGACACCTACCTGGCCATCGGGCATACGCGCAGCGGGCTGGAATACTATGGAAAAATATTCCGTAAATTTGCCAGGAACAAGAATAACCACTTCACTTATCGCGCGGTTTATAGCCGGGAGTCGAGCAAAAGTAACGGCGTGGCCTATGTGCAAAACCTGATTCAGCAGGAGGAAGAGGCCGAAAAAATCTTTAAATTGATCCTGAATCCCAAGGCCCATATTTACGTGTCCGGCTTCGTGGCCACTGAAACGCAGCCGGGCTTTGCCGAACAAATTCTGGAAGCTTTGAAAAAGTCTGCTCAGAAAAATAGCAGACTGAACGTGACTCCTGAACAGATTGAGGCTGCTTTCATAAAAGCCACAGCGGAGCAGCGCTTTCATATGGAAGGGGATGTTCGTCAGGATTTGGCGGAGGGTGTTCAGGGCTACTAGCAATTATCCCGAAAGTCCCCAGTCTGGCTGTCTGCGGCGCTGCTTTCGCCTAGTAACCAACTCGGCTTGCGTGCTCTCGGGATAACTTCGACTGAAGCCTAACATTAGACGGTTGACGAATAGATATATTAAGCAATCTTGTATATTCTATTTATTGAATCTTTTGATTCGCAAACCCCTTTCAGTTAACCCTGAGAGGGGTCTTTTTTCGCCACTGGTAACGATGATTGTAGTAAGATTTTTACGGCGTTTCATTTCAAATCGTATTCAAGCTATGTAGGAATCCTGCGGATGACAGTGTACTTTGGTGCCATTAACCTTAACAGACTTGTCGAAGCGTTCAGTTTGAAGGGCAAAAGCGTTGAGGTCTCCTGTGCTACGTAGTTTGATGGCGCATGAGCACGGGCCGTTCGATATCATTGGGGACGTGCATGGTTGCTATACCGAGCTGGTCCAGTTATTAGGGAGGCTCGGTTATCAGGTGGCCTCCTCGAACGCTGGCGTGGATTTAGCGAGCGGGCCTACCTATAGGCACTCTGAACAGCGCAAGGCAGTTTTCCTGGGGGATTTGGTGGACCGGGGGCCGGGCATACTCGATACCTTGCGGCTGGTGCATAACATAATCAGGGCGGGCTCCGGCTTTTGCGTCATTGGGAACCATGATGACAAGCTGCTGCGGAAGTTAAAAGGCCAGAACGTTAAAGTGACGCAGGGGCTGGAGCATACCCTGGCGGAGATTGAGGCCCTGCCCCTTGAAGAGCAGTCTGCGTTTAAGCGGGAACTCCGGGCATTTCTGGCTGCTTTGCCTCATCATTGCATCCTGGACGATCATCGGCTGGTGATTGCGCATGCCGGGTTAAAACAGGAGTTGCACGGCAACATGTCATCCGAAAGCCGCGCTTTTGCGCTTTACGGGGAAACCACCGGACAAAGGGATGAGTACGGGCTGCCGATTCGCGGGGATTGGCCGGCCAAGTATGCGGGTGAGTCCTGGGTGATTTACGGGCATACGCCGGTGCCGGAGCCACGATGGTTAAACAAAACGGTGGGTATCGATACCGGCTGCATTTTTGGGGGGAAATTAACCGCCCTCAGGTATCCGGAAATGGAAACGGTTTCTGTCTGCGCGGAACGGGTCTATTATCAATCGGCTAAGCCTTTTCCCAGAGCTTGCTCGTCTGGCTGAGTATGTCACGTTGTGGTCTGGTGTACTTCCGCTGGCATATATTTTCCGGCTGCGGTTGAGATTATAATGATGGGGCTATTGCAGGTAGTCTGTATGACATAACGAGAGGAAGCGGGTATGACATCAGGGCAGAATGGTATGCCGGTTGAAATTTTGGTGGTTGGGCCCGTAATCGCCTCTCTGATGGAGGCATTGGAGCGGGAATTTACGGTACATCGGTTATGGCAGGCCCAATCCCAGGAGGAATGGCTGCGCTCACATGGGGCTGCCATTCGGGCGCTGGTAACCACCTTTGTGGATGGGGCCAGCGAGGAACTTTTGAACGCGCTGCCGAATTTGGAGATTATTGCCAGTTACGGGGTGGGTATCGACCGAATTGCCCTGGATGTAGTAAAGCAAAGGGGCCTGCTGTTGACAAACACGCCAGACATCAGCGAACCGGTGGCGGATGCGGCGCTTGCCCTGTTGCTGGCGGTAACCCGTCGCATCTGCCAGGCGGATCGCTTTGTGCGGGCCGGGCAATGGTCTCATCAGTCATTCCCCTTCGGCACCCATCTTGGGGGCAAGCTTTGCGGGATTGTGGCGTTGGGTCGTATCGGCAAGGCCATTGCCGTCCGTGTCCAGGCATTTGGAATGAGGATTGCATACTATGGCCCAAACCGTAAGCCGGAAATGCCTTATGAATACTACGACAATCTGGTATCCTTAGCCCGCGATGCGGATTTCCTGGTTCTGGCCTTGCCGGGTGGAGAGGCCACGCGGCATATTGTGAATGCGGATGTTTTAAACGCCTTGGGGCCTCATGGGTTCCTGATAAATGTGGCCCGAGGCTCGGTGGTGGATGAGGCGGCGCTGATTCGTACCCTGGAAGCGGGCGGCATAGCCGGTGCCGCCTTGGATGTGTTTGAGCATGAGCCACTCGGTGAATCGCCACTGATGCAGTTGGAAAACGTGGTGCTATTGCCGCATATCGCCAGCGCGACTGTGGAAACACGCCATGAGATGGGGAATGTGGTGATGGCAAACCTGAAGGCCCACTTCTCGGGTGGGGCTGTGCATACACCGGTCAGTTTATAGCGCTGCTTGCAAACAGCCCGGACGCTTCAAACATTAAGAACGTTACTAAAAGGTTCAAACAACCTTACTCGTAATCCTTCCTGTAAACATGCATACCCCTCCTTGGCTGGGAGCGCGAACTTCCCCAGGTTGGCAAGGGTATTCTCATGACGGTTTATCGTCTAAATTGCCAGCTAAAGAGACTTTTTTCGCATTTTTGTTGAGAATTATTCTCATCTATGAGAGGATTGTAGAAATCCTTTATTTTGTTTGTTGTTAATAACCTTACTCACACTTTTTAAGGCTCAGCAAAGCACCAAATGACTCTCTGTCCACAGATACAATTTGGATATCCTTCTGCATCTTTGACGGAAATGCAACGGAAAAACGGCTTTTCGTCTTCAGCCGTATATTCAAGTCAGTATCGTGGCTATTCGCAACCAAATCTTTCGTTTTTTCAAAATAACAAGCCAACAGAACCTCAAAAAAGTTTTGGCGATTATCTGGCTCGTACGAGCCTAAGTGTTGCCATGCTGCTGAACTTAATGTTGTTTGCCTCGCCCCAGCTGGCAAAGTTGCGGTGGGTGCAGGAAAAATTCATTCAGCCCCAACTGCTGAAGAATAACATTGCAAACCCCAGCAAACCACTGGCGCCGGTTCAGGCACTAAAGCACCTGATTCAGAAGTGGCTGAGCTTGTCGTACCTGTTTCAGCTCAATACCACCTGGCAAGTGGGTATGCATACCCAGCAGCCTAATAAATTGCTGACCGTGGCTACTGGTGCAATCCGCGAAGCGCTGATGTTTCGAAAGGTAACGCCCGTTTTACAGTCCGGCTCTTACCTGAGCAATTTTTTATGGTATGCGGGCGAAACGAATGATATTAAAAACAACAACGATATCGGACAGCGCCGTGAATGGGATCCGCGCCGGTTACTGCATTTGTTTTCCGGACAGGGGGGCAATGGTGGCCTAAGCAAGCCAGCAATAACAGACAAGATGAAGCAGGGGCAGGACAAACTGCAAAATGCCGGTCGTGAGATGCTCAGTTTGTTGAAATACCTGGCGCATGACTATATCTATGTAGTCTCCCTAAAACCCTGGCAGGGCCTGCTTCAATCCGTCAAGGACCGGGAAAGCCTTACCACCCCGCAGCCCTACCAAACCGCTTTGGGCGCCCAGTTCAATATTTTAGCGTTCGCGGCTCAACTGCTTAGTATTGGCCAAGAATCCCGGATTAAAAAGAATACCCCCCTGTTGAAAGATATCCCGCTGGCGAATTGGAATAATGCGCAGGCCCTTCAGGAAAAATTAGGCTCTATTGCTCCTGAGAAACTCGAGGAATTGGCTCGACTTCAAAAGATGCCCGTTTATTTACAAAGAAGCGCAAAAATACTAGGCGCCTTGGGAATCGCGGCGTACATTCCTATTGTGATGCGAGCCCTGCAAAGCAAAAGTGAGCCGGAAAGCGTGCTGACCTTCCTGGGTGTTCCCTTGGTGGCCGGTAACCAGGTCATGCTGGCTTCACGCAATATTGAAACCATGAAAGGCCTCTTTGCATTGGGGGCACCCATGATTAATGAAGGCAAACGCCTGAATTCCAAAAAATATCGGGCTCAGGTCAATTACTTGCAGTTCCTGTATAATACGGCGCAGCAGAACCCTCAGCTTACCGCCGCTGATATCTTGCGGTTTTGGCGGACTCACCCTGAAGAGTTGAAAGGCATGAAGCTCTATATGGGGCAAAATCGAGTCGATTATATGATTGAAAAGCTTCAAGACGCAGCAATAAAGCAGCAGAGTAGACGCATTAGCCTGGTTGAGGTTTTAATGCCTCTCATGCAGGGCGATCAATCCTGATGAGTGATGATCAAACCATTAGCCATCAATGATGACGATAAAAATGAACTCTCCAACGTTGATATATACTCCCGACCATTTTCGCATCAACCCTACTGTTGCGGTATCTCGTGCCCGGAAGGTTCAATTTACAGGCAAGCAGGCAGACGCTAAAAGCACTCTTTCGCAGGATGCGTTTCAAAAGAAAGAAGCCGCACCAGGCACCCCAGGTATGGGAACAGGGCCGGAAAAGCCGGGTGTGACGATTTGGGGAGGGGGCAATTTGGGACATGCGATTTTGGCGGATCTGATTTTTCAAAATCAGAATGCGAAGCTTCCTGTTGATACCCGATTGGTGATTCCACGTCAGTCTGAAAGGGCTAAAACCCAGCAGGATACCCTTAAAGAGGCAGGGTATATTAATTTGAATGATATGTTAACGAACCGTTCCACGCGGGTTCCGATTGAATCAAGCCAGATTTTTGGTGCCTGGGAAGCTGATAAGCTGGCGGATGCGTTGAAACATTCCCAGACGGTTTTTATTACGCTGCCGGACCTGCCATCGGCACGAAAAGCTGTATTGAAAACCTTATTGTCGGCTGATTTGACAGATAAAACCATCATACTGGCTCCCGGTGGTGAAGGGGGCGTCTTAAAAGCTGCTCGGCTATTAAGCAAGCGACAGGCAAAAGGCGTAACCATCGGCTTGCTGGAAACAGGGCCGTATGGCGCACGAATTAAGGGAACGGAACTTGCCAGCAAACGAAAGAGTATTGTTAAAGTAGCGGCTTTCCCCGAAAAAAACACTCAGAAATTGCTACAAGATCTTGATCGGCTGTTTCCCCTGCAAAAGGATAACGGGCAAAAAGCAATCCAGTTTAAGCCGGTTTCTCCTATTGAAATCATGCTGAGCGGGCAAAATTATATTTATCATGTCGCTGTGGCATTAGATTCTGGAAATATTGCAAGAGGCCATGAATATGTTCACTATCTGGAAGGCATTACTCCAAAAGTAGCGGAACGCATGGAAGCGCTGGACCGCGAGAGGATTTTGATTGGCAAGGCGTTCGGGTTGCAATTGGAGCCCTTGAATGAGGCGTTGAACAACCACTATGGCATTGGGCTCCATCCGCGTTACTATGATGCATTTCAGGCGTGTCGGGGTATCTACAAATCCCGAATGCCTGCGCCTGATAAATTGGCGCACCATCGCTATGTATTGGAAGACTTGCCCGGTATCAGCGTAATTGAGCGGTTGGGTGAAATTGCAGGCGTTCCTACACCCGTGACCTCGCAGTTTAGGAAAGAGGCAACGGAAAATGCCTTGCGTATCGGTACTCAGCCACATGAAATTCAGGGATATCGCAAAGCCTTGGCGGCCTTGCCCGGTACAATAGGACAACTCAATCGCTATCTTAAAGATCCGGCAAGCTGGTTACGCAATAAGGAAGTCAGTCATTTAAAACAGAGCAATGATTCTAAATGGGAGAGCTTTCTAAATATATTTAGAAGAATGTACCGGTTGGTGCTTGATAAGATGGTTAAATTGAAATGTTTTTTGGGTGGTAAAGGCAGATAGCGCTGTAGAGGCTATTAGTTTGGAAGAGAAATTTTTAAATTAAATAGGCTCATCCATAAAAGTTATTTTAATTTAATGATTGATAAATCTGAGTCAGCAACATATAATAAGCGCATTCTTTGGGGAATAAGTTATTGTTGATCGACGCCATTCCGGAAATTCGTTTCCTGTGGCTGTCTTGGTATCCACCCATGTTGATGCCGGGGTGTTGGTGGTCTTGCCGATAATGTGGGGCAAGTAAGCCGGCGCTTTAACCTGGTTGTCTGAGTAGTTCGTCATTCAGATTTCCCTGGATATAATTCAGGGCAAAAGCATGGCGATTCGTTCCTGTCCCAGGAGGCGGGTCGGCTTCTGCTGCTTCAATTTAACTGAAGCGTCATTCCAAGCGTAAAAAAAGGAGAGCCTGATGACCAATCCAAATAGTCAATACGAAACTATAATCAGTCACGAGCTGGAAGCCTATGAAAACCCGGAGGCTGAGGCTGAGTGGGAAAATCTTGAGTCGGAATCCGAATGGGAAAGCTACGAAACGGAAGGTGAATGGGAGAGCCTTGAGACCGAATCCGAGTGGGAAACCCCAAACGCCTACTACGAGGCGGAAGATGAGTATGAATGGGAATCCGAGTATGAGGGTGACGCTTTCAGTCTCAGTGGCGTCTGGAAAGGTATTAAAAAAGTAGGCAGAGTATTAAAACCGTTTGCAAAGAAGCTTGCGCCTAAGCTGGCGGGTTCTCTGGTAAGCATGATTCCGGGTGTGGGTCCGGTGCTATCGCCTTTAGCAAGCAAGGCAACCAAAATGTTGCTGAAAGAGGGTGAGGCTGAAGCTGAAATGCTGGAAGCGGAAATGCTGGTGTCGCACGAAGGCGAGTTGGAAATTGGCGAATCCGAAGTCGCTCAACAAACGGCGCTTACCGAATACCTGGCTGCCCAGGCTGCCGAAGCGCAAACCGAAGCCGAAGCGGAAGCAGCTTTGGCTGCATCTCTGCCCATTACCATTACTATCATGGGTGGCAGTCGAGCGTTGCGTCCGGTGGTGCCGGTATTGGCTCAGGCCAACGCCAGACTGGTTGCCGGTATGCGGCGTCAGGGGCCGGCTGGCCGGGAGTTGCTGCGGACCATTCCGACTATCCAGCGAAATACAATCGGTGCGCTTAAGGCCGCTGCCAGACGAGGCAAGCCCATTACCGCGCCTTTGGCAATTAAGACTATGGCGGCTGCGACCCAGAAAGCGCTTAGCAGCCCCAGTACGGTTGCCCGCGCCGTTGAGCGAAATAACCTGCTTCGCAAAAGTGTGGCTCCAGCGGGCGGCATAGGTCGTCCCATTCCTCGGGCCAGAGCGAATGGCGGCACACGCAGATCTCCATTGGCGCCGACCTTCCGGCCGGGTCATAAACCCGCTGCCCGTCGCCCCATTGTATCTCGATATATTTAGGGTGGCGCTTATTTAAATGGTAATTTCGCGCGGCATTTTAAAAGCATCGCCAGATGCTTTGGCGGCTATGAAAATCCGGGGAGAAGGTACTAAAACCTTCTCCCCTGGAGAACAGCGACTGCTGGACCATTGGCTGACCATCCAGGGCATAAACCTGGTGCGTCAGGCCAACTCCATTCGTTCATTTCAGAAGGGCGAATTTGGCACCGGTCCTTATGCACCGTCTGAAGCGCATCTGGATGCCGTGAATCAGTTCATCGACCGGTTTCGGAATAAAGCCAAGGAGCAGGCGCGCTGGGTGGAGGCGGCATCCGCGATTGCCCGGAAAGAGCCGAACAGCCAACGCTTGCAGGTTCTGTTGCAGCGCAAGCACAAAGTTTCCCTGCGAGTGCTGTATGTGGAAGGCATCTGGGATTTTTACTTTGATCTGTTCAGTCAGCGACTGTCCTCTTTCGGGGAGCGGTTGCGCTCCGTTGATCGCATTGCCGCCAATTGTTATGAGGATGTTTATCTGGCGTTGGGTACGGCCCGGCCAACCCCGAGTCTGCTTCCGTTCAGCTATGCGCAAAGTGGCTTCAGCCCGTTAACCATTCGGCGTGGTGTGCCGATGGCTAAATTGCGGTACCATCCCAATTTGTTTCCGTTAATCATGTTGCCCCAGCATCGGCTGGATAATGTGTGGGCTTTGTCCAGCGTACTGCATGAGGTGTCTCATAACCTGCAAGCGGATTTGGGCTTATGGGAAGAGATGCCCAAGCGGATATATCAGCGCATGGTCACGGAAGGTCGTTTTCTTCCGGCCACTGCCCAGGTATGGGCCCGTTGGCACAAGGAGATTATGGCGGATATGTTCGCGTTGCTGCTGGGCGGTCCGGGTGCGCTGGAGTCCCTGATGGATGTGGTGGGCTTGCCTGCCGCCACTACCACAAGGTTTGTGCCGCTGGCGGTTCATCCGACCCCATATCTGCGTGTGCTGATTAATACCGTATTAATGCGTCGAATGGGTTTGGAAACATTGGCGAATGATTTGGAGAGAGTCTGGAAGCGCCTGTACCCGAATGTCACCACGGAAACCATTCCGGCCCAGATTCTGGAACGGTTTAACCCAGCCGCTGAGCTGGTAGTGGATACGATGGTGTTTCAGCCTTATCCGCAATTCGGCAATAAAACGATGGCCCAATTGATTCCGTTCGGCGCCAGTCAGATGGCCATGATTGAGTATGCGTCCGAGTGTCTGGGCGCCGGGAAAGATCCGGGAACCGTGCCTCCCCGTTTCATGATTGGCGCGGCGCGGTTGGCTTTGGATAGGCGTCTGGCTTCGCCGCAGAACATTACCGATAATTTCTACCGTATTTTAGGGAGGCGTTGAACTATGGATACCATTCTACAGCCGCTTCTGGCAGAACACCTGAAAAACCGGATGCTGGCGGCGCATGAGACGAATACGGCGCTAGCCACCGCATTGCAGGATGAAGACGCTTTGCGAACGCTCAGTGAATGCGAGACAAAACTGAACACCCTGTTTGCCGGACAATCTGGCGGTGCTGAGTCGTTAGGGGCGGTAATGGGCGAATCCTATCAGGTTATTCAACGCCTGGGCCAATGTCAGGAGCAGCTTGGCAAGAAAGTTAAAAAGGGTTCATCCGCCCAGGCGCAGGACATTCGGGATAAGGCCAAAAAAACCGTGGAAGAGGCAAAGGATTTTATTAATTACTGCCGAGAGCAGGGGGACGATGGATGCGGTCCTGATAATAAACATGACGAGGAACAGGCGCGCCGGCTTCGTCAGGAAATGAAAGATGAAATCAAGGCGCCTTGCAAAGTGTATCAGGATGAGGAAGTGTTGCAGCACTTAGACGGATGGGGCTGCAAGCTGGACATGCTTTCTCCGGAGCTGAAATTTATTTCGCCGGAGTTGGCGCGGGAATTTTTTGAAAAACTGCAGATGGATATTAAACGCATGTCCGTTGAGGTTTGCAACCGCCAAGAGCAGCAGGACTCTTTAGCGAACTTGCTGAAAATACGACAGTCTATGTTCTCGTTGCAAACCTCCCTGCTGAACCGGGTGTATCTTGATCAGCCCCTGGCTGCCAGAAAGTAGTACGAAGAAAGGAAAACCTTATGAGCAAACATTCGCTGATCGATTTGTTCTCTTCGGAAGCGCGGCTTTCCAGGCACCTGCGGGCCAAAACGCTGGGGCTGCTCTATTGGAACAAGCAGGGCGCATCGGGCGAGGAAGCCCAACTGAGCCAAATTGCAGGCATATTAAGCCGTTTCTCCGCCAATCAGCAAACCGTGTTTGAATCGGTTGGCGCTCCAGGGGCAACAATTGGTAGTGCCAACATGCTGGAGCGCAAAGTGCAGCGGGCGCTGTCACAGGTTATGGGGCGCGCGACCAGTTCGCCGGAAACCTTTGTAGCCGCTTTAAACAGCACGTTTGTGATTCCGGATAAATGGACAATCACCAAGCCCGCTCCGGGCCATAGCACAACCTCGAATACGGGCGTCAATGTTCCTTCCACCAATGGTAGCTTGCCGGTGGAACAGGCGAATTTATATCGGCAGGCCAATGTCATTGCGCAAGATGCCTTGAAAGTCCTGAGAGACATTCAGCCGTTTACGCCGGATGCGGATCAGGATTGTGTGGAAGCCTTGCGGAGCTTGATTACCACTGAAATTAAATTGCTGGTGGAAGAGTTCGGACGGCTGGAAGGCCCGCGTCAAGGGCGAATTGAAGCATATTTCGCCGCCTTGCAGGGTGGAACGAACGCAAGCAGAAACGGCAATAAAGCGGCAAATATCCCTGCCATAGGTCATGTGGCCCGTTTCGGTGAAGTGTCCAATTTGAATTATCGCCATGCACCGACAACCTTAAACGATGAGTTGGATCTGGCCAATTATGAATTGCTCAAGAATTATGTGAATACCTTGCAGGATATTTGGCAAAAATACGATATGCCTGCTTCCGGCAGTAATGTCCCGCATTACAGCGATCGCTTGAGCAAGGCCAGGACCCTGCTTTCCGTAATTGTGGAGAGTAACCGGAACCTGGTTGCCGCGTTTGACTCGGTTGGCTTTACGGAGAATGAACGGAAATCCAATGCCAGCCGATTTACCATGCTGGATTTCACGGATTCCAATCTGGATAATTATTTCCCGGATATGACCGTCCATGATTTTTGTGAAT
>JAJQJM010000211.1 GCA_021323475.1 Vampirovibrio sp.
AGGCTTCACGCATCCTGAATGAACAGCCAGATGGAATCGCCCTGGAAGCCTATTCAGCTTTACCTCACCCCAGGAGGAATTTAACTGCCGCTATAGCAACTTAAACTGCTGTAATAGCCACTGTCATCAGGCGGGCTTACTTTTACCGCCTCAACATTGTCCTGGACCCTGGCTGCCGCCTTTAAGGTGGTCTTCCATTTTTTGGCAGCATCCTCATCATCATCGGCATCGCCGTTTCCGGCACCAGGCTCATCGGATGCCTCGTCGGAATTGAGTCCCGGCACCTTCAGCCCAAACTGCTCCAACATCGGCGTCATCATCGTCTTAAACATGCCGAACCAGTCCGGATTAGAAAAGCTATCGGCATTAAAACTATTGCTCTCTCCAAAAGGGCTGTTTACCGCTGGCTTCAGGAACAAGTCATTAGAACCAGGTTGAGCCAACGGCTTAAGCCCGGAATTCTGCAAAAAGCCCCCTGCAGGATACGCAGTATATGAGAATGGACTCATACCCCCTGTAAACATGTGTTTCCCCAGCCTTCCTCTTTTAATCTAAAAAAATAAAAACAATTATTTGTTCAGAATTGCTTAGAAAGGCTTTGGAACATTAATTTTCAATAAGCTGAAGGGAAGCAAACGCCTCTAATATTGCAGGTTTCATAAAAGGCGTTGACCCTTGCAGGTCGAACAAGGGCAATGTTCCCAGTATGGGAACCGGCAGAAATGGTTCTAACGTGGAAAGCAGGCTCTGCATGGAAGGATCTTCCACGTTATCCGGCATGTAGCCGGAGATGACCACTCCTTTCACGTCCAGCCGTTGGGCCAGCAACGCCTCCACGGTCAGCAAGGTATGATTCATGGTGCCCAATCCGGCGGAAGCAGCCACTACCACTGGGATTTGCAACATACGAATCAGATCGACCATTTCGAAATGCCTGGCAACCGGCACGCGAATGCCCCCAGCCCCTTCCACCAGCACCACCCGATGCTGCTTCTGCAAATCCTTAAAGTCGTGCAGAATTTTACGAGGCTGTATGGTCCGCTCTGGATCTGCGGCATACGGCGCAACCGGGTCGGGGAAGCAATACGAGCAGGCCGTTTCCACATCGGCGCCTACCCAGGCTTTTACCTGTTCCGGATCTTCCGGGTGGGCCGGATCCGGAGAACCCGTTTGAATGGGTTTATACACGCAAAAGGATTCGCCGCGGGACTTGAGCAACGCCGCCAAGCCCGCAGTCAAAATCGTTTTACCGACACCAGTGCCGATACCTGTAATAAAAAGGGACATTCGTTTAGGGCTCAGCCTATACGGAAAGAGCCGCTTCTTGCATACGGCTGACCTCTCCGCCACTGAATACCCGGCTGGAGAAACGGGGCATAATATCCGCAGAAGTAATCAAACCATAGAAGCCGCGCTCATACAGTTCCGTGCCACGCAGCATAAAGCCCAAAGCCGGACCGCAAACATTGTCCACCATAGTCGCTTCATCGCTGACTACAAACTGATGGCTGCCTACCGCACCGCTCACCGTACGGCCCGTTACCGTTACGGTTGTGTTGACCGGCTTTTTGGCATTGCGGGTATCAACTAAGCCACCCACCCGAACGCGATCGCGCGGACAAACGCCAGCCAATTCCAGAATAATGTCATCAGCGTGTTCCATGTCCACCAGTTTCAGCAGGCCGTTACGCACTTCCAGCTCTTCGGAAATTTCCTCATCGCTCATGCAGGCGACTCGTTTGGCGTCAAAGCCTTCCAGGTGGATAAAGTCTTCCCGCACGGTGGCTTTATAGGCTTCCCAGTTGGCAATGCCTACGCCAAAGTGGATGTTCACATCCAGCACTTCCACAAAAGAGTGTGCTGCAATGGCAGCCACGGTGGTGAGGAAGCCAGGGGTGGCTCCGGCACCTGTAATGTACAGAATCTTGCGCTCTTGCAGTTGCTCATTTAGCGCGAACAAGCGCTCAACCGCTTCAGTCCGTTTCAGGGCATCGACGAACACGCCTTCAAAGTTGGTTTCATCGGCAATGCGTTTTACGGTTTCGGCAAAGAACTCCACCGGCAGGTTGGGCAGCGCCATAAATACCGCGTCAATCTCGCCGGCATGGGCTTTCAGCAAAGAGATAATGGAATCGGAATCCGAATGGATGGGCTGCACCAGCGCAAAGTTGTCATCCAGGTCTAAGCCGTTGGCATCAAAGGCATAGCCCTGGCTATCGGCTACGGCAACCAGCTTAAAATCAGGCCGATGGGGAATCAGACGCGCCATTCCCTTTCCCAGACCGCCAAAACCGAACACTGCCACACGTACTGCCTGTTGCATACCAAAATCCTCATCTCATTTGATGGCACGTGCAACACTTTATCCAAAAGGACCCGCAGATACAACCCATTGCAAACCCCGCCCCGAATGCGCGATTACGAGACAGGCGCTGCCTGATAGGCTTGCAGACGGCCCACATGGTTGTAATGGCATACTGCCAACGCCAATCCATCCGCCGCATCATCCGGTGTTGGCTTTTTCTCCAGATTCAGCAAATCAATCAGGGCATTCTGGATTTCAGCCTTTTCGGACTTCCCGTAGCCGGTAATGGCCTGCTTGACCTGCATCGGGGTGTATTCGTAAAAGGGAACCCCAAACCGGTGCACAATCATCAGAATGACGCCCCGCGCCTGGGCGACCGGCACCATGGTTGTGGCATTGCGAAAGTAGAACAAACGCTCAATCGCCACCACATCCGGCTTGACTTGTTCCATCAGGCAGGTCAGGTCGTCATGAATTTCTTGAAGGCGCGCGCCATCCGGCTTATCCTTGGAAGTAGTAATCACACCCCATTGGCAAGGCCCGTAGCCTTCCGGCTGAAAGCCTTGGACCGGATCTCCAAGCGGCACAATATCCAGCAGGCCGAAGCCTACGCGTCCCAAACCCGGATCGATGCCTAAAATTCTCATATCGGCATTATAGCAAGGCTTATAAACTTGAAGTTAAATATTCTCCAGCATTTGACCAAACTCCCAAGGAAGACCGCTCATGTCGATTAACCCAGCCTTGAAACACGGCATCCGCATGGCCCTGTGCGGTGTATTGCTGGGGCTTAGCGCACCGGGATTCAATGCATGGTGGCTGGCTTGGCTTGCCCTGATTCCCGCCCTGTATTGGACTCAAAGCGAGCCAAGCCTGAAGCGGCTGTTTTGGGGAGGTTTCCTGCTGGGCTTTTTCTTCCAGGGCACTTACTGTCTTTGGTTTTTCGATCTGCATCCGTTGACCTGGCTTGGCTTTGATGAACTCAGCAGTCGACTGGTGACACTGGCAG
>JAJQJM010000097.1 GCA_021323475.1 Vampirovibrio sp.
CGCCGGGCCTGTCGACTTGTGCGGTTCAAGCGGGCTACTTTTCTCTACAAATCCAAACGGCCTGAGCAGGCTGATTTGAGAAAGCGGATTAAGGAAATAACCTCTGAAAAGCCTCGATATGGGTATCGGCGAATTACCATTCTCATTCGACGAGAAGGCTTAGCAGTCAATACCAAGCGCGTGTATCAAATTTACAAGGAAGAGGGGCTTCAGATGGGAAAAGGTTCCCAATCGACGGGTTAGTCCTCAACTCAGGCAGGTCAGGGTGCCCGCCGCCAAGCAAAACCAATGCTGGAGTATGGATTTTGTGTCGGATAATCTGTATAACGGTCAAAAACTGCGCTGCCTGACTATTGTGGATAACCACACCCGTATTAGTCCGGCAATTGGTAAGCCGCTGTCTATTGCGGATGTGGCCTATGCTAAAAGCGCATTATAACCCTTGCCAGAACCGGGTATAGTGAGAATAACAAGTGATTCCTCTCCGTTTTCGGAGCCAAACGAAACAAGTGCGTTGATTGATTCCGCACACCCTGAGGGAATCCAGGGTTTTCAGTATAGGGACGGCCACGGCATGGTAAATATGAGTACCCTCTCCTCCAACCGTGCGGCCCTGAATTTTTAAAACCGGTAAAATGCGGACTATTCTCCTTAAAGGGTATTAAAAACAGACTTTAAGACTGTTACATTGAAGTTAAAGCGATTCTCCGAGCCATAGCAAAAGCGCGATGGTTGAGCCCACGCCCCCTGAGGGAATCCAGGGGCTTTATTCCGGGGAATATACCTATGGAGCTCGTCACGCGGGACGCTGACGTTCTTGTGTAGCCAAGAACGATAGGAGACGTCTAGCATGTCGTTTGAGCAAATAATAACCTGCATGGAGAGCATAAACCCGCTGTTGTTGCGCTATCGCCAAGGGGTGCGCATGCTGCGCGACCCTTATTCGTCAAAACCTTTTGTCGAGTTCTACCATACGGCTCGGGTGGGCGGGGATGTGGTGAACTTTGAAGCCATCAAGCTGCAGAAAATTTCAACCTGATCACTTTCTGAGCTTGGGTAAAGGCTTGTTTTAGGCTGAAGCCCTGTAAAAGCCGAAGCCTCTTGGGGCGTTTCGCCCTGCCTGTAGATAGGAGACATTTTCCTGATGAGATCGTATGAACGGGTCAACCAGGCCGAGATCCAGAAGCGGGTGAATGCCCTGATGTTCCTGTGCGCTCAGGGCCATGCCTCATCCGCGATCATCAAAACGGCTTGCCATAACTGGAACATTACCGAACGCCAGGCCAAGCGGTATCTGCAAAAAGCAAGGGAACAACAAAAAGCGCTCGGCACCCAGCCTATTGAGGAAACCTACAATCTGGTCTTTCAAAAGGTCAACTATATTTACCCGTTGGGTATCCAGACCCAGAATCATGAACTGGCCAGAAAAGCCGGAGCGGATCTGATCAAACTTTACAAGGAAAAGCGAAAGGACGTGATGAATGACCCAACTCAACCCCATCACTCCCGACTTATTAAAGCGGATGAATTGGAAAGAGTTATACGATCACTGGAACATGAACGGGGAAATCTCCCGGAGTGACGTGGCGCTGACACTTGCTTACATGCGAGGTTTCCAGGATTTCAATTATTTCGTGGAAGCCTTTTTCCCACACCATTGCCAGTTTGCTTTTTCCAGAATGCATGAGCATTTCTTTACGGACGAAACCGATCCTTCCCGGCGTGGGCGCCGGGATGTAATTGCCGCCCCCCGCGGCCATGCCAAGACCACGTTCAAGGTCCTCTTCAAAGCCCTTCATGCCATTGTGTACGGCTATGAACCCTTTATTTTGATCATTGGGCACTCTTCCAGTGAAGCGCAAGGCAAAGTGCAGAATATTCTGGATGAACTGCAAAATAATCAACGGCTGATTGAGATTTGCGGGGAACTGGCCCCGCCTGTGAAACACCGATCCAAGAAAGGCTTCGTCACTCAAAACGGGATTCAGGTGATGGCCAAATCCAAGGGCCAGCAAGTGCGGGGCCTATTGCACGGACAGCATCGTCCCAGCCTGATTCTCTGTGATGATATTGAATCGCTGGACGGGACATTGACCCCAGAGCAGCGGGTGAAGACTCGGGACTGGTTTTTCAAGGACGTGATGAAATGCGGTCAAGTAGACGGGACAACCAATATCACCGTGATTGGTACTTGTTTGCATCCGGAATCGTTATTGTCTGAACTCTTGCAATCTCCCGGCTGGGCGGTTCAAAAATACCAGGCCGTGGAACGCTTTTCGGATAACGAATCCCTCTGGGAACAATGGAAAGCGATATATACCGATTTATCTAATACCACCCGCCAAGCCGATGCCCAGACTTTTTATGAAACCCATGCGGAAGCCCTGCTATCTGGAACCCAGGTGCTTTGGCCTTCCGGGGAATCTTATCTGCAACTGATGCGCATGCGAATCGATGAAGGTCAAGCCAGCTTTTTTAGTGAGAAGCAAAACGACCCGTTGGATCCAGAGCGTCAGCTTTTTGATATGAAGCTTGCAAGACGCTTCCGGATCACGGATGACGGGTTGGTCTGGCTAGATGGTTCAGAAAAAATTGTGCCTTGGACTGCCTTGGATCGAGTCATTGCTTTTCATGATCCGGCATTGGGTAAGAAACCCGGCCAGCATTCGGAACCCGACTTTGCGGCCATCGTGGTGGTGGGTCAAGATATGGACCGCTATTTGTATGCGCTGGATTGCTACATGGAAAAGGCCGCCCCGGCGGTTCAGAACAGCAAGGCCCTGGCGCTGCAAAAAAAGTGGGGCTTTGATGTGCTGTACCTGGAAGAAAACCATTTCCAGCAACTGATGAAACCCTTGTATACGCAGGCCATTGAAGAAGCAGGAGTGACAAATTTAAGGGTCGTCGGCGTCCACCAGCACCAGAACAAGTACCAGCGCATTTCCACCTTGGAGCCCGATATTACCAATGGTCACTTACTGTTTTCTGAGAGCATCCATTCCCGCCTGATGGATCAATTGACGCTCTTTCCCACCAGTTATGACGATGGGCCGGATGCGCTTCATGGCGCGGTATCCCAATTGAAGCGGGGATCCGTTCAGCCACGCCTCCGGCGCATTTAGTGGCGAAAATAAAAAAGGAGAAACGATATGGCCCTTGAAATCACTTCTCTTCAAATCGGGGAAATCAAACTGCCGGAAAAATCCCTCAAAGAACACCCCAAAAAACAGATTCGACAGATCGCCGACAGCATAGAGGCCTTCGGCTTTAATGATCCGGTGGCGATTGATGAAAACCATGAAATCATCGAAGGGGTGGGTCGCGTTCTGGCGGCCCAGGAACTCGGACTGAAAGACATCCCGGTCATTTCATTAAAGCACCTCAATGCCGCCCAAAAAAAAGCGTACCGTATCGCCCACAATAAGATCTGCCAGAACAGTGACTTTAACCTTGAAGCCTTGCGCCTGGAATTTGAAGCAATTTCCCAGATGAATGAATCCTTGCTGGCCTGGTCCGGCTTTGAAACGGCTGAAATCGACGATCTCATGCGGCTTCCCGTCCTGCCGGATCTGGATAAGGAACTGACCGAAGCCATGAAGCAGGGTAATACCGTCACTTGCCCTCATTGCGGAGGATCCGTCTATGTCTAGAACATCAGACATACCGAAGGTAATCAGCCTGTTTGCCGGATGCGGGGGTTCCAGCCTCGGTTACAAGCTGGCTGGATGTGAGGTGCTGGCTGCGGTGGAATACGACAAGAATGCCGCTGCCGTGTACCGAGAGAATTTTGAAGGGACGCGCCTGTATGAAGCGGATATTACCTTACTGGATCCTGAAAGCGTATTAGCGGATCTGAACCTGAAACCAGGTAAGCTGGATATTCTGGACGGGTCGCCACATTGTCAGGGGTTTTCCATGGCGGGCAAACGGCGAATGAATGATCCGCGAAACCGGTTGTTTGAAGAGTATGTCCGTTTCCTGAAAATCATGCGGCCCAGAGCCTTTGTCATGGAGAATGTTCCCGGCCTGGTGATTGGGAATATGCGAAGCATCACCACCACCACCTACACCAGGCGCTGGGATACAAAACACCAGCCAGCGTCTACAACGCTGGCAGCCTGTGGAGTCAATCAACGCCAGGAAAAGTGGTAAAATCAGACAGCATGCTTTGTGTATAATACCCTTCGGATCTCAGAGCGTTCGAAGATGTAAATTCTGTCTGAACACTCGGAACCACTTCAGGAACTAACCACCACAGGCGCCATTGCCGATGTAGCAAATTGCGGTAGAGTCATAGACCGATGCCTGCGATGCCGTATTTTTATTCAGATTCTCCAAGCTGATATTGGGATCGTAAGCCCCATAAATCAGGTTACTCACGGCGTCGGTCAGGTAGCTGATTTCCGAGGAAAGTTGGCTGACAAGGCCCTTGGCTTCCGAGTTCTGAATATTGGCACCACTAATCGCGTCCTGATACAGAGTAATGAATGCCAGAGTTTCCGGCGAGGCATCGCTGGTTTCCAACATATAATTGCTGTTATTTTTTATATCCTGGGTTAAATCCGTCGGTGTGCCAAACCCGATTAATCCGGCAACTTCCGGCATCGTATAGCTCTTTCCGTCAAACTGAATGGAAGATTGCAAGAAACCTTGCGTGGATCCGTTGCGTTTGCTGGCCTCCTCCACTTTCCTTTCCAACTCCGCCAGTCGAAAGCCCTGATTGGCCAATGCAACCAACTTGTTGGCCTCGGCATCCGTAATTTCACCGGAGCTTCGCAGCTTGTCGGCAATGGCTTTCAACTGACTGGACAGCTCAAACGTAGTGCCGTTGGCTCCCAGGGTGGCGACCGTTCCAGCCATCCGAACCGTGTAATCCGACGCTTTGACCACGCTGCTTCCTTTGGTGCCCCCACCGCCTGATCCTGCAGAAGGTATAGTCATGGAAGTACCCGGCACAGGCAGTGTAGCGGCTGATGGTGAAGCCGCAACGGCAGCCTTGGGATCAGGAATCATATTGGTGAAACTCACGTTAAGATTGACGCCCAACGCCTGAAGCCCAACGAGGGCCAGTAACGCAACCAATCCGATACAGAGTCCATATTCCACCAATGACTGGCCGCCGTGATATTCAGCGAATCTGAACTCTCTGGAGAACAAAGGCACATCCATTAATCCGTCTTCTCTCTGTAATCAACTTCCTGCCATTATTTTTCATTATCGGCAAACACCTGGATTGCTAAAGAGCCTTGTATGAAAAGCGCTACAAATCTTCACAGCAAGAATTAGATGAAAGCAGTTAGTCTATTGATCTTTTTTATTACTGAAATCAAGCAGTCGCATTCAAGAATCCTGTATTGTCCAAACGTCAATGTGCCACTGCCGTATCCTGCCGATCATACCGAAGAAATCATCCAGACCGTATAAAACGGTCTGGATGACATCGGACGGAAGGCATATTGCTACGATTAGGGTGGGGCCTGCTGATTGGCATGATTTCAGCCGAAGGACGCCAAGCCAGACTACTTGGATCACAAGGCCGTGAAAATTCTGCTCGTCTTATGCAAGTGCTCGACCAATTGAACGCCACACCTGGCCATCGAACGCTGCGCTATGTCTCTCAGAGTTTCGTAAATGGTCTTCGCAAATGAGACAAACCATCTTTCTAGCAAAAGCAACCAGGGTATGATGACTAAGCATCAATAGGTAAAATGGACTTGTGAATTAGGACAAAGGAACACTTTAAGTAGGTGCTGTAATTAAAGGTTTCATTAGAGTTGCCGAAATTTACTGTAAGCAGATCCAAGTTGAGCAATCTGATGATAAAGATCTCACATTCAGGTTTCACTTTAGCTGAGCTGTTAATAGCTTTAGCCGTCTTGGGTGTGATTGCAACATTTACGATCCCCAAAATTCTCCATAGCTCTCAAAATGAGCAGTATAAAGCGGTTACCAAAGAGGCGAGCGCCGCAATAGCTGCTGCTTATCAAACTTATAAGCTTAATAACCCAATATCTGCTACCACAAAGCTCAGTGACCTGACACCATACTTGAATTACACGAAAATAGACACTTCTGGCTCAAGTACAATTGATGACTCACAAGGTTTGGGAACCATCACCTGCAATAGTAACAATAATTGTCTGAGACTACATAATGGTGCAGTTTTGCTTTATTACGACACGATGGCTTTTGGTGGCACATCTTCAACCAATGCCATCTGGTTTAATCTGGACCCAGATGGCAAAGTCACTGATGGAGTTAACGGTAAGTCTGTTCAAATATGGCTTTACTTGAATGGCAGAATGACGACTGTAGGTACAATTGAACCAAATTCTTGCTGGAACGCAGGTTGCAATGCAGCTCCATTACCGAGTCTAGACCCAGACTGGTTTAGCTGGCAGTAATAATGTTGTTAATTGTTCAAATTCACTAAAATATACATTATGTGCGGCGGAATGACCTATAAATGCCCAAACCCTGAAACCCGGCAGTTTGAAGTCCGGCGGGTATTCTTCCCATACCCGCACGCCCAGGTGCCAGTGTTGAATGATGGCGGGGGAATTCTGTTGTATCAATGGGGAAAGCGCAGCAAGGAAGAAGCTCCAGCCCATGACGTACCTGTAACTGGCTGGGCGCGGATTGAAAAATAGAGACTGATTATTGGCAGCGGTTTGAACCTACCAAGGTACTCATACCGGCTCTGGAATTCTGCGAGAAACCAGCAGGCTTTGACAAATCACTCTGGTATCCACCCATGCCGACGGGTACTTCCTGATGGGTTTAAAACTGGCGAACGCTGGCAAAAACTTTGTGTATGTGGTGACTCGACCGCCGGAGCGTGTGTTTCGAGATATAGACCGGGTGCCAGTTATTGTGGATAAAGAATTCTCTATTCAGAAGCCGCTAGAGTTGGAGCTGCAAGGGCAATTGGATCTTTTATGAACCTATGATTAACCTCTAGCCCTTTCAATAGGCTGTTAATCATCTTCAATTAATTGAAACCCTACTTATCCTCATCGTGAGGCCCAGCGACAATGAGGCATGGAGTAGGTTGACTATTAGAAATTTGTTGAGAGACAGGAATCTTTCTCACTCAGACGTGGCTAAACATCTGGGATGCGCACAATCCATGGTTTTCCAATGGGTAAATACCCGGTTTTGCCCACGGGCTGACCACTTGAAAGAGTTGTGCGAGTTGCTGGAATGCTCAGCGGATGAGCTGTTAGGCTTGCCGCAGCGGGGAAAATCCCTGCCAGAAGTACAGGCAAATCGGTTATACCGGGCTGTTACACAGGAAGGCAAGCTGAGCGCGGATACAATTCACCAGTTTGCAACAGCACTACACCGTGTGGCCGGGAAAACGACTGAGCTTGAAATCTGGATGCGGCAAATTGCCGAGGTTCTCTATGATATCGCCCTGGTTGGGAATGAAGCCGATTCGCTCTGCAATCAAATCACTGTAAAGCCTGTCTTGGATTTGGTTCAGCCTCCTCCGAAACCGAAGAGAAAGCCAGCGGTTGAAAAACCGAACATAAACCCCTTGACGCTGGTCATTTCTCCGGTAACACCAGAGCCAACCGTGTGTATGCGGCGACTGGATCGGAAGCGGCGGAAGATGCGGAACCGTATGGCACAATAAAGGCAAACTTCAACAATAAAAAACCGGGCTTAACCTAGCAGGCATTAGCACTTGCCAGGTAAAGCCCGATGCCAGAAGAAAAGCAGTCAATAGTATTTGAGGCAAAGAACGTCCAAGCCTTCACCAAGGGCATTAAAGACGCATCTAAAGCTCTACAAGAGCAAGCCAAGGCGCTGGATGTATCCGCCCGCGAATTACAACAGCAAATTATTGACGCAAAAAGGGCAGAGAAACCCAACCGAGATTTAATTAAAAGCCTAACTTTACAGGCTCAGCAAGCCCGGCTGACTGCAACCGCTTTAAAAGCGCAAGCCAGTGCTTTGAGAGAGGAAGAAAAAGCCGCTCAACAGGCAGTAAAGACAAATGAGAATCTTGTTAAATCTCTTGTGGCACAATCAGCCGCCGCGGTTGGCTTAGGCATTTCCATTGCCGGGGTTGGGCTAGGAATCAGCAAAGCCGTGACCGCCTTCGGGAACTTTGAGCGCACTCTCAACACCATCAAGGCGGTTTCCGGTGCTACCGCTGGCGAGTTGGAAGCCATCAAGAAATCATCCCTGGAGCTGGGCCAACAGACCATCTTTAACAATCAACAGGTGGCGGATTCCTACCTGGACTTATCCAAGGCTGGCTTTACGGTGAAAGAATCCCTGGAAGCCATGCCGGGGATATTGAATTTAGCCGCTGCCGCCGGTGGTGAGTTGGGGCAATCAGCAGAAATCGCCGCCGGTATCCTGCGAGGCTTCAATAAAGACGCTTCCGAGGCCGGACATGTGGCGGATGTACTGGCGCAAGCGGCCAATATCTCAGCCGGGGAAATCACGGACTTTGGCTCAGCCCTCAAGCAATTGGCCCCCGTGGCTCTGTCAGCCAATCAATCCATGGAAGATATGACCGGCTTGCTGGCTGTTCTTTCCAATCGGATGATTAACGGGGCGGATGCCGGTACGGACTTGAAAGCCATTCTTTTGCGCCTGGTATCTCCAGACACCCAAAAGCAATTGAAGGCGCTGGGCCTGCAAGTCACTGACACGGAAGGCCGGGTAAAACCGTTAATCCAGATCATTGAGGATTTGCGCCAGAAGTTTGCCAAGCTGAATCAGGCCGGGCAATTGCAGGTAGCCAACAAAATCGCCGGAGTGGAAAACGTCAAATCCCTGTTGGCTCTGATTAACACCAGCCAAGCCGATCTGGAAGAGTTCATAAACAAGATGAAATCCGCCGATGGTCAGGCGCAAGCAATGGCCGATACCATCAACCAGGGCGTTAATACCGCACTGGAACAGTTCGGCGGCTCCGTGGAAACCTTGGCTACCAGTATTGGGGAGAAGCTAGCGCCGACTCTGATTGAATTAGTGAGCGGAATAACCAATGTCATCAATGCCTTTTCCAAGGATGATGCCCTGCAATCGTTCAGCATTGGTGCTGCTTCGGCAACAGCCACAGCGGCAACCCTGACCATGGCTCTGATTGCCATTCCTCCAGCACTAAAAGCAATCCAGGCCGGGGCGGTTGCTTTGGCTGGAACCTTGGGTTTGTCCACGGGCGGATTGGCTTGGGTGTTGGGTGGCCTTGTGGTAGCCGGTGGCGCGTATGGCGTCATGCTGGAAAAGAACACTGAACAGCAGCGCAGTATGGCACAGACGGCGTTGGAGCTTCGGGGCGAGATAGACCGCGTAACTGACTCTGCTATCCGTGAAAAGTCCGAGGCGGTTAAACTTGGCAAGGAATATGACGAGCTTTCCAAAAAGAAAAAATTGACAAAGGCCGAGAGTGAGCGACTTGCGGATATTACGGACACGGTAATCAGACAACTGGGCCTTGAAGGGCAGTCTGTAAAAGAATTGACTGAAAAATATGGGTCATTAACTGCCGCCATCCAGGCTAAAACTCTTGCTATTGCCGCTGATAGGCGCGTCGAGGAAATCAATGACAAGCTAAAAGAAGCTCAGCGCAATAGGAAGTTTGCAAAAGCTGAAGTTGCTAGCCAAGAGCAGGCATTGAGGAACCCGTTTTCATTACGGGCTGCCAGTGGCCGTAGTTATGCTGACGATGAAGCCAGTCTACGTAAGGCTAAGGCCAATGTTGAGCAGTTCCAGCACATAGAAGAAAACCTGAAAAACCAACTAAAGACCGTCAATGAAGATACGGCGGCAATCGCAAATGCCATAAACAACCCTAAGCCAACCGCGCCACCCCCATCCGGCAACCAATCAGCCCCAAGCACGACAAAAACCAAGAAAACCCGTGATAAAACCGCCCAGATTGAACGGCAGAAGGTACAAGATCTGCGGGATAACCTGAGCAATCAGCTTCAGGATATCGATTTGGACTATGACAAACGGGCGAAAGCTTTAGGCGCGTTTGCCAGTGAGGCACAGCGCATCAATCTGGAAGTACAGCGGGCCGGTGCCAAAACCGACGCCCTGAAAAGCATCACCAATGAACTGGTTGGAATTAGCCTAAAGTCAGCGGAAGGCAACAAGGAACGGGAAAAGGCCCTGACGGATGTTCGCCAGTCCATTGAGCAAAACTCTGTGGCCTTGCTGGATTATCGAAACCAGGTGGATGCGCTGGATGAAACCACAAAGCGGGCAGTCCAGAAATCCCAGAGCGAAGCTGAGCAAGCCAAGCTGGATGCGGCTATTGAGATTCAAAAAACACAGCTCGACGCGCAAAAACGCCAGTTAGAGCAACAGTTTGAAGAGGGGAAGATTACCCAAGAGCAGTTTTACGACTCTCAGCGGGATCTCATCCAGCGCAATGCCAACCTGGAAAAGCTTGCCATTCAGGCTAAAATCTCGGTTCTCAAGGAAGAGGCGGACACGCTAAAGGATAACGAGTCCGACAATCAGCGCCGCCGGGATATCCTCGGTGAAATTCTCAAACTGGAGGAGCAAATCCGGGTAGAGAACGCCAAGACCTCCGATGAAGTAAGGCAAATCACCGAAGAGGAGCAAAAGCGCAGCCTCTCCAAGCGGCTTCAGAACACGCTTGAGGGTGATATTTCCCAAGCTATTCAGGACGCATTGACTGGAGATGGCGTACTGGGGGCCATCAAGAAATTCGCCAGAAATTTTGGCGGCAGTATCGTAAAAGAAATAGCTGATGGACTGGCTAAAAACATTGCCACCAAGTTCAAAGCGGTTATTGATGCCATTGCGGGGGCTATTCGGCAGGCAACAGCAAAGACCGCAACTGGCAGTACCTTATCCCAAGGCGTGAATACCGGTAGCTTAATGGGCAGTAGCAACCAAGGCGCTGTCTCAACTGGAGCAGTACCAACAAAGTCATTTACCAATGCGCAAATCGGAAGAGGATTGGGTGGGGCGGCTCTGTTTGCTGGTGGTCAGTATTTGGCAACAAAAGGAAAAGGAGCCGGGAGCGCCCTTGGTGGGGTTGGCCTTGGCATTGCGGGTGGTGCAATGGCAGGTTCAATGTTCGGCCCTATTGGGGCAATAGTCGGTGGTGTAATTGGTGGGGCAACGGCAACCTATAAAAACGCTCAGAACGGTGGCTTTTTCAGTACCAAAAAAGGGCAAATTCTTGCTTATGCCTTGTTTGGACTTGGAGGACTCGCAACATTAGGGGCCGGAAAGAAACGTCGAGCTGCCGAGAGAGCACAATACCAACAGGAAGTATTACAGCCCTATCTCGACAACCTGGTAAACAGCGCCGATCCGAATAACCTAGAGGATCTGTACGCTAGAAGAATTTCCGCCAGCCGTGGCATGAAGGCCCGTGGCTCTAATGGGATGCGAGCCAAGGTGGCCGCTATGCAACAGATTGACCAACTCATCGAGGCCCGTAAAAAGTCCATTGATGAGGCTATCAAAACCCTGGAACAGCAAAACCAGGAATTGCGGGATAGCTTCGCTTTGGCCGATGCAAAGCCGTTTGAATTGGCGGCTCTTGAGCGTCAAATCGCCATCCGGCAGATTGAAGCGGATACCGCTAAGCTACTGGAGCAATTCAAGGACTCTGAACAGGCCAAAACCAAGATATTGGAACAAGAGGCCCTGAAACGGGAGCAACTGAACCGCCAGGAACAGGATGCCGCCAAGGATAACGCTCAAGAGCTTCAGGATCTCTTGCGGCAGCGGTATGACATCGAGAACAGCAACGTGTTTACCCGTGCCCGGTCGGCCTCTCAGATAAAAGCCGATGACCTGGCAAAGATAGACAAGGACATTAACGAGGCAATCCAGCGCCAGAAAGGATTTTTAAACGCTGGCATTAATCCCGACTTAAATAGTATTACCCCTTACTTGATGCAGTATCTCAGCAAAATCCAGCAAGCGCCCAACGTCAGCATGGAGTTTCACATTACCGAATCCCAAGATTACCACCGCACACAGAATATGATTACCTACGCTATGGAAAGCTTCTTTAAAAAGGCGTATGGCGAAATAGCGGCCAGGATCATCCTTAGGGGGCTTATTAACATTTCCACTAACTAAAGAATCTGCTCGAATTTCAGTACATTTCGTATAGGTGTCTTTGATTTCTTTAGACAATTTACCCCTTTGTTCTTCTATGATTGACTTCGTTTCTGTAATAGAAGTGTCTTGCTCTTTTTTGATTTTATTAACTTCAGCAGACAACGTATTCAATTTGCCTGAATGTTCATCTAAGACTGCATTTAGCTCATTAAGCCGATCTGTGTCACCAGGGATTATAAGTTTATTTGTTGGCCCTTCTTGAGTGTCAATTACAATACTTCTATCAAAGGGGGAGCTCTGAACGTTACATTCCATTGCTAATTTCGTCCTATAAAATTTGTTTCCAGAGCTAATAGGTTTCCCATCACTCAAATAGCAAGCTACTTCATCTTTAGGGTATATCCCTAATACTTCAACTGGCCTTATTTCGGAACTATTACGAACTTGATGTAAAATAAGCGTATATTTTCCTGGATAGCCAGTTGGTACATAACTTAAATAGTTTGCCGTGGGACGGTTTTTTAGATGCGTCTTAATGCATTCATTCCAGCCATTAATTAAGTCTCGACTAATTTCACTCGTTTTTGTCCTTAGCAAATCTCTATTGTGGTATTCTGAATATGATGTATTACAAAATTTTTGATATACTTCGCTGAATGATGAATTCATTTGCGATTTGCTACCAGATAGCCCAAGAATTGCTTGAGCAGAAGAGATATTAATCCCAAGGGATCTTGAATTGTTTTCAAATTGGTCATAGGACTGAAAATTTGCCGAGCACAGCTGATTATTAATTAGGTCGTACCGACTAGCATCCGATAAATACTCATAATTATTTTCAATGCCTTTATTTAAAACAGCATTGCACATATGTACTTCAGGACTTTCAGATTGAGTAGCAGCTTGTATGCTTGCCCATCCAATACTCAATATTCCCATGGAAGCAGAGACAATTGCGAGCCACCTCATAATAGAGCCTCCCATAAAATAAATTAGATAGAGTCTAGCAACCGTATTTCAAGAAATAAATTACCCATCTGTATATTAATAATCATCCCAATGCAAATGATGGAAAGGCAATATACAATGGATTAATCAGACCAAACAAAGCCTGTAATTATCACTTTTTGAATTTAGCTTTATTGCGCTTGCCTAACAAGTTCCAAATCATTTGTGTCCCAGGGGAGCCTGATAGTGGTAACCAACACAGGCATCAGCATATTCACTTGAGTAAAAGTCAGGATTCATTGGGAAAAATGGATTCTGATAGCTATGTCTTTGAATCAATTGCCCTTTAGCATTGTAATAATCAAGCCATAGATTTCTAGCATAGCTATGTGCACAATCTGCTTCTTGTAGGCTTACTATCTTCACTATTCTTTGTCCAAGTCTGGTTGCCTTGTTATTCGGGGTGAGTAAAACTGTCTTAACATGTCTGACAGGTTTATCCCGATGAGGTGTATACAAATACGTATGAATCCGAATGTTATTTTTTATGTCAAAAGACATGCGGACTTGAACCCACTCAGTAGTTTCGGCATAGCCGACATTTACATATACAGCAACTACATATATCAATACTAAATACTTTAATGTTTTCATTTGTTTGCAAATCAAGTTAGTTATAATGAAAAAACTAACACTTACTGATTATTGCCTTTGTTTTGTTTTAGTTTCTGCATTTCCGTGTTAAATAGCTTGCCCCGTTGGGTGTTGATTGGTCCGTACTTGGGTTTAAAGTACCCTTCCGGTAAGTTATAGAGCCGGTTAATGGCTGCTTTCACCTTATAAATGCCATAGTCCCGAATGCAGACCTGAATCAGCCACTCCTGAACACCCCAGCTCATAGCCTTCTTGAATGTCTCATCGGTGTAAAGTTCCTGTCTTGGTCTGCTTCCCAAAAATCGTGCCAGAGGTAATGAGAAAATCGGGTTTAAATTCTGTTTAGGAAAATAGGAGATAAACTCGAATGAAAAAATCTAAATTCACGGAAGA
>JAJQJM010000004.1 GCA_021323475.1 Vampirovibrio sp.
ATTTCGCTCATAATGTCATCATCCTCGGAGAACGTGCCGAAACTCATGCCGGTTCTCCTGCGCTGATCGACATTTCAGAGTGGCCGACCCGGTCGCCGGTTAATAGGCAGGCATGCAAATCGTGGGCAAAGTTGCGAATACGGGCCATAATTTTTTTATTGTTGTTGGTCAAGGCGTTATAGCCCAGCACCGCCGGAATGGCCACCGCCAAACCGAAGGCCGTCATGATCAGCGCCTCTCCCACCGGGCCGGCCACTTTATCGATACTGGCCTGCCCGGACACGCCAATACCTACCAAGGCATGATAGATGCCCCACACGGTGCCGAACAATCCGACAAAGGGCGCCGTGCTGCCTACGGATGCCAGAATGGGCAGACCGGTCTGCAAATTATGGGTAATGTTCTCGATGGATCGCCGCAGGCAACTGGTTAGCCACTCGCTGGGATTCAGTGAGTCATGCAGGTCGCCTTTACTGTGCGTCCGGCTGTGACGGTGGTGCGCGGCGGCATTGATGCCATCCGCCGCCAGGCTGCGGAACGGGTTGTTTTCCTCTTCCGGGCCGAATAACCGAATCCCCTCATCCAGGCTTTTGGTATGCCAGAAGGCATCTCCCGCGATGGCGGCTTGCCGGCGCAGCTTGCTTTGATGCAGGCTCTTCATGATGATGACATACCAGGACAACACGGACATGGAAAAGAGCAACAGCGCAACCAGTTTAGTCACCCAGTCACCTTGCTCCCATAAACTCATGAATCCATATGGATTGGAGGCGTTCATAGTCATTCTCCCTGACTTAATTTAAAGACAATCGGAACCTGAACCCAGGCCGCCAACGCGGCTTCTCCCATTTTTGCGGGAACGAACCGCCATTTACGCACCGCTTTTAATGCGGCCTTGTCCAGCGTCTCCGAGCCGCTGCTTTTATGGACCCGCACTTCCTGGGCGCCGCCTTCGGGGGAAACCAGCACTTTCAACAGAACCTGGCCTTCTTCCCCCATGCGTTTGGCGATGGAGGGATACTGGGGTGCGGGATTGTGCAGGTACGCCACCCCGAACCGGGGCGGGCTGAAGGCACCGGTTTGAGCGGCTCCGCCTTGAGAAGGCGCGGCGGTTTTCCCGGATGAGGCCGCTGTCGTGTTTCCTTCCGTATTGCCTGTTTTAGAGGCTGTGGATGGGGCGGTAGGCTCTGTAATGCCGCGCTCCGAAACGGTGGGAGACAGGTTGATGGTAGCGTTGGGTAAAGCCGTTGGTGTTGAGTGGGACAGGGCAATGGGTTGCGCTTTTGGCGTGGGGGATTGGCTGGCGCGCTGCAAGGCGGGTTGTGGTTTCTCGGTTTCCGCCGAGGCAGGCTTGGGAGTTTCCGCCGGTTTATCCTGGGCGGACATGGGAATCACCCCCGCTTGAGGCGAGCTGACAATAGAGGCATTCACCGGCTCCCTGACGATTTGCACCCTGACCACATCCAGTGATTTTGCCGGTTTTTCCTTGGGCTGCAGCGAATCATGCTGTGATGAGAATGTCATCACGAGTCCCAGCAGGGTAAGATGGGCGGCAATGACGCCGAATAATACCAATGGCTGCTTACGCCCGGTGTTGGAACGATTGGAGTGATGGCGCTGTTTCGGAAGGCTGGTACAGATGGCGGCATCAGCGCTCATGGCAGGCTTCCTTGTACCAATTGCCGACTGCTGTACATACAGGTCATGGATTTAGACTCTGCCATAAAACCGGATGGGGATGCGCTGTTTTGCATACCAAAAAAATCCCAACGAATGGAAACAGACCTCAATCGATATTAATGAGAAGTATTCTCATTTGTTGGTAATGTTAATAAGAATAATTCTCAATTGCAAGCGGTTCGATCCGTCTTTCTGAGAATCCTGCTATGAATCCGATTGCTCTATGCGTGATGGTAACCCCTCTGCTGACAACATAGTCATTAGTTCCGCTAGTTCTTTTTCCAGCTTTTGCGTTGCCATAGGTTGCTTTTGACGCTCAAGATAGCGCATGGCCATTTCAATGCCGGCGGGTGTAAAATCTACATTTTTTCGGGTCAGGAATTTGATATTGCGCCATGCCCCATCCCGCCGGGCCTGATGCTGTTCATGCATGTCATCCTTTATATCGGCTGTGTCGCCGCTCTTTGGCAGCGGCGGTGTACTGGTGAACCAGGCCATCTCATTGCGCAAAACCCAAGGCATGTAGTCTAACGATTTTCCATCCGCCAACAGGAACTGCTCCGCCAATTTGAAATCATTGCGTTTGGCCAGTTCCGTCAATAACTGCGGATAACCCTGCCCTCGATCCAGACGGCCCGTTTTGGCAACCGCATCCATGTAATTTTGAAATTGCTGGTATTGCCGGTTATAGGGCCGTTGCAAGTCTCCTTCATGTTGGATCATCCAATCCGCAAGCCGGTTATGCCCACTTTGGACAGCCAGCAGCAACGGGGTGGCCCCATCCACATTCACAGCATTCAGATTGGCGCCCAGTTTTACCAAGCGCTTCACCATCG
Organism: Vampirovibrio sp.; assembly: GCA_021323475.1. Lineage (GTDB taxonomy): Bacteria > Cyanobacteriota > Vampirovibrionia > Vampirovibrionales > Vampirovibrionaceae > Vampirovibrio. The sequence continues at coordinate 2,517 of JAJQJM010000004.1, forward strand.
GCAGGTTTCCCTGCTGGGCGGCATAATGCAAGGCGGTTTCGCCGCGCCGGTTGGCATGTTGAATATTGACATTTCTATCGAGCAATAACTCCAAAACCGGCATGGAATTCCGGCGGGCCGCCAGCAGCAGCGGCGTATTTCCGGCATTGTCCGGCTGCTCAATATCGATGCCCTTTACCCCCAGTAACGTGCTGACTACTTGCGGATCTTTCCGGTCAATTGCATACCCCAAAGCGGTCAGGCCGTGCCGGTCGGCATGGTTAATAAGCACCTCATCCGGTTTTTGCAGCAATGCGTTAACAGTATCCGGGTATCCCAGGCGAGCGGCCTGTATCAGAGCCGTATATCCCTCGCGGTGGATTTGGCCGGCATTGGCGCCTTTGGAAAGCAACCGCTCAACAATATCGGCATGATTATTTTCTGCGGCCAGCAATATGGCGCTATCCCAGGCGTTGGACTGTAAATTGACAAATGCCCCGTTTGCTAGCAGGGTTTTTACCAGGTCGAGGTATCCTTCCCGCGCTGCCAGCATAAGCGGCGTAAACCCAAGCCGATTGGTGCTGTTGACCAGTGCCCCCGCAAGGATTAATTCGTCTGCTGCCTGCAGGCGACCCTCTCGGCAGGCCATCATCAATGGGGTCATGCCTTCAAAATTTTGCGCCTCCAAATTTGCAGGCCGCTGAACATTCAACAGCTTGCGAATAATATCGGTATGGCCGCGCTCTGCGGCTAACAACAACGGGGTGCGGCCCACATAATCCGTGGACTCGATAGGCAGGTTCTGGTCCAGCAGATAGGGCACTGTCTCGACTTGATTATTGTTGACTGCAATTAACAGGGCGTTCATCCCGACGCGATCCACGGAGTGCTTTCTGGCGCCCGCTGCCAGCAGGATTTTCATGCCGGGTATGAAACCCTTTTTGGCGGCCAGCATCAAGGCGGTCCGCTGATCATAATCGCATTTTTCCAGTTTGATGCCCCGCTGCCGGGCCAGCAAACGGAGGATTTCCGGCTTGTTATTCTCGGCGGCCAGCATTAAAGCGGTTTTGCCGGTATAAGGGATGGCATGGTTGATATCCAGTTGCTTGTTACGCAGCAGCTTCTGAATCAGAGGAAGGTTCCCCGCTTCGGCGGCCTTGCAGAGCGATTCGTTCAACACGGATTCCAGTCCGGTCCGTGAGCCGAAAGAAACCTGATCCCCCGGAACATGGGAACGATTGTGCATCGCGATGTTGGCAAAGCCTTTGGGTAGGACTGAAAAACCCTGTATTGGCCTGTTTTCGACAGGCTTTCTATAAGAATGGATTGAAATCATGTAATCTTCCCCACTTCTGATCGTCCCCACTTCCAAATTGCGCGACACTCGGCCCCTCTGTCGCCGGGAAATTCCCTAACGAAATGTTTGGATAATTCTGTCGCAAACGGTAAGGCCGCTGCGAATGGATTACCCCCTCGATGTAGTAGTAAAAGAGATTCGAAAAGCGATTATATAAGTCTTACTAAAGTAAAAAAACGTCTGATTGAATAGCGGCCGCTGCCAATACTGACACATTTGTTTACATGAGTGGCTCCGGTTCAGGCTCTGCCGATGATGGCGTCTTTTCGGGCCACAAATGGACTTTCAAATTTTCCAGCAGAGTGCTGATACATTGAGGCCAGGAGTAGGACACTACCGCCTTACGGCACTCCTCTCGGGAGATGGCGCCCGTTTGCAACGATTTCCATGCCAATAGCGCTTTATCCTGTAAGTCCTGGTTGTTGCTTGCCAGAAACCCAATCTTACTGTCCGGTCCAATCACATCCTTTGGACCCATTACGTTAAACCCGACCACAGGCAGGCCGGACGCCAAGGCCTCCAGCATGACCAGCCCCAGTGTATCCGACTTGCTGGGAAACATAAACACATCGCTGGCCCCATAATAATTGGCCAGTTCCTGTCCGTATTTCGGGCCGGTAAAAATAACATCGGGGTATTGCCTGCGCAGTTTCTCCAGTGAATAGCCCGCGCCTTCGGGCCCAACTACCAGCTTGGTGCCGGGGAGTTCGGCATTGAGAAAACTCTTGATGTTCTTCTCCGATGAAACCCGGCCCACATACAAGTAAAAAGGACGCTTATATTTAGCCAGCCCGTGCTGATCTACAAATTGCTGCCGGGCCGTCTCCGACATCAGGTTGAACCGATCGGTATCGATTGCCTGACGCCATAACACCAGATTTTTGAAGCCCCGGCTCCCTAAATCCTGCAACAAGGATGGGGTGATTACCAGAACCGCCGTCGCTTTTTCATGAAAGCCCTTCAGCCACTTGAAGGCCGCGTTTCTGGGAAGGTGAAAATGCTTTTTAAAATAGTCATCCCATTTAACGCTGTAGCTGGTGGTATAAGGTAACCCTTTCTGCTGACAATAGTTTTTGGTGGCCCAGCCCAAAGGCCCTTCGGTTAATATAAAGATGCGCTCGGGCTTGAAAGCCTCAATTTTTTGCGCCACTCTTTTTTTCAGACCGAAAGGATTGCTGATTCGCATATCCGGATAATTTGTCGGAATGGTGGGAAACAGGGCCGGATGCAGCACCTCAACCGTGTAATCCCGCTGCTTTAATTGCTTAACCAGATTATCAATGGTGGTGGAAACGCCATTAATCTGGTTCCAGGTTTCACTCACAATCATCAGGCGTTGCCCGCTTTGTTGAGGTTGGTAGCGATCCTGCGCCCCGGCAAACGCCAGAAGTCTGTTAACGGGGCGATATGTTTGCGCCGTATTATAGACAGGCCGCTTGATATGCTGGATCGGTTGAAGCATAAGCGAAAACTCTTGCGTTTGTGTTACGTAACCGGCACCGGCAATCTCTTAAATATGCCGCTAAAAAAACCCACTGTCTTTGATAATAACCCTATGTCAGTCGCTTCTGAACAATGATTGCAGCGCTACATAGAAGACTCAATCTGCATTATAGACGCTCAAGTTCAATACGCAACACTTGCCGTACTGATTGCTGCGAAGGCGAGCAGACTGGACGCTGCATTTATGTTTCAGGCATGGCCTGCGGTTAAATTGAAGAGGATGTAAATAACAGCCTGTTGTTGAGCTTGAGCTTGTGTTTCAATGGGTTCCCGTTAGGGCGCGGGTTCGGCTTGAATGTTAAGGTGTTAAATTGCATGGATTCTAATGAAATGGATGTGTTAGAGGTGGCAATATTATTACCTGACTGCTTAATTGCAATTTCGAGATACTTTGCATAGACTGTCAGTTCATTAAATATTGTGCTGAACCCAGGGGGTAAATTGTGGAATCCCCTTCCGTTTACTCGACTCGCTGGAAACCTTTTTACAACAAGCTTGCCCAGGGCGCCGGCATATTGATTGTAGTGATTGGGCTCATCGGTGTTTGCGGATACCTACTGAACTATCCCGTGTTGTTAACCATATTTGAAAGCACACCCCCGATTGCCGTATTAACGGCTGTCAGCTATATCTTCCTGGGAATTGCGGTAATTACCGTTCTGGATACTCAGCCTTATGAGAATAGGCCGTCATGGTTGTGGCCTGTTCGATGGACTTCCATTTTGATGTCGGGTTTTATCGGCTTGTTATGCCTGACCTATTATCTTAATTTGGCCGAGTTTAACATTCCCGCTTTTGTATTTCTGAGACGTGAAGGGCCGATTATCCCTACTATTATGACCAGCTCCAGAATATTACTGTCGAGCGTGGCTATATTGCTGTTTCTAACCTTGCGGCACCGTGCGTCGGTGGTTGTTTATGGAATTGGCAGCATTGGGCTGTATCTGATTTACACGAGTCTGCTTTCGTTTGCCGGTCATTGGCTTGATTTGCCCAGGCTGTACCATTATATGATTTCCATTCTGTCCAGTGTGGGGTTTGTGCTGTTGGGTTCGGCCCTGCTGGTTTCCACGTTACCGTACGAAGGACTTTTGCTGCCCTTACTCTCCAAAGAATTCAAAAGTCGGCTGCTGACCGGGCTGGTATTTCTGATGAGCCTTTTGATTCTGGCTTACGGAGTCAGTATGGTCGCAGTCACTTCGCATTTTATGAGCGCGTATGAGATTAGCCATGATATTTCATTCCTGTATGTCGGGGTGGAAACCGCGACCGTGCTGGCCGCGATGTTTATGGGGCTTATTTCACTGAGGGCGATTCATTACCGAAACGAATCCCTGTATATGGCTCGACTGGAAGCACAGGCGGCCAGGGCCATGAAACATAGCGAGGAGCGCTTGCGACGGCTGGTCGACTCTAATATTCTTGGGGTTTTTTATTGGCGGTTGAACGGGGAGGTATTGGAGGCGAATGACGCCTACCTGCATATGCTGGGCTACAGTCGAGACGATTTGAAAGCAGGACGCATCAACTGGCAAAATACAATTCCCTCGGAAGATCATGCATTGCAGGAGCAAATGCTGGTTGACTTGAAAGCACAGCGGGTCGTTCAACCGAAGGAAAAAGAATACCAACATACGGATGGTTCCAGGGTCAATGTGGTGGCCGCCTTTGCCATGTTTGAGGATAGCGCGGATAGTGGTATCGGTTTTATTCTGAACATTACGGAACTGAAGCAGGTTAAGCAGGAATTGCAGGAGCAGTTGTCGCTGAATAAAACGATTACGGACAACGCCACTTCCGTGTTTTGCCTGTTGGATTCCGAGGGAATGGTGTTATTCTGGAATCCGATGGGTGAAGCCATTACGGGTTATACTGCAGACGAACTTAAAGGAAAACGTTTGCACGATATCGTCCATCATACCTATCCCGATGGAACGCCATTTCCATTCGAAGATTGTCCGGTGAACAGGACACTCAAGAGGGGAGAGCAGTTTCAGAGTCTGGAAACATTCTGGATTCGGAAGGATGGAACGTATTTGCCGATCCGTTGGACGGTTAGTTCCTTGGGTTTGAGGGGGGGGATATCGAGCTTTTTGCTGGAAGTTTGTGACATCAGCACTGAAAAGCATTTCGCACGGGAAGTCGAGACGATTAAATATGCCTTGAATGTATCTGCCATTGTGGATATTACGGATGCAAACGGCAACTTTACATTTGTGAATGACGCATTCTGCAAAGTCACAAAATATTTTTCTCAGGAGTTGCTGGGAAAAAATATAAACCTGTTGGATTCCGGCTATCATTCGTCTGAATTTTTCAGCAGTTTGTGGTCTACCGTTCAACAAGGCCGAATCTGGACGGGGGAATTCTGCAACAAGGCCAAAGATGGCTCAATTTTCTGGGTGTATACCACCATTGTCCCTTACATGGGCGAAGATGGAGCATCCAGCCAATACATTGCCATTCGTTACGATATTACCGAGCGGAAGCGGATGGAGCAATTATTAATGGAGCGGGAACGGGTTCTGAATTTGAAGAATCAGGAACTCGATCAGTTTGTGACGTTTGCTTCCCATGACTTAAAAACACCGTTGCGAAAAATCAAGAACATGACTGGTTTTTTACAATCCACCACGACGGCTGGATTAACCATTGAGTCGCTGGATTTTCTGAAGCGGATTCAGAGTTCGGTAGACTATATGGATGGCCTTATTGATGATTTGCTGCAACTGGCAAGAAGTTCCAAGGAAACGATTTCCATTACGCCTATCGATATGCCGGTGTTGATTACCCAGACACTCGCCGAACTTGTGGAGTCGATCGAATCGAGTCATGCTCAAATTGATGTGGATGCGGTTTGCACAATTCATGGGGATAAAATGCAATTACAGCTCCTGTTTAAAAACCTGATTGAAAACGCCATTAAATTTCACAAGCCGGGAGTGCCGCCGGTTATTAAAATTAGCGCTAAACAAAAAGATGATATGACTTGTGAGATTCAGGTGCGGGATAACGGCATCGGTTTTGAGCAGCAGTATGCGGAACGGATATTTCTGGCGTTTGAACGGCTGCATGGAAAAAGTGAGTATTCGGGTACCGGGGTGGGGCTGGCCATTTGCCAAAAAATTGTAGAGCGTCATCATGGCTCCATTTCTGCCCATAGCGAGCCGGGTGAAGGCACCTTGTTCGTGGTTCGGTTGCCTTTGAGCCCGGATGTGGAGATGAGCGAGCAGGCAGCGACGCCGTCAGGTCAGGCAAACGCCCCGATTGTCGGTGCGGATGCTTTCCGAAAACCTACGGAATAAAATCAGCGGGATTGTGGCGGAATAATCCCACCGGATATGAGACATTTGACGGCACAAGATAAAACTGGACAATGTTAAACATATCAAATAATATATAAACATATTTTAGTTTGTTGGTGTACGGACGGCATGACCTGATTGGGGAGGGACCTGGCATGGAGTTGGGCAATGCGCTTTCAGGCGGTGGCGCGGCATACTGCCCTGCCTGGCGGAACATGTTTTCCGGTTCCTTGGGGTCAGGTTCGGCGGCAAACATTCCCATGTCCGCCCAACGGAACACGCCCAGGGGACAGGGCCTGAAATTTGGCTTTGAGCCCTTGACCTGGCTTTCTATGACGACGGGTGCGTTTTTTGTGCAGCAGGGACTGGACTTTATGCTGAAGGACATTCAGATGAAAACCACGCACCTGGAGTTGAATGCTTCCAAACTATTTCAAAAGGCGTCCACCCGGCTGGAAATCGCCCAAAATATTCGCGGCGGCGAAAGCCGGCAAATTAGAGACAAGCTGGAATACATCCGTAAAGGGGAAGACTTGTTCAGCGAAGCCGCCACGGATTTTCAGCTATCCTATTTGAAGGCGGAATGCTATAAATACGCTGCGATTTGCGCGCGTTTGGGCGGCCGCAGCAATGAGACGGTCCGTGAATATATTCAACTGGCCCGAAATGCGTATCATAAAAGTCCCGAGGAACTCTCTACGCTATATCGGGAGAGTCGGAATCCGGTGCGTAATTTAAGTCCCGCGTTCCGTTCCGTGATCACGGAAGCGTTATGGCTACCCCTATGGCTTGCGGGTAAATTGGCCGGTAGAAACGAATGGACGGATGCGGCCCGGAAACTGGCGCTTGGCAGGCAACATGTGGCATTGCGAGAAAAAACAGTAACCCTGATTGAGCAATATATCCATTCCGATCTGCCCATGATCTGCAACCGTTTGGAGCAAAGCATCGCCACTTCAATGGCAGGAAGCCAGGCGGTTACGTCAGCGGGCAATCCGTTTGGGGGGCGATAGCGGTCCGAGTTTACGGTTGGTATTGTGTGGTCAAAAAAAAAGCCCGCAAGGCGGGCATCAATTCAAGTGGATTTTGTCGTTACTTTGTTAGAGTCGTTACTTTTGTTAGAGATGAAATGTAGATGTGGTTGAGTTAGTCAGTTGGTTTCAACGCTTTCGCAAAACGTAAGTATTAGTATGCCGCTTTGAGCGGGCTTTGAATATTCTCTTTTGGTGTAGAAATTTTAAGACAGGTTTAATGACAGATATCAGACTATAGTCTTAGTGCTGTTGTCGCGCTCATGCGTGGAAAGTATCCGTACTACCGGAATACCGGATGCTTAAGAGTGGGCAGGCACGCTTGCGTTTGCTTCGAGTTCAGACTCCAGCGATTCCAGGAGCGCCGTCTCAAATTCCTTTAACGTCTCTTTTTCTTGAAGCCACTGATTAAACTCAAGGGTGGTTTTACCGTTTTTCACCGCGTTATCCCACTCCTTTCGCTGCGCTTTCAGCCAGGCCTGATACTCAGGATTGACGGGCGGTCCCGACAAGATTACCTGATCGCTTGTCGCCTGCCGATAGGGTGGGAGTGCATCGGTAGTCGCCCTGGAGCTTGATGATTTTCCGGGGAGAACTTTGCGAAGTGCGTTAAGAAAGGGAATTTGCAAGTTCATGGAGATACCCTAAGGGTGGGGAGCTTATGAAAAGGTAATTCTAACCAAGAAGAATTAGAGAAGGAAATGGCTGGCTACGTGAAAAGACGCGTGGAAAGTACGAGAGGATTCTTTCCTTCGTTTATCCTTATTTTAGCCCGACAAGCGGTCACCGGTGGGCCCCCCGTTCATGAGAGGCAGTTTTTCAATTCCGTATTTCGTGGCATAATGCTTTCCAACAAAAAAGGAGACGCTTTTGTTTAAAGTGGGTTTGCTTAGGTATTATGTCCCTTTTACGCTGGAGCGGGTGTTTAAACATAGGTTGGGTATGCCGGAAGGTTTCAGTGTGGCTCCCCGGTTAATCAGGGACTCATTTGAGAGGGCGGCTGCCCAAAAACGCATCGGTCCGGCCCCTGTCAAACGGGTAAAGCCCGCGCAGGAGCCGACTCGGGCTGTCGGGTTCAACAGCCCTCAACCAACGGCCTTGGAACGGCAATTGTTGCGGCAGCCTGCGGTCCGAAGCCATTTAGCCGCATCCTTCAAGAATAATGGCGCGATGCCGTTTTCGGAGATGTCCCGAAAAATGCTCCTTCCGGTTTCTACGGTTTCAATCTGCCAGTTCGCTCAAAAAAGCCTGGTATTGGATCGCTTGAAACAGCAGAGTCAAAAAACTCGCTTGCACCGGCCGTTCAGCAAGATGTGGAGCAAGCCTCCCGGTTCTCCGTTGAAGCAGGAATTTTAAGCAGGCATCGGCGCCTATGGCGCCTGTTCCGCGTCATCCAGGGCTGTCGCGTTTGCGATGCTGGTTTTAACGCCGGGGGTAAAGTCGGCCTGACTGGCTGCCAATGTTTGTTTGGCAATGGTTTTTAATTGCTCAAACGTGTCGGTGGTGTTCAGCCGGGTGGCGGGCGCATTGGCCAGGTAATGCGGCGCATAGCGATCCTCGTTCTTTTCCATCACCCGCTGGGCCAGCATCAGGGCCTCCTGTTTAATGCTTATGGGAATGGACTCATCTTCCTGCAAGCGATCAAAATCCATTTTTAAGGTATTGCTCCACCCTTGGATGGTGGCCAGGGTCGTGTCCATGTTGATTTCGCCGTTATCCAGAACGCTACCCAATGTTTTCAGGCTGTCCACGCCCTGGGCGTGGTATTCATAGTTGGCTTGCGCCCCGGAGAGCCAATAGGCGTCATTGGCCAGCACCGAAAAGTAATTTTTCAGCCTGCTGTCATCCGTGCTGTCGGCAAGCTGGCTTAAGCGCTGCGCGTATGCCCAGGTGGAATGCACCGTATCCAGCCCGATTTGTTTGTTGCCGTCCACGCTGGTGGCATTGGTGCCGCTGCTGCTGTTTCCGGTAAACAGGGCGCTTGCTGTCGGGTTTGAGGCGTTTTGATTAATGGGTTGAATCCCCGCGTCACTGGCGGGCTGGGTTGTTCCCGTGGCCAGGATCTTCTGGGGCTGTGCATTCGTCCACGGCACAGCCGGGCTCGATGTCGTTGGGGTGTGTACCTGCAGGGAGGACAACAGGCTGGATATATTCCCCCCCACCAGAGACAAGGCCCCTATGGAAGCCGCAACCAGCAGTGCGAATAAAATGCCGTATTCGCTGAGCGTATTTCCATGTTGAAAGTTGCCATTTCGCATGAAATTTCCCCTAATATTACGCTTCATGCCTATCGTCCGAATCGCCCCGAACTGAAGCCTCTATTGCAAAACTGTTACGAATGCTGAGTTTCAGGGAGATATTTATAATGAATGCCTGAAATGGGGGCGGGCTGGCACAGCAGCAAAAGACAATTGGATATGCGACGAAACGGAATAGCAAGTTGGAGGTTATTTACCTGACTACTGGGCAATAGACGAAACGAGTCCGCAATTTATAATCAGTCACAGGGTCATGAGAAAACAGTTTAAATTGCGAATTTAGCCGATCATCGACGGATTGGTAGATGTGTTAATTGACGTGTAAAAAGGAGTGCATCATGCCAAATCAAGGACAACAAGGCGGTTCCGAGAACCGTGGGTTTGCTTCAATGGATGAGGAAAAGCAGCGCGAAATCGCCAGCAAGGGCGGAAAAGCCGCTCATGAAAAAGGCACCGCCCATGAGTTTACCTCCGAAGAAGCGCGCGCGGCCGGCAGCAAAGGTGGAAAAATAGCTCATGAAAAAGGCACCGCCCATGAGTGGACTTCCGAAGAAGCAAGAGAGGCCGGGCGTAAAGGCGGCGAGGCCAGTCATGGCGGGGGGCGCGGTTCTTCCAACCAATAGCTGAACAGCCGATACCTGAATAACGGTTGACTCATTCTTATTAAATGCCTGGGCTTTGCGGTGCAAGGTCCAGGCATTTATTGGAAGATGGAGTAATTGACGCGCATTGGTAGCAATGCGTGTTGCCGGGCTTGATAAAGCCCCCTTGTTGACCGTTGAGCCGGTCTGCTAGAATGAGGGCGTTGAGAACAAGTATGAGATGATGACGTATTGATGAGGCCAGACCGCTCTGCCTGTGACTCAGAGTTTTCACCCATCCTGGATGCCGCTCGTCCGGAAATACACAATTTACTGGAACAGGAGCCTAATTTTCGGAGTTGGGCCGATTTCTTGCCGCAACCGATATGTATTGCCGCGCCGGATGGTGAAATTTACTGGTATAACCGATGCTGGCAGGATGTTACCGGCAGAAGCGGCGAAGAACTGACAGGCATGGGCTGGCCCTTGGCTCAGGGGCGGCTGTCGGAAGTATGGCGGCAGGATTGGAAACACGGCATCGCCACGGGAGAGCCTTTTGAAATACCGGTTGATTTGAATGTCTCGGCTACCGTGAGCCGTCCGTTTTTATTACGGGTTTCCCCGATCCGGGAATCTCATGGCCCGGTTCTGCGCTGGCTGGCGGTTGGCACCGACCTGGGCGCACAGGTAAAAGCCGAGCAGTTGTTAGAGGATGTTCGGCAGGAGTATGAGGCATTGTTCCATCATGCGCAGGAATGCATTCTGGTGGCCGATAACGAGGGCCGCTACCTGAATGCGAACCCTATGGCATGCCGAACCTTTGGCCTTTCTCCACAACAAATTGTGGGCCGCAGCGTCCAGGAGCTTTTTTTACCGGGGCGGGAAGAACAGTTTCAGGCCATGTGGCGGCATTTTCTGCAAGAAGGTTTTATGAGCGGGGAAATCCCCTATACAAAACCGGATGGCAGCATCGTTCACTTTGAATTTTGCGCGGTGGCGGATTATTCTCCCAATCGGAACTTATCGGTGCTGCGTGATGTTACGGCACGTAAAGCGGCGGAAGCGGCATTGCTGGAAAGCGAGCAGCGTTTTCGAACCATGGCGGATTCCGCCCCTTTATTCATCTGGCTAAACGATGAGGATGGCCGGACGCATTTTTTAAATAAAACCTGGCTTGAGTTTTTGGGCATGAATGCCCCGGAAGCGATAGCGTGGGGTTTAAAGGCGTCCATGATGCCTGAAGAACAAGCGGAGTTTGCTGCCACTTGCCAGGCGGCGATTATGAACCGGGAGTGTTTTACCCTGGAAACCCGCTTCAGGCGATCCGATGGGGAAATTCGCTGGTTGTGGACCCAGGGTGCGCCGCTACTGTTGGCTAATGGAACTGTAACCGGCTACATAGGCATTAGTTTGGATATTACCGATCGCAAACTGTCAGAAGGCAATCTGCAGTATGGGTTGGATCGGGAGCGCCTGCTGCGGCGCATGGTGGAGATTAAGAGCCAGTCTTTTGATATTGATTTCATCCTGAAAACCGTAGCGCAGGAAACAGGTCGCTACTTTCAGGCCGATCGTTGTTCCGTAAGCCGCTTTTCCGTTCAGGACGGGCAGATTCGGTTTAATCTGTCCGCGCAATATGCGGCGGAAAACTATACACCGTTCAACCCTGAAGATATCGAGCTGGTGACCAGTGTGGGCCAGTATTTGTGCCCCGAAGCAACGGCTGAAAATTATGAGACGATTGTCAATGTTTCCGATCAGGAGCAGTACATTCGATATTTGCGCGAGTGGCTGGCCGTATTCCCTGATCTGCCCGCTCAGATGGGCGATAAGCTGATTGAAGTCGTGCTGAAATATAACCTGAAATCCTCGCTGAAGGTGAATATCTATTACCGGGGAACTCATTATGGCAGCATCAGCCTTAGCCAATGCAGCCACAACCGGGTATGGCAGCCCGATGAAATCAGGCTGCTGAAAGCGATTGCCGGACATGCCGGCAGCGCCATTTACCAGGCGGAACTGTACCGGACCGCCCAGGAAACCGCAGTGCGGGAGCATAGGGCCCGTAAGGAGCTGGAACGCTATGCCAGGAAACTGGAAATCAGTAACCGGGAATTGGAGCAATTCGCAACCATCGCCTCGCATGATCTGCAGGAGCCGCTGCGAAAAGTGCGAATTTTCAGTCAGATGCTAGCCGCCCATTGCAGGGACGAGGGGCGGGAGTACGTGGATCGGATGCAAACCTCCGTGTCCCGCATGCAGGACCTGATTACGGATGTATTGGCTCTTTCCCGCATTAACCGGGCAGGGCTGCCTTTTCAAACCGTTAACTTAAGCAAGTGCATTCAAAATGTGCTGGATGATTTGGCATTGACCATTCAGGAAAAGAAACCGCATCTTTCTATTGAACCCTTGCGGGAGATAGAGGGCGATGCCCGTCAACTGGAGCAACTGTTTCTGAATTTAATTGGAAACGCGCTGAAATTTCATGAGCCCGATCAAGCCCCACGGATTCGTATTTTCGGGGAACAGGTTGAGGAAAATCTATACCGGATCACCGTGTCCGATCAAGGCATTGGCTTCAATCCGGCTTACCGGGAGCGTATTTTTGAACCGTTTGAGCGTCTGCACGGCCGGGCCGGTAAGTATATAGGAACCGGCATGGGGCTTGCTATCGTCCGAAAAATCGTGGAGCGCCACAACGGCACGATCCAGGTGGTGAGCAGCGAGGGGGACGGCGCCAGTTTTAGGGTGAGCTTGCCAATCGCTCATCATGCCGTTTGACGTTGCCGAATGGTTTCAGAAGTCAGGCCGATTTGGTAAATCTGCCAATTGCCTATTAGGATGGCCGGGTTTACAGAGTTGCATAAGAGATCGACTCTGCTCCCATGAGGAAGCGGCTTCTTGTGCCTTGGTTGTTTTTGTTATATCTAATAAAGTGCCTTTGGGTTAGCAAAATGAAGTGAGGCCCTTGATGACGATTCCTTTTGCAGGTGTTTTTTATGTTGCTCGGCCGCTTTTGAAGGTGGATGAGCGGAAGCTCAGACAAATCATTCAAAAAAAGGCGGATGAAAAAAACTTTAAAGTGGCGCTACATGGCGTAACACCGAAACAAAAATTGGTATTGGAAACCCTGTCTCATAATAATGACGCTGTTCTGAAGGATATTTTCGCCAAACAGGGCGTCAAATATACGTATTCACCGAAGAATCTGCCGTCTCCATCTCCATTTGGACATATTCTGTCCTTTACGGAAAAACTGGTGTCATTCCTGAGCCGCTAACCCGAATACCAGTTTGCATCACGTCTTTTCGCTTTGTGTTTCTGCCTTTACTGTGCCGCTTGCACGGTAGAAGGCAAATGATTGACGATAAAGTCGGCCAGGGCCTGCAAATTGTCCCGGCGTGGGTAGGTTTTGCGAAAGAAAAGAGACATGTGCCGTCCACTGGCCGGGTTCCGGAAAGCGGAAAACACCAGGTCGTCGTTCAGCCGGGAGCTGGTTGGTTTCGCCAATGCCGGAATCACGGCAATGCCTAGCCCGGCGGCGCTCATTTGGATCAAGGTTTCCAGGCTGGTTGCTTTAAAGTTCACGGCGGTTCCCTGGTCTTTTAACGCGCACAAGGCCAGGGTCTGATCTTTCAAGCAATGGCCGTCTTCCAGCAATAGCAACTTGCTGGTGTCAATGTCCTGTATCTCCACTTTCCCTTTTTGAGATGGGGATAGTTCTTTTCGAGCGGCCAGCAAAAACGGCTCAAAAAACAGAGGGATACTGTCTATGGCCTCATCCTCGAAGGTGGTGGCTGCAATCATGGCGTCCAGCTTGCCTTGCTTGAGCTGGCGCAATAAGTCGTCGGTGTAGCCTTCTCTTACCATCAGTTGCAAGTGGGGGTATTCGGTTTTAAGCGCGCCTACAAACAAGGGCAGCAGGTACGGGCAGGCGGAAGCGATGGCCCCTAGCTGAAAGCGCCCGGACAAGGTGTCCTGCTCCGTATTGGATAGCAACAGCAATTTCTGGGCTTCATCCAGTACGGAGCGAGCCTGTTCCACAAAGCGTTTTCCGGCGTCGGTCAGGTGTACCTGCCGTTTATTGCGTTCAAACAGGCGAATTTTCAAAGCCGCTTCCAGGTTTTTGACCTGTTTGCTGAGGGCCGGCTGACTGACGGCGCATTCCACGGCCGCCGCGCTAAAGCTGCCATGCCGGGCAATGGCCAGCACGTATTCCAGGTCCTTCAGGCTTAAGTCGGAAACATTCATATGGATAACCAAAAGTTATAACTGTAAGTCAATATATGTATTGGCGATCTAAGTCTAGCGTTGCCATAATAACCATGTCAACCGCAAGCAAGGAGAATCATTCGATGAGACACCATGACACCGAAACCGGGAAAAATCTGGAGTCCGCGTTCGCCGGAGAATCCATGGCCAATCGCAAGTATCTGTTTTTTGCCAAGATTGCCCGTGAATTGGGAAATGAGGAAATCGCGAATTTATTTGAAACCACCGCGCACCAGGAAACGGCCCATGCGTTCGCGCACTTGGAATTGATGTACCCGAAGCAGGAGCTGACCGTGGAGCGTTTATTGGAAATTGCCATTGAAGGCGAACTGTACGAAACCAATCATATGTATCCCGAATTTGAAGCTACTGCCCGCCGGGAAGGCAACCTGGACGCCATTTCGGAATTCCGAGAACAGGCACAGGAATCCGCGGAACATGCCGCCATATTTCAGATGGCCGCCAAGCGTTTTAAAGCCCTGACCGGCGTAGAGGCGCACCATGCCGCTCGTTACCAGAAAGCGCTGGATCAAGTCAGAAGCGCACATTAATCAGAAGCAACGATTTCATAAATGAATTCAGAAAGGAACCTCTGCAATGGCTTACAAACAATATATCTGCTCGCTTTGCGGTCATATCTATGATGAGGCGGTTGGGGATCCCGATAGCGGTTTGCTGCCCGGAACACGCTTTGAGGATATTCCCGATGACTGGATGTGCCCCGATTGCGGCGTGACCAAAGAGATGTTTGAGCCGTATAACTAGCCCTGTCATGGCACTGGGTATCGTTTGATGTCCGTTTATAAACTTCGGTCATTATTCCTTGATAACCCGTCGGCATAGTGAGCTATTTTTGTCATTCCCATTCCCTGTCATTGCGAGCCGTGAAACGACGAAGCAATCCGTCGCATCCGGGGCACCCTCATTCAATGGGGACAGGCAACGGATAGCCGCCCTCCCGTTGGTCGCTCGCAATGACATCGTCTTATGTCGTGAAGGGATGCTACTTTAAACATGTATTGCGTACGAAACTTTTCGGGCAAATCGTCGGGCAGTATGCTAATGAAGTAAAAAAATGTGTTTTTTCGAAGCTCAGCAATTAAATTTTTAAATAGTTAAAACTCATCTATTAAAGCTGGAATTAATACTTTGAAGCTCATCCTTTGGAATTAAGATTATTATTGCTGAGCTTAATCAAGCGTATTTTTTACGATTATTTTTTACAATAATATGGATGAGCTTACGGTGAAATTCACGGCTTGCAGACACGTTGCCGATTGCAACGCAAAATTGGTAAAAGGCAGGCTGCTACCGGGAAAACGGCTAGCTCAAGAACAACTGTTGATGGGCTGGTTCAAGGCAAACTAAAGAGGAAATTCAATGGTTGCGCTTGTAAACGGTGTTAATGTTTGTTAATTTATAATTGAGTGATATTTCATTTGGGAATTATACGTTAGAGTCGCTAGTTGAGTTCGTTCATCATTCGCTTGCAATTGTTGTGAGTGCAATTGCAGTTTAACTTACGCTATAGGGAGAATAATAATGATTCGGAAAGCATTCCGTTATACTTTGTTGTCCGCACTTTCGTTGGCAATGATTCAATTACCTTCGTTTGCTTACCAGCTTGATAAGACCAATCGCGTCATCAGCGTGGCACCGGGAACATCCGTTTCCGCCACCACCACCGATTTACAGAACGCATTTTCATATCTGGTGAGTCGGCCTGATAAAGACGCTTTGTGGACCATGAAATTCGCGCCGGGCAAATATGAAGTGTCGAAAACGCTGAGAGCGACCGGTTTGAAAAATACCATTTTGTCCTCCAATCCATCCTCTCCTGCGAAAATTGTGAAAACAGCCACTTGGGATGATAATCGCAGTGGAGAGTATCTCCTGAATTTCCCATACGCCAATAAAGTTCAATTGATTGGCTTTGAACTTTATGGACACACGACGTTTGCCAACGGCAATACACCGGACTGGGGCGATCAGGGTGTTTACTTCGGTTCCGGCAACATCGTGAAAGTGGACAGCAACAAATTCTACAACTTCGGAAATGCCGCGTTGAGAGTCGTGACTGATGCCCGCGATCCGGTGCATGGTGTGAACAGCTTCAAGACCCAGGTCAGCAACAACCTGTTTAATAACGTCTACCAAACCGCCACCACCTCTATCGATAAACTTCACGGTGGTACGGCCATGTCCACCTGGAGCAGAAACACCTTCGTGAACCTGCGTGGCTCGATTAAATTCGCTTCCAGAACACCGGGTGCGAAAACCATTGAGTTCGTGAACAACGTGGTGAATGGCGGTGATCACTTCGGGTTGGAAATCGACAACTACAGTGATTTTCTAATCAAGGGCAACACGTTCCAGAACATTAAAGAATACGCCATGACGATTTATACTGCTGGTAATGGCGATATTATGAGTAAAGGGTTCCCTTGGGGCGATAACTTCAGTATCGTTGACAACACCATCAAGAACGTGACTTATGCGATTCGCTATGCCCATAAACCTTTCTGGGACGGCACCCAGAATGTTCCAAAAAACCTGGTGATTGACGGTAACACCATTAGCAACGTGACCAATACGGCCTCTTATGTTCCTTTGGTTTATATTGGCGGCGGTGTATTTAATGGCGTAAAGATCACTAACAACAAAATGTCTGCCATTGCGAACAGAAAATACTTCAGCGTTCAATCTGGCAGCACCAACGTTTCTATTTTAAACAACATGGTTGATGGCGTTGCTTACGGCGCCCAAACAACCACTGCTGTAAAGTAAATAGCATGATGTTGGTTATAATTTAATCCGGTTTATGCAGGCCAGTCGTAAAGGCTGGCCTGCATATTAAAAATAAAAAAGCGTTTGAGTGGTTAATTTGTATAGTACGAGTGTTCAGCAAATAGGGTTTTAATATGCGTGGTCAATTAAAAGTTAAATTGTTATCGGGTCTATTAACGGTCATCACGTTGACGACCGTAACGGGTCTTTCACAGGCTGCCAGGGCTGAGGTGAGCTGGGCGGACATTTTGAAGCCGATCGTATCGGAATTGGTGGTGCCGACCGTGAAAAAAGGCATTGCCAACTGGCAAGCCAAAAAAGGCAACAGCATGCAGAGCCAAACGGATGATATCGCCGATGTCATTAATTCCGAGGTTGTTGAGGTTTATGCCGACAGCACGGCCAGCGCTACCGTGGTGGATCCCGTCTCCAATGAAGACTGGAAATTGCCGGAGGAACCGATCAACTAATTCGAGGGCTGTGTTCCCTTGCGTTAAAAACACTTAAAGCCGGGTCTACCCCGGCTTTTTGCCTATTATCAGAACAGGCTGGCATATAAATTCTTAGACTTGTGCTGCCAACATGGGGTACCACGAAGAACGCTAGCTAAGCGCGCTGGCTTATCGCGTCTTACTTATCTTTTTTCTTATCTTTACCGGCAGCCGGGGTGAAGAACTGGGACTGTACCATTTTGGCAATTTCAATGTCCGATTTGCCTTCATCCTTTGCTTTTTTCACGGCTTCGCGAATACTGCCCGCTTTTTCAGGCTCAGGTTCCTCTGGCTGTTGCTGCTGCGCCAACGACTGGACCATCATTTCAGAGAACATGGCAAAGCCGGTTGGCATGGCCGTATCAAGGTGGCCGGATTCCGCGACTTCACTGATATCGTTCAGCATGGCGGAAAATGCCTGCGGTCCGACCTGTTTGGCGACCTCTGGGGTAATATTTCTGTGAAGATCGGCCACAGCCTCTTGCTTATCCGTGTCCGACAGCTCACTTGCCGCAATGAGCGCTTCATTCATCTTGATGAAGTGTTCCCGGAACGCTGCCGATAAGGCCGGCGATTGGGCCAGATTCTGCGTTGCCTTGGAAAAGCGTTTTAACGCCAGCTTCAGGTGAGGATTGGGCTCCTGATCGGAGACCAGCCCATGAAAGGCTTTGCCGATGCGCTTTGCAAACAATTGAAGGCGGCCTTGCAGTTTTAACAGGTCATGCTGTAGCAGTGGCGTATGCTGCGGGCTTTGAGCGCGATGAAGTTCCACTCGATCGGTTTCGGGCGTCCCGGAGGCAGGCCGATTGGAGTCGGTCGCGTCCACTGTCGGACGATTCTGGCTGCTATTGGTTTGCGGAGAAGGTATTTGGCCGAAACGGGGGAGGGAATAAGAGAAAGTCGCTGTCATGCAGAAAGGCCCTTTTTGCAGGTGAATTGAGGACAACAAAGCTTGCCTGGCAAGTTACCAAGAAGTAAGTTACCAAAAAGAATATAAGAATAAAAGCGATAAAGCGTAATGATTGCTTAGTCCATTGTGGCGAGGCGGGCGTTTGAGTGGCATGCTGGCATGAATGTTTTATTAATTTGTAAAATTAAATTATCAAAAATAATAGTGCGACAGACGCCAGCTAAACCCCACCGGCGTCATACTTCAGAAGCAAGAGAGTGTTATCAACTACCGTTGATACCCTGAGGACACTCATCGCTTGGAACGGGACGCAATTTACCAGCTAAACCAGGACGGGTTACGGTTCGTGCTGCCCAGATAGTCATCATAGGTCATCAGGCGTCCGGTCCCTAGAATCACAATGCCTAAAGATTCCAGTTGCCCTTTGTAGCCATTGGTATCCAATATGCAGGAATACAGGCCGGTACTTCCGGTGATGGAGCCTGACAAGATTAGTATTGAGCCATTATGGAGCTTAATACAGGTGTAAGAAGCGCAACTATACGAGGCTGTGCCGTCATTTGGCGTTGAATCCACAAGGCTGGTGGTATCCACCTTGACATAGTTCATGTATTGAGTCAGGGAAGAGACAGGGATGGCGGTGGAGGCATCGGTGGCGAGTTTGGCTTTTTGGACCGCTTCACTCAGCATGCCCATGGTTTCCTTGCCAATGGCCTTATTTTGCCCGTTCTGTTGGGCGGAAATAATTTTGGGAATGGTAAATGTGGCGATTTCAGCCAGAATGGCCAGCGCTATTAACAGCTCGGCTAACGTGAACCCAGAATTATTCGATTTGGACATGCGGTGAGGTGATTTCTTTGAATGCATTGATGAGGTTATCGGCAAGGAAGAACCAGATCTTTAACAGTGCCGCAGTTTTCATGATCAGGACGGCAGGTGGAAGGCAAATGGCACGCAGATCTTGCCAGCCTGAGTTTATGGTTTCGGCAAAGAGGAGATGGGGCTGACAATCATTACCAAGATGAAATAAGGACAGCTACCAACTGAACCAGCTGGGTGTCTCAGAAGCCGGGGCTGGCGTATAGGTATCACAGCTCGATTGGACAGTAAAAGGAACAGAGCCGCGATCGGTCACTCGTCCATTGTAAAAAACGTGGATTGCCAGTGATTTTCCTGGCCCGGTGTTACTGTTGGAATACTCACCATCCGGATCGAACATGATGAAGAGTACATGGGTCGTGCTGGTGCCTCCAAAGGAACAGCGATCCATCAATACGCCCCCGTTATGGAGCTTATAACAAGGTTGGCCAGCGCTACAGGTTAAGCTGCCGAAGTCATTAGTATCATCGATTGTTCCTGATGTCATGATTTTTGTATAGTTTAGATACTGGGTAAAGTCTGAAAGTCGGGTTGAGCTGGATACCTGCCCACTATTGAGCCACATTTGATAAGCGGCGGATACGGTACTTAACGCTTCTTTTGCTTTCGCATTGCTTTGGCCATTTTGTGTAGTGGAAATGATCTTGGGGATGGTAAAGGTTGCAATCATTCCCAAGATTGCCAATGTAATCAGCAGCTCTGCTAACGTAAAGGCAGGGTACCGTGTTTTTGACATTCTAGGCTACTATCCTCTTGGATGGATTGGATATCGGCAGGAATGCCTGAAGCTTTAGCAATGCTGTCGCTGGCCAGTATTTGAGACAGGCAGTGGAAGGCAAAAGCAAGTGAATGCCTGCGTTTTGATCTACCGCTTCGTAGAACCCTTGTGAGCAAGAGGTAGGGTATTCAACCCGTTAGGCCGAGGACTTATGGGACGTCAGGTTTATACTGAGCCGCACTGTTACCAGCTAAACCAGGAGGGATCATAATTCCCCGGATTGTAAGTGCCGGCGCCGTCCTGACTATTGGGCGCCATAGTCCCCCAGCTTGTTACCCGGCCATTATAGTATAGGACCCCCCAGATACTACTGGCATTCGCCCCGTAGGCGCCATCCGGATCGATCAGAAACCACTGCATATTCGTGGCATTGGTACCTCCAAATGAGCCAATCGTGCCAAATGCGACGATGGCCCCGCTGTGTAACCGCAAACAGGTTCGGCTGGCACATGAATACGAGGCGGTATCGTTGGGACTTCCGTCAATGGTGGAGGAGGTATCTACTTTGACATAGTTTATATAAGAAGTGATTGCCGTGATCGATGTATTGCTGCTGATGACGTTGCTGTTGCCATACAATTGATAAGCTGAGGCCACTGTGGCAAAGGCTTCTTTTGTTTTTGCGTTGTTTTGCCCGTTTTGCTGTGATGAAATGATTTTGGGAATCGTAAAGGTGGCAATCTCAGCCAAAATTGCCAAAGCGATTAACAGCTCTGCCAAAGTAAAACCAGTATTACGAGTGTTGAACATTTCAGGCCGTTATTCTTATCAACTGGCTTGATTATCGGTTGAACCGGCAGAAACTTTAATCATGTGGGGATAGAAGCGAGATAGCTGGCATGATGGTCTACGGCAAGCTCTAGAATCGACGAATAGGGTACGATGGATACCTCTTATGGGTCCGTCCTATTTCGCTTGTTCTGGAAAATACATAGTGGGTGAATGGAGTAAGTATTGGAAATCCTGTCTCTCAGTTCTTATGCCGTAACAGGCCACAAAGATTACCAACTGAACCAAGGTGGTACCAGTGCCGGATTTGGATTATATGTAGCCGCTGAACTGACCGTGCCAGAGACAATATTCCCCTCATCAGCCATTCTGCCATTGTAGTAAATAAATATACCAACCGCTTTACCCGGCCCGTTGGTTGTCCCATCTGTCAGCACTCCATCCGGGTCAATGTGTATCCAAAGCCCATTGGTTGTGCTAGTACCACCAAAGGAGGCGTCATTTCGCCACTGAATGACACTACCGTTATGCATACGAATGCATTGATAAGTAGTGGAACAGTCCCTGGAAGTGCCCGTATAGACGCTATCCAGGCTTGAGCTGGTGTCAAAAGCCGTGTAGTTAATGTATGGGGTTAAGTGACTAATCTTGGTGCTGGAAGAGACTCCACCAGCCAGTTGAAGTTGCTGAAAAGCTGCCGCAACAGCCGATAGATCTTCTTTGGCAACGGCATTGTATTGTGTGTTGGCTTGGCTGTGAGAATTTTAGGTATGGTAAAGGTTGCAATCTCAGCTAGGATTAGCAGTGCAATAAGTATTTCGGCTAAACTAAAACCCGATAAAGGACTATGAAACATTTCAGGCTGCTTCTTAATGGACTGGATTGATTATCGACTAAAGCCCCTGAAACTTTAGAATCGTGTATGAATATCCTCAGAAAACAAATAAGCTCCTGACTTCGTCAAAACGCTGTCTGGAGCTGAATTTATCTTAAGTTTTAAATGGTGGGCGCTGACGGGCTCGAACCGCCGACATCCTCCTTGTAAGGGAGGCGGGCTTTCTCGCTTCGCTCGACGCCAAATGCTTTACCAGCTGAGGGTATTGGCCACTTCGTGAATCCATCGTTTGTGTCCTTTTCTTAAATCTTGCCGACATTCTTGCCGAGTTGATAACTCACCCATTTGATCACCAATCCCTCAAATACGTCAATGGATAATCCCCTAGCAATCTGGTGAGCCAACGTCTTGATATAGTCGAGAGTATTTATTCCATACCCGAATCAAATCAAGAGCCTTTACGGACGTTGTAGGGAAGTGTATTGGGCTGAAGTAGAGAATCGACTTAAGCGTGGGATTCTACGGAACACAAGCCTACCAGCTAAACCAGGGTGGATCGAGGTTGGGGTTGGTCACATAACCACGGGTAGTTATTCGCCCATTGTAATAAAGGTAAAATTCAACAGCCTTTCCGGGACCGTTTGTTGTTCCGTCGGTTGTTCCATCTGGATCTATATCAACCCAAATCACGTTTGTTGCATTGGTGCCTCCAAAGTTATAAGTTGAACTTCGTCCATATCGCAACATTGCACCGCTATGTAATCTCAAACAATAATTAGCACTGCCACCCCCACAGGTGTATGTTCCCCCTGTTTGTTTGTCATCAATTACGGTGCTCGTATCAGTAGCCACATAGTTCATATACGGGGTTAAATCTTCAATTCCAACTCCAGCGGTTACTGATGAGTTGTTATGCCGATATTGCTGATAGGCGGCTGAAACCATCGAGGCGGCTTCGTTTGCAATGGCATTATATCTGCTATTAGATTGCGCTGTGATGACTTTAGGAATCGTAAAGGTCGCAATCACCCCCAAAATAGCCAAAGCTATCAACAGCTCGGCTAAAGTAAAACCAGTATGACGGGTTTGAGACATTTCAGGCTGCTTCTTAATGGACTGGATTGATTATCGACTAAAGCCCCTGAAACTTTAGAATTGCATATGAGCATCTTCAGAAAACAAATAAGCTCCTGACTTCGTTAAAACGCTGTCTGGAGCTGAATCTATCTTAAGTTTTAAGTGGTGGGCGCTGACGGGCTCGAACCGCCGACATCCTCCTTGTAAGGGAGGCGCTCTACCAACTGAGCTAAGCGCCCATCTCTGAGATGAGGTTCCATACTTATACTCGAAGGATACGGTCGGGTCAATGGCTAAATTCAAAATCCCGGAACCGATTGGCGCATCAGGGACTCTGGGTGCCTTCCGCGAACAGGATGCCGACCTCGGTAGCGATGTACTGCATGGGGATGTCCCAGGAATCGGCGGGTAACAATGGCTGCACCAAGGCGCCGGGAGCAACGCCGACCCGAATCAGGTCGTGACCTGCCTGGGCCATCGCATTTAGGAACTTATCGAAGAAGCCCTTGCCATACCCCAGGCGGTAGCCCCGCCGGTCAAACATCAGGCCGGGCGCCAGCAGAATATCCCCCGGCTGTATGGCCGATAAGCGATCCGAGTCCGTGTGGGGCTCCTGAATGCCATACTTGCCGTGATTCAGGCGATGTTCCGGGTGGTAATGAAAAAACTCCAGGTGGTCTTTACTGACCACGGTGGGTAAATACCATCGTTTATGCGGAAATTGCTCAACCAGGGGCGTTAAATCCACTTCATTCCGAAAGGGGTGATAAAACAAAATCTGACCGGCCGCCTTAAACAGGGGCCAAAGGCTTAAATGGCTCCGAATGTCCAAACTGATTGCCTCAATCGGCAATTGTGAGCGCAAGTCCAGCGCCTGCTGCCGAAGTGCTTTTTTGGGATGATCGGGTAATGACGGATTGCTCATGGAACCTTCGATCCGGCTGAAAATTAAAGTTTCGGTATGCCCTGTCGAAAGATACGTAGGAGGCTACCAATCTAATGATAAATGATCGCAACCAGATTTGTTTCCGTTTAAAGCAGGCTCGCCTGGAGGCGAAGCTGAAGCAGGAGACTGTGGCCCGGTATCTGCAAATTCCCACGTCCGCGGTATCTTCCTTTGAGTCCGGACACCGGAAACTGGATGCGGTCGAGTTGTATATGCTGTCCAAATTATACAAAAAACCCATGGAATGGTTCTTCAACGAGAAATCGGATTATATGTTTATTTCCACCCGTCAGCAGGGCGTGGAAATGGATGATCCGCTTATTAACGAATGCCTCAATTTGCTGAAGAACGCGCCCAAACACCTGCAAAAGAGCGCGGCCTACGGGGTTATTGGTTTTTTAAGCGAACGTTAACCGGGCCGCTCCGCATCCATCCAGCTAAAAGCAATGTGCTGTTGGTTCAACGTGAAAACGATCCTGTCCTCTTAATGATGTAAAACACGCTGGGGGCTCAGGCATTTCTCCACTCCTGTCATGGAAGGTATGTTATATTTGTGGAATCTGAGTGAGAGATTTAGAGCGTGGCTTTTCTTCCATGACCGTGACCCCTACCAACAAAAAGCCAGTATATGCCGGCTTGTCCATTTCCCATGAGGCGATTGAGCTGGTGGTGTTCTCACCAAAAACCCTCTCGGTCGAGCAGTCGGTTTCATTGCCGATTCCCGACGGTCTGTTCGATAACGAGCGGGATTCCATCTCTGACCCCGCTTTGCTGAAGGGGCTGTTGGCCCAGGCGTTTCAAGCCGTTAAATTAAAGCCGGCCACGGTGCATTTGTCGCTGCCGGGCACGTTGCTTCGCATGGTGGAAATGCCCAAGATGGATCCGAGCGGGCTCTATGTCTCGCTTTCCAGCGAAGCCGAACGCTACAAGACCTTCGATAATACCGAAGCGTCCGTTGATTTTATCGTCTGTGAAAATCCCCACCTGCCGCCCAATATGCTGCAATTGGTGCTGGGCGCCGTTCGCAGCGACGTGTTGCACCTGTACCTGAAAACCTTGAAGGAACTCAAGGTGAAGGTGCACAGCATTGGTCTGGAGCCCTTGAGCATTTTACGGGGCATGGCCGGCACCGGCGTACTGGATAGCCTGGTGCAGCAAATCGGCACCGATGCCTGCTGGGGTATGATGTTCGTGGAAGCGTCACGGGTGCGTTTTACCCTGTGGCGGTGCGATAAATTGCTGGAACTGCGGGAACTCAGCATGGATACCCATGAGTTTGTCCATGCCGCACCCGGTTCCATTGTGGTTGAGGACATGCTGGAGGAAATTCGCCGGACGGTGAAAACCGAGCAACCGGTGCTGTGGTTGACCCACAATATGCCTCCCGCTATGGAAAACGCCTTGGCCGAAGTATTGGGCTGCCCGGTCCGAATGGCGCCGATGGGTAATGCCATCAATATGGGCCAGCCGTTGCAACTGTCTTCATTGGGGTCGGCTATGACATCCGTCGTGCCTTTCCCCTTTGAATTGGATATTACCGAAGGTATTAAGTCAGCGGGTGGCAGTTCTGCATCCGCCACATCGGAAGTGGCCGCCGACATCGACAGCGGAGATGGTCCTCCGCCCTGGCTGATTCCGGCTGGTTTCGCCTCGCTGGCGCTGGGCGGCATCGCATCCGGTATTTTATTTGCGATGGCCAGCATGGCTGCCATGCAAATTCCGGATCTCACCAGTAAAGTGGAATCCGCCAAAGTGGAAGTGGCCGGTTTGCAAACCCGTCAGGCCGAGCTGAAAAAGAAGGTGGAACTGGATAAGAGCCTGCTGGATATGGTGGAAAAAGCCAAGATCCGCAACCACGTATACGTAGCGTTTACGGATGATCTGAAGCGCAAAACCCCGGAACAGCTCTGGGTGCAGCAGTTGCAGGTAAACGACGAAGTGTCGATGGAGGGCAAGGCCCTGAATCACCAATCCGTCATTAATTTCGCCAAAAGTTTTGATACGGCCCCCTATACCCGTGCGGTGCTGATTGACTCCATCAAGGAAGGTCGTCTGGGTTCCAGCCTGGTTTACGATTTCAAAATCAGCGGCGGCGTCAACCTGGATAAGTCCATCATGCCTCCCGCTGCGGCGGCTCCTGTCAGCGATCCGTCTAGTTCCGTCGTTGAACCGGCCAAATCAGGAGCGTAATCATGGCACTCAAAAAAAGCGAGAAATTATTGGTCGGCGGCGGTTTGATTGTAGGGGGCATCGCCCTGTTTATCGGACTGGGGCTTCCCCAGTGGGATGCCTATAGCAACAGCAATTCCCAGGTGACGGATTTAAATCAGCAGATTACCGATCTGGGTGTCCAAAAAGACACTTTAAACGCCCAAATCGCGCTACTGGAAAAAAACACGGATATTCCCGCCGGTATTGAAATTAAAACCTACACACCGGACACCAAGGAAGCGACCATTAAGGAGCTTCTGGATCAGGTGGTGGGTATGGCCACCCAGGCCGGCAACAAATTTATCAGCCTGACGCCCACGGAAGCGGAGCCTATTTTGCCGCCCGCCCCGGCATCCAAGGATGGGAAGGCGAAAGAAGGCGATGCCGCCAAGACCACGGAAGCAGGCGCCGCTGCCGCTGCGGATGCCAATGGCGAGAAAAAAGAGCCTGTGCTACCGGCCCCGATTCTCAGCACGTTTGGCTATGACTTGGCGATTCGAGGCACTTACAACAGCATTCAAAACTTTTTGAAACTGATGGACGACCAGAAGGCCTTGCTGGAGATCAGCGCCATCCGCCTGGAAAATGAGGCGGCCAGCGATCCGGCAGCCGGTGGTGGCGATAAGGTGACGGATCCCAGTGCGCCCATTCGGTTGACCGCCAAGCTACGATTGGCCCTGCAACCGATTGAATAAGAGGGTTCGCCTGTGTTCCAAATTGTTTTGGGGCCACGTTCGGACAATCTATCCATAACGGGCCGGTTTGAAAAAACCCCTACAAAATAAAAACCTGTAAGATTGGCATAGTTGTTAAAATAACGTTCCTGAGAGGGTTTCGACGGTTGAAGAAGATGTGTAGTGAACGCATTTCCGATCGCAAAATCCGGTGTTATTTTGTAGGACTTGGAATTGTAAAACCGAATATTTATCCGGTTAACTCCTGGGTTTCTGAGATAAGATCTAAGCACCATAAATCCATCGCCCGACCTCCCCCGGTTGGGCTTTTTATTCGGATATGATCTAATATAGTAGAGGCTATTGAAGGGTTTAAATGATGCGCCGGATACTTTTACTCACGGTTTTGTTTTTCATCGCTTCAGCGCAAGCTGAGAAGGTATGCTCCGCTCATGACGGGGATACGATCAAGTTATGTACCGGGGAGTCTATCCGATTTAATGGGATTGATGCGCCCGAATTGAAACAGCCTTACGGTGTTCCGGCCCGTGATTATCTCCGCCGCCTGGTAGTGGGTAAGGATGTGCGGCTGGCTTGTAAGGGGAAATCTTATAACCGGAAAGTGTGTGGCGTGTACCTGGGGGACTTGGATGTTCAGCGGGATATGGTAGACCACGGGTTTGCTTATGACTACTTCCACTATAGCCGGGGCCGGTTTGCGGATGCGGAAGCGTTTGCCCGTGGCAGGAAACTAGGGGTTTGGGCTATGCCGGATGGTGGGGAACGTCCGTGGGATTATCGGCGCTCTAAACGCTGATTCCCCTAGGTGTCAACAACCACCCATCCGCTGAAACCCCACTCCCGCAAGTGAGAGCATATATAGCAGAGCTTGTGAATTAGCATATTGTCAAATTAATTGCAACCCATTGATTAATATACGGGATAGCTTTATCCTATACTCTAGCCCATCCCTTTCAGTGAGAAAGCGGGAATGATTTAGAGTTATATCCACAGGCAATACATAATATCCAGCCTAGAAAGTATATTCGAGATCGGTTAAGATGGGTTATACCTTACATATTGAAGTGGAAAGTCCGAGGAGGAAAGTGAATATGCCGGAAATGAGCGGCGAGGGTTTTGGCGTGGAATCGGAAGAAGGGTTTTTGGTCCAGCTTGGAGACGCACTACTAGAAGTAATGAGCGATTTGGAAATTGCAGTGTTTTTGTCCGGAAAGATCCACTCTTCAGTCTTATAAATCATCTTCAAACCCAATAGAGGTTAATCTTTCCATAAACTCTTTATAGGCTTCCCTTGTCGCCTCACGTCTTTCTTGCTCTTTTGTGTCGTAAGGGTCCTTACCGTGAAACGCTCTATGCATTTGCATTGGGTCCCACTGCAATACCCTTGCAAGCTTATAAAGATATGAAGCTTTAATATCTTTTACGTTGGTGTTTATTATCCGCTTAACATAATTCTTGGAGACGCCCATCCTTTTTGCTGCTTCGGCTGGGGTTAATCCAATTTCGTTAAGGCGAGCCTCTACGGCTTTACCAAAGTCTATGAAGCTCATTACAACACTCACTTTAACGTCCAGCGATGAACATAGGGTTTCAAAGAATCCCCATATATGGACCCAACACTCCCAACAAAAAGCCCTCCACCTTGGGAGGGCTTCTGTATATATTTTAAGCTCTGCTTTACTTATTGGGTGTTACTTCTTAAATAAACCTTGAACTATTGCCAAATCTATCCCGTGATTGGCTATATAGACAGTCTCCCCAGCGCCAGCACATAATATAAAAAAGATGGTAACGCTAACGACAGGATGCTTTACGATGAAGTCAATGATTTTGCCAAGATTGTTATTGGAGTTGTTGTTGGTGGCATTTGGCTGCTGGGCGCTGGCAATGTCTTTCATGGGGTGGGCTGAAATAATTGGCTGGACATTGTCTTTGATCCAACACTGAAGGTGCATTAACTGCTGCTGGGTTTGCTCCATCATGCCCAAGCCTTGATGAAAATATTGATCCCCATAATCAACACCTTCTGGAGTTCTTGCTTCCATGTGCATCTTCTGACCGAGCTGAGCTCTTGTTATCTTTATTTGCTCAAAAGTCGCATAAGCAAACCCCATTTGGTCGGCTAATGGTATATTTCTCTCTTGCTCGCTCATTTACTCCTCTCCCAGCCAAGGCCCAGGATTATTTGTTAATCATCTTTGACAGGGGTTTTTCCGAATTGCCAAGTAAGCCACATGATCCCAATATAAACAAAAGCCAGTGTAAAAGCGCCGCCATTCTCACTATCTTCATCATTCCAGTTCATAAAGTGATCCCAATGGGATATTTGAAATGCAATTGCTGCCACGACATTAAACGCCATGAACAAGAATAAACCAGCGCCTACTTTACCTATGAATTGTTCTGGAGCCTTCCGGAAAGAGGCTACCGCATACCAAATCAAATACCCCAGCACTGCCAAACCGGCGAGTCCAAGAATTTCATTCATAGTCGTTTAGTTTTGTCCTTTCCAAAAGCAGCTCATCAATAAAGACAAAAAACAGCTCTTTTAAGCATATACCCTTCCATTTGAGAGTTGGGACCTATGCCCCCAAACTTTCCATCAATTTTTTAACAGAAGTTTTATGAACCGGGTTCCGTCTTAATGCAGAAACCAGGGCCAAAGTAATAACTTCTTCATCGTATTCTTCTAGGAGTCGCCAGCTTTTTAAAACCTTTGCCTCTGGAAAACCTGGGATATTGGCGAACGCTTCCAGCATATTATCGTTGTAAAGCCATTTATTGCGCCGATACTTACGAACTTGCGCAGGGTCTAATCCGGCCTTACCTAACAATTTCTCTTTTTTGTCCCCAGTTTCAGCAATTGCTTGCTCAATTAGGGCATCAATTTTGTCTAGCAAATCGCTCATATAGGTCATTATGTTCCGGTTTCCAAAATAAAAAAAGTGATCTATTGACCGGTATGTACTGACCTGATAATATACTTACATAGGTCAGTAGTGACCGGTAAGGAGATTCCGAAGTGAATTTAAAAACAATACGAAAAACTAAAGGATTCACACAGGCTGAAGCAGCCCATTTGCTTGGCGTGTCAGAAAGAGCGTGGAGGCGATGGGAAAACACTGGAATAAACATTCCTTCTAGCCTTCTGTTGCAAATTCAAGAAGTTTTCAGCCTCTCAGATTCTGAAACTTTAGGGTTGATAAAACCCAAAACCAAAGAACCTAACCAGTAACAAAAGTTACCACCCAAGATCCAGAACATCAATAAGGAGCAAGGAAGGATATGGCAAATCGAGGCGGCAGACCAATATTCGCAGGGCGCATCTCCAGCGTAATCCTTGACCGCATTAAAAAAGAAGCTGAAGCAATGGACGTCACGCTTACCGGCTATATCCAATCTGTTCTGTGGGACCACATTCGTGAACTGGATAAACCCAAGTATCAGCAACCTATACAACCGGTACACCAAGGTTTTAGAGCAATGGGTAACTGAAAGGAGCCTAACCAAGATGAAAGTTAGCACCGAGACTCAGGAAACGCAAGCAGGAACGCAGCAGGATTCCTTCTGGTTCTGGTTGGCGGGTGCCATCACTGTTTGCTTTCCTTACCTGTTTATCTAAAGCAGATTTTTAAGTCGTAAACCGTTCTTTGACAACTGAATAGGCCGCTCACCGAAAAATCAGAATTACGCTGACGGATAAAGGGCCACTGGGAGACTGAAACTATAACCGCCTCATGGTTATGAGACGTGGGGCGGCTTATGGATTTAGAAAGGAATAAACAATGATGAAAGATATTCAATCCCTGTATGACCAAGCTGCCGAGGCTTTTCTCTGCCAGCAAGATCCAAAACGGGCGCTTGAGTTGATTGAAGCCCACTTGGAGAAGAATCCAAATGATGTATCTGGCTGGACTTTGAAAGCTGACATTTACTACTGCACTAATCAGGACTGGAATGCAGCCAAGTGTTATACACAAGCTGCGAAGATTCTGACCAGAAAGTAACTGCTGAGCTAACGCTTTTAGCCGCTTATATTTACCCCAATAAGAGAAAGGAGAAGGGAATGAACGAGCGCCAGAAAGCACACGCTGATTTGATGGCGGCGCTTTTAGAACTGTCTCAAGCCAACAATGAGTTGGAAAAGGCTGTAGATGACTACATCCGATGGATGAGCGGATCCCAATAAGCAAGAAACCCCCGGTGGTCAGAAATTAAGAGAAAGGAGAAGGGAATGAGAATTAGCGATTACTGGCTTGAATGCACGAAAGAGGCAATAGGCGCAGAGGCCCCTAATGTTTATGGGTTGCTAACTGAGGAGCAGTTCCAGAATATTGCAGGTTGGTTTGAAGGGGCACACGAGAATTACGGTACGGCCCACGGATATGACGTAATTCCCAATCATTATGACTCTGAACTGGAGCGGCTTAAAAAAGAGCTTGCATTCATCAAAAACCACGAATGCGAATGGATCAACCACGGCGCAACGGTATATATGACCGGCGGTGGAGATTACTACTACTACTGCAAGCATTGTTCCAGGACAAAAACAATTTCGAACTAAGCAAGAAACCCCCGGTGGTCAGACCGAGGGTTTAGAAAGGAATAATTCCAATGAGTAAAGTATATCAGATTCCACGTGTAAACACACCTTTCCCCTCAAGCCGGGCTGTTCATAGCGGCCCGGCGCCCTTTCCCTTTGGTGTCTGCTTTACCTGTCAGGATACCAGGGAAATTGAGGTTTGGTGTCCTGAGAACGGGAAGGATTATATCCCTTGTGAAGTTTGCCAAGTGGGAGATTGGGCTCATGCGTAGATTCAAGAAATGGGAAATAGGTCGGTCAATCAACCGCACCCTCCCGCAAATTAAGCGGTGCTGGATTAGCTACTGGTGCGGGATTGGCCCATTTGATCCTAAACGGTTTGTTGTTACTGAGTGGATTAAGGAAGGTTAGAGATGAGCGAAAGAGTTACAGCTTCAGAGGCACTTTACGGGTTTGCGGCTTGGTTAACCAGCAGGGCAAGGCCGGTGACTTTCTCGGCAAACCATGATGCAGCACCGGCGGCTGATTTGGTTGCTGAGTACGTCAAGGCAAACACCCTGCCTGATCCAAGGGAATACATTTACCCGCACAACCTGACAATGCCTAAAAGGAGCTAGAGATGAGCAATAACGACACTTTAACTGTTGAGGAGGCTTTAAGATTCCTACCTAAAGTACACACCATGGTTAACCCATCGGTAAATGTGCTACTAGGGGCGGATTGGGATATTGCCTCCTTAGTAGACGCGTTGAGAAGTGCCAAGCATATCGGAATTTCTGGAGAACACGCTATGAGGAGCGGACACGGTATCTATATGGACTCAGAGGATGGAAACCGGGTCTTTATCGCTTGTGATGTTGAGGCACTTGAAGAGTTCGACCAGGAGAGAGCCAATGTCTAAAGTAGTCCCAATCAATACCAGAGTAAATCATCCTGATTTTGTGGAAGAGGTGAAAGCCAGAATGTTACCCGGTTTAGAGCCACTCACTATCAACAAAGGCCAGCAGCAAATGATCCTTGAGTACATTGAAGGCAAGCTGGAACGGTTCCGGTTCAATCAGGAAGTCACTGAGGTCTTGAGCAATATACACACAATGGTAGCGTTTATGCCGCAGTTAGGAGGTAGGTAGTGGAAAATCCAAATCTTGTTCAGTTGGATCTGTCGATCACCCTGCGTGATTTGTTTGCAGGGATGGCAATGCAGGGGATGATCTCAAACCCAACTGGAAACGGACCACTCTCAATTTTAGGTTTTAGCGGTGATGGTAACGGCGCTAATACAGCCTATGAGGTTGCAGATGCAATGCTAAAAGCCCGTAAAGGAGAAAACTAATGGATTGGTTAGATGAGATAAGGACAGCACTGGACGAAGATTTCACACTCAAGCGTGGTGATCTGTACTCCCACTGTACCCATCTATTAGCAGCCCTTGATAAAGCGTATGAGGCGCTTAGAAAGATAAAAGCAACGGCTGAGAATGATACCGGCGTTAAGTACACTTTCACGGGCAGTGGGCATGAGAGAACACACCGAATTGCCCTAGAAGCACTTGAGTTCAACCCTAAGGAGTCCAGTAATGAAAGCCACTCTTAAACGGAGTCTGTACGTCCGTTCTCTGTTCTATCTGACAGTATCAAACGATGGTGTTGAAACAGAGTATTCCTTAAGCAGGGATGAACTAAAAAAGCTTTATGACGAGATAAAAACAGAATGCGAGGATGGTGAGGATGCCTGATCAACTCTATTGGTTAATAATTTCAGTAGGGACGCTCATAGTAGTGTCCTCTTTAATCTGTATCGCTTGCGTGGTAGCGGCTGGCAGGGCAGATAAACGGAGCCCTTATTACTATGATGATGAGCGGTATGAATGGGGCGAACCGTTTTAGGGCTACTAGCTCTGATTGTACAGGTTTATGCCTACTGGATGATTGCAAAAGCTGTTGGGATGAAGGAATTTGACCCGACAGCTTTTGTTTTGTCCGTGTGGGGCTGTCATTCCACAGTTGAGTATTTTTATAAAAGCAAGAGGAAAAAGAGATGAAAACAGAAAATTTAAGCTGGGTTGAAGCTATTAGAGCTTATTCGGATGGGGAGAGGGTAGTGGATATGTTTGGGTACCAATACTGGCTTGACGGAGAGACCCCAATGTTTAAACATCCTAGCTCCCCTCCTCACCCTTTTTCCTTATCTGCGGAGTTATTCAGGCAGGAAGCTGGCCCCTTTTCCATCGTTAAACCAGAACCTAAGAAGCTGAGTTTTGATGAGGCGATTGAGATGCTCAGGCGAGGTAAGGCCCCCAAGATCCACTGGCCATTAGAAAACCTCGAAGGCGCTGACATTGATGCAAGGAGGCCTTACGCTGTGGATCTTTGCCATCTCGACCTAGCCGAGCGCCGGGGCTGGCCCATTACGGTAGCTGAATGACCTTCAGAAATTGGTGGGTGGTAGGCACTTACAAACACCGCCACCTACCAGAATCTAAACCTTCGCGCCACTTCTGCCAACAATGCAAGCTGGCGCATAAGTTATGCAGATGTAAAAAGGAGAAAGACGTGAAACTCAGTGACAAGGTAGACAAGATCCTGCCGGCATTGGCGAAAATCCAAAGCGAGGTAGAGCTTAAGAAGAACAAGAAAGGCTATAACTACAAATACGCTGACCTTCTGGCCGTCTACGAGGCTATTGAGGTCAATCTGACAGACAGCGGGTTGGTAGTTGTTCAAACCTTGGATGATACCGGGGTTCAACCGGATCAGGTGTTGATTATAACTAGAATCTACCATATTGAATCCGGGCAGTATGTAGAGAGCCGGTTAATGATGCTTTCCGGTAACCGTGATCCCCAAGGGTTAGGTTCTGCAATCACTTACGGGCGGCGATACTCCTTGCTGACCATGTTTGGATTGTGTCCAGAAGATGACGATGCGGCATCCGCCATGCCAACGAAGCCCCAAGCAAAACCAACCGCCAAGCCAACGCAGAAAGCAGCAGCCCCAATTCAAGCCGGTGAGCCCAGCCCAGCGGTTGAACTTGGAAAGCTAATCTCTGAAGCCTGCAAACTGGCTGGATTAACCAAAGAAGAAGTTCAGAATATCAGCAACCAAAGGTCAATCGCTGACCTTGTGAAAGCAAATAATATGCCAGCATTGGAACAGGCATGGGCCTTGATTCAAGAGTATTTAACCAAGAAAGGATCGGTGAAAAGTGCCTAAAAACGGAAGCCTCTGGACAAAAAGCTATGAACAGGACGGACAAACGAAAATCAAGTATCAAGGCACCATCGAGCTAGACGGGATTAAGTTTTATATGGACTTGTACCCTAAAAGCTCTGATAACCCCAAAGCACCAAAGTTTGATGTTTATCTGAAGCCGGTTCAAAAACTGCAAGATGAGCCGAGCATGGAAATGGATGATATCGCTTTCTAGTTAACCAACCCCCAGGCGGAGGGTATCCGCCTATTTGTTTATTTGAAGAGAGGAAATAAATGGAAATCAACCAACAAAAACTGGTCAAGGTGGACGCTAAGACAATAAAGCTCCATGTAAAAGTTACAGATCGATTCAATGGGGAGCTTATTGATGCTCAAGGTGAGACTATTTTTGATTTTCAAGACACCTACGTTCCTGATTTTTTCCCGGGCCAGCATTACGGCGATTACGTGATTCTCGATATTGATATCGATACCGGAATGATCACCAATTGGAAGACCCCAACTGCTGAGCAGATTGAAGAAGCGATTAAAGAAGATTAACCAAAGGGGAGGCTTAGTCCTCCCCTAATTTTTCTAAAGTGAGTGAGGAAAGTAAGAGTGAATGTAGAGCGTTTGATTGATCAGTTTTTTGGAAAGTATTTCTGGCTGGGAATAACGGTTGTAAATGCCTTTTTCGGCTGCCTGGCATTGGCATTGTTTATTTTGATTCTGGGAGGGTAAATGACAATAACAACACCCCCTTGGGGATTATTTGTCGATGGAAAGCTAGTGTACTGGTTTGATACACCAGAAAGAGCTAGAGATTACGCACAGTTCTATGGGTTACAGAATTTTAGTGTGGAGTTGATTGAGTGAAAGAAACCACTTTCTGCACCGAGATCGTGAAGTCCATCCGTAAAATAGGTGGCTGGGCTTATAAAATCCCTGACATGCCTTACCACGCTATTAGAACCCAGGGCGTCCGGTTTGTTGGGAGGAAGCCGTTTGACATTGCAGCTTGCTACGAAGGCCAGCCGTTAGCGATTGAATGCAAACTCTACCGGGACTTTAAGGGCTTCGGCTTGAACCAGTTACGGGATGAGCAGATACAGGCGCTTAATGATTTCTGGGAAGCCGGAGGCAAGGCGCTTGTGTTCCTGAATATCCGAATCACCGGCATTAAAGGAAAACGAAAACACGAAAACCGGCTGTTAGCCTTTGAATGGCCTATGCGGTTTCATTCCAAGAAGGAAATCGAAGAAATGGCTTATATCCAAGGGAGCCGGGGTGAGTTTGAGCTTAAGACGATATTGGAGAGTTTGAAATGAGCTGGTTAACGATTGATACAGCACCGAAGGATGGGAAACGAATTATTGGCGGTGAATGGCGTACAGTAAAAGCCTACACTGACCACAAAGGGAACCTTATCACACCGGAACGTACGTTCTTTGTTCAGTATTATTGCCGATGGTACACCACTGAGCAGTTGCAAGAATTGGAAAATACTTACGACCTGGAAGATGATGATCCGTTTTTTAAACCAGGGTTTTGTGAAGAGGGGCCCGGTGATATGTATGATGAGGTAGCTGTTAAATGTAACCCGACCCATTGGGCCCCAATCCTCCCACCCCCGGAGGTCTAATGCCTATCGGATTCAGCAAAGATCAACAACTACGCCATTATAACGAGAGAAAACAAGCAAAGTCGGCCAAACAGAAGGGTATACAAGCAGAGAAATCCGTTCAAGCTGAATTTCAATCCACCAGCAAGAAACCAGTTCGGCGCAACCACCAGGGGAAACATGGAGGCGGAATATCAAACAGCGATGTCTCTATGCATGGCTGGAGTTTGGAGGTTAAAAACACCGAACGCCTGTCTATTCCTGAATGGTTGAGAACTTTAAAAAAAGAAACACCAGTGACCAATAAACCGGCGCTGGTGTTTACGTTTGAAGAAGAACAATGGATAGCAATAAAACTCAAGGATAGGTTGAGTTTCGCAGCGGATCAGGTGGAAGCCGCTGGGGGAGAAGTCACATTCCACTAATAACATAGTTGACGCAATGAGGAGGAACAGAAAATGGCAGTATACGCAGAAGACCACCGCGTGAAGGTTGAATCAAATTACAACAAGTTCAAACTGATTCACAATAACCGGGATATTAACCCGTCGAACGTCGAAAATCTGGTCAAGTCTATCAAAAAAGAGGATCTATCTGAATACTTCCCAATTTTAGTAAATAGCAAAATGGAAATCATTGATGGGCAGCACAGGTTCCACGCTTTGAAACGTTTAAACCTGCCTATCCGGTACAAAGTGGTAAAAAATGCCGAGCCTGAAATGGTGGCCCAAATCAATCAAAACCAGAAAGCCTGGAATGTAGTTGATTTCATCAAGTTTGAGGCAGGTATGGGAAATACAAATTTCCAAAATCTATATGCCGATATGCAAAAGTACAATATGACCCACACTTCCATCTTGGGTTTTATTCTCCGAGATCAAAACCACAACAAAAAAATCAAGATTAAAACACTGGTTTATGGCCCTACTCAATCAAATGAAGTTGCTCGATTCCTGAAAGAAGTTCAGATTTTCAAAAACTTGCCGTTCGGAACTCATCGCAACTTTTACTTTGCTTTCTCCAAGCTTAGGAGCCACTACAAATACGATACAGCCGTAATGATCCATCAGGCCAGTAAATACAGTTCAGTGTTAACACCTCAAGTGACACGCGAGGGTTATTTTGAGCAGTTGGTTTACCTCTACAACTACAACCGTCGAGGTAATAAAGGTGGTTTAATCAATCTCCGTGATTTTGACGTATAAGGGAGAGGGCTTATGCAAGTGGCAATCAACGATATCAAGATTGGCAGCAGACGAGAGGTTGACCAGAAAAATGTTCTGAAGCTGTCTGAAAGCATCAAAGCAATCGGGTTGCAAAATCCAATTGTCCTGACGGAAGATTACACCCTTGTTTCCGGGCGTCACCGCCTGGAAGCTGTCAAAATGTTGGGTCATGACCTTGTAGAAGCCAATATTCTGCCTCTCTCTTCGGAGGAGGCAGAATTGGCTGAAATTGACGAGAACTTAATCCGAAAGGACTTGAGTTTTCTGGAACAGGGCCAACTCATCAAACGTCGGGAAGAGATTCTTGATGCTATGGGGCTAAGGGCAAAATCCGGTAGCCAACCAGGGAATCAAAAAGCCATAAAAAACAAGTCTGCGCCAAACGTAGACTTGTTTAAGACAACAAAGGATTTGGCTGATGATCTTGGATTAAAAGAAACGGCTATATACGATCGTAAAAGAGTTGCAACCAATATAGCCCCGGGGGTACAAGAGGCCATCATCGGCACCCCATTAGCTGATAAAGCAAACCAATTAAAAGAGCTGGCCAAAAAAACACCTGAGCAACAAAAGACAATTGTTGAGGTGATTACTTCAGGAAAAGCAGAAACCGTATGGGAGGCTGAGAACATTGCGGATGCGCCGAAAAAACAAGAGAAGCCAAAAGCGGTCATTGATGAGGCGGCGACCTATGAGATTGTATATGCCAACCCTGAGTATAGAAGCGGCATCACGCCGTTAAGGAAGCTACTAAGCCGGTATCAAATTGCGGATAATGCTACGCTGTTCCTATGGGCCACGGACAAAGAGTTGGAAGTGGCCCTGAACCTCGGGAAAGAATGGGGTTTCAAATACAAGGGAGCTTCTTTTATCTGGGATAAACGGTATGTCACGCAGGGCCAATATAACGAGATTGTCCACGCGCATCTGCTTATCTTTGTGAAAGGGAGCCACCATCCCACACAGAAAAAACCAACAATCGGCAGCATCATCACGCGTGAAGCTCCCGATTTCTCCAAAAAACCGGAAGTCTTCAAAGAAATTATTAGTGAGTTGTTTGATGGTATAGCGATATTGGAAGTTTGAGGCAGTGAAATGGCAAGGACGAGAGATTTACGTCCGGGCTTCTTTAAGAATGAGGATCTTGCAGAGTGCCAACCACTAACGAGACTCTTGTTTGCAGGGCTTTGGACGATAGCGGATAGAGAGGGCCGGTTGCAAGACCGGCCTAAACGTATAAAGACTGAAATACTCCCGTACGATGAATGCGACATTGACCAGCTTTTAAACGAGCTTGAACGATTCGGATTTATCGTTAGATATGAAATAGAAGGAAATCGGTTTATTGAAATCACGCGGTTTTTGGAAAATCAACGGATTCACCCAAAAGAGCCACCTAGCGTGATTCCTGAGCCGACCGCGGAAAGCCGCGGCAAAACAGCGGCTAATCGCACTATTCCTTCTTTTCCTACTATTCCTACTTTGCCTACTTCACCCCTAACCCCCAAAGGGGAGGAGGAGGGTTTCCAGCAATTCTGGAATGAGTATCCCAAAAAGACGACCAAAAAAGAATCGTCCGACTATTGGCGTAAAAACAAACTGGATGCGAAGTTACCCGAGATACTGAATGGTTTAGCTGCCTGGAAGACCAGTTCTCAATGGGTAAAGGATGCAGGTCAGTATGTTCCAGACGCCATCCGATTCCTGAAAAAAGAGCGGTGGATGGATGAAGTTCCACCCACTATCTCTAAACCGATTAGCCAACTCAGAGGCAGCCAAATCCCTGCCGCTGGAATTCCACAGGCCCATGAGCGAGTAGAAAGGTCAGGGAAGATCCTATGAATCCCCATGAGTACATGAAACTTAAAGCCGTTCCAGAGGCAGAAAGGGCGGCGTATCTCCAGTCCATCGGGTTTACGCCTGACGGAGCGGCTGACTTGCTGGCATCCTTGGCGGCATCCATGCCTAAACCGAAAGAAGACCGAACCGAAACCGGCGCGGCTGTCTTGGCAAAGCATCGGATTCCCGAACGGATCGCGGAACTGGCAGCAAAGGCCAATGCCGGGCAGGATGAAACCTTGACAGATGAGGATAAATACCGCCGGGATATCCTACTAAACCGCTATCTCATGGGTGGATCAAGCATCTATGATGAGGCCAGCCTGTATAATCCAGCCTTACAAGAAACGGATGTCTTGCGCTGGCTGAAGGCAATGCGGCCACGGGTGGCGCTGGTGATCGGAAGCCCTGGTAGCGGTAAGACGTGGGGAACGCTGGCTTACATGAACAGCCTGACCACTGCAAGAGGGAACGGCAGCAAGGTGGAATGGTCGGATTCTCTGTTTATCCCGGCGTTCCGGCTCAGCGAGATGTTTCACAATCAGAAGAAATTCCAGTCCGAACTGGATGAAATCCTGAAAAAGAAACACCTGCTGATTGATGACCTTGGGGCGGAGCCTTCCGGCTTTCGTGGTTCTGACTTTATCGCTTATTTCGATTACCTATTTAGCGAACGGCATAAGTTCCGGCGGTGTACGTTCCTGACCAGTAACGCAAAAACAACGGAGGAAATCCGGTCAATCTATGGGGAACGATTTGCCAGCCGATTTAGTGAGGTCGGCTGTTTTTACGAAACAGCACAGGGAGACTTGAGGAGGAGTTAACAATGGCGTCAAGAGCCGTCGATAAAATGGAATGCCACTACCCAGCCCACAACACCCCCGGTAAATGTGGAAAGTGTAACAAGCGCTTCGGCTACACCCACCCAATGCAATACTTTTGCGAGAATTGCAGATCGTTGCCGATCTCAGACTGGATTGACTGGATGGAGCGGTTAAACAAAATAGCCATCAGAAAGAGGCTAGAAGCGAAGGCAGCGCTCTTGAAACAGAGTTCAGGTAGTTGGGGTTAGGGTAGGTAGTTTTAAGCATTTTATTTCTTTAGAAAGGTGGAACAAACATGCGGAGTGGTTTTATTCGCTTGCTGAAAAGAATCATTGTATGGGGCTCCAAGCATACAAAGTGTTGCCGGGAAGTCAATTATTGGAAAGAGAGAGCCGGTGAACATTGGCTCCAATATCAGGATCTTGGTGCTTATTGCGATGAAATGCACGACAAATTCACAGAATACGGGGTTGGGCGTGATGATATGGCGTTAGAGGATCGTCTTGAGTTGGCTTTGCAGGAAATCAAGACTTTAAGAGGAGAGAAATAAATCATGACTGATACTATAAGTGCTGATCAGCGAGTATACCGTTTAAAAACTGACCCAGTGCCTTTTGACAAGGTGAAAAGCGGTCTTAAAACTGGGGAAGTCAGAACAAACGATCGGGATTTCCAAGTGGGTGGCCGCCTAGTGTTGGAGCAATACGACCGTGAAACCGGCACATACAGTGGAGAATCTGTTGAGTGGGTAATTTCGGATGTAACAGATTTAGAGCCTTATGGCTGCCCTGGCAAGGTGTTATTGAGCTTCCAAACCTCCCAAGCAGAGGTGGAGCGGCTTCGGGAGCACAATGCAGAACTTGAAAGTCAGGTTATTCAAATGAAGGATGGGTTTTACTAATGGAAAAAGGACACATTGGTTGGAGTCCAGACTATCAAACACAATACAGAGGCGAGTTTATGGGCTTTCAAGTTTACACTGATCCGAAGATTGACCCGGATTTGCTAGTTATGAAGCCCGGTGGAATGCTGCCATTTAACCCTGAAGTGGATAAGCTTCAAGCAGAGAACGCCCAGCTAAAAGCTAAGTTGGGGAT
This sequence comes from Vampirovibrio sp., assembly GCA_021323475.1. Classification (GTDB taxonomy): domain Bacteria; phylum Cyanobacteriota; class Vampirovibrionia; order Vampirovibrionales; family Vampirovibrionaceae; genus Vampirovibrio. The sequence continues at coordinate 43,485 of JAJQJM010000004.1, forward strand.
GATGGAAACGGAATTTCACTGCAAAGGTCAAAAACTGGCCCAAGTAAATGAAGTGGTGGCACAACTGCGAACCGTCGAAAAAGAATATGAGTCTGAAATAGCCGAAAACAAAGCCAAGATGGCAATGATGGTGAAGGCTATAGAGCAAGCGCCCTGCAGCTACACTTGTGAGTCGCGAATGAGTATTCCCTCAATGGGCATCCTGCTGGAATGCAATTGCTGGAAAAAGCAAACCCTCTCCGCCACCTCCGCCGATGTAGAGCGCTGGGAAATCGAGAAGCGGGCTAAAGTGATTCAGGAGTGTATTGAAGTGGCGGAGAAATCTGTCACCCATTGTTCGACCCCAGCCGAACAAAGATATTTGGTTTCGGAAGCCCTTCAGTCCCTACTACCCAAGCAGGAAGGGGGGAGGTGATGAAAATAAAAGGTAAACTGACCGCAAAACAAGTCGCTTGGGTAATCAGCGAGTATGAAATGGGCGGTGGTGACGATCAAGACGACGCGGCTGGTTTTTTCGAATATTTACTGAAAGAGAGACGGCGTTCGTATAACTATGTATCGAAGCGCTCACTGGATCTTGTCAAGGCATTGTTGAAGCAGGAAGGAGGTTAGGGGATGGAGCCAGTCAGGTTTTTTAAATCAATTAATGAGGAAGTCGAATTCCTTCGTAGCTGCTTAAAAACTGCATATCTTGATGCTGCTGCCCCGCCAGAAAATTGCGCTGATGCCAAAAACATTTTGAAAGGGATTCGAGACAGCTTGAAAACATACTATGAGGCATTGAAGCAGCACGAATGGAATGAAATCAGGAAGGAAGCCAATGAAAAAAGATAGTGTGTCTGAAGAAGAATATTTTCTTTGTCCCCATAACAGCAAGCATAAAGTCTACCCTAGGACGTTTGAAGCACTAGAGGGACATATTGAAAGCTGCCCGGATAAAGCCCCCCAAGCCCACCAAGCAGATCTTGAGGCTGAAATTGAGCGGTTGATCGAAATAAATAACCGGCTGAAAAGAGAGCGAACTCAATGGGCAGTATCGAATAAGAAGATCCACCAAGAAACCCGCGCCCTCGCTGAAAGGGTGGTGGCGCTGGAGGCTGAGAATAAGCGGTTGCGGGAGGGAATGGAGCGGATTAAAGGGATGGGCCTAGTAGAAATGTTAGAAGAATCATTTACACTCGCCGATACTGCTCTGTCCCACCCCACCCCCACAACCGGCATTCTGGAATTGGCGGCGGCTGGGGTTGAACACTATAAAAATTCTAGTTGCATTATAAAATGCCAGCTTTGCCACCAGTACGAAGCCCTACCACAAGAGAGTAAAGATATTTTAGAGAGGATATTGGGATGATGAGGCATAAATGTGATTTCTGCGAAAATTCCGCCCTACACGCTGGAAGCCGCATAAACGCCACAGAGGAAGAAAAGCGTACTTGGAAAGACAGCGTTCAGGTTTGCGGTGAGCATGTTGACCGGGAAAACCATGACTATGTTATTTGTTTTAACCCTGGGAGACACGCTTGATGACCCCTACATATGAAGATCTCGTAAAGGCTTTGATTGTTGCTAAGGAGGCGCTGGAGAAAATAAAAACCAACACAAAGGGAGACTTTGCTAGGGTGGCCTCATATGAAGTAGCAACCCAAGCCCTCTCCCATATCCAACCTTTATTAGAGGAGGTAGAGAATGGAACTGGAAGACCTTAGACGGGAATTTAAACAGATTGCCGATGAGCATATCCTGATGTTCGCTCATAAACCGCTAGAAGGCGGATCGAAGCTGGAGAAGCTAATATCTAAGGCTTTTATAGCAGGTTTAAGAAAAGCAAAAAAGAATAGTAAGGAGTGAGTGATGAGTACATACACCAGAGAAGAACTTATAACAATTGCTGAAAAA
>JAJQJM010000098.1 GCA_021323475.1 Vampirovibrio sp.
GATTGAAAAACTGATTTCCGGTCATACAGACACCGGCTTGACGGATAAAGCCAGGGAAATAGTCCTGGCTCCCCTAAACGGCAAGACGGATGGCTATGAAAGACTGGACGAGATGTACCGGGTACACGCCCCCGGCAACCCCGAACTGACCCGCACCTTAAATCGAAATACCGCTCTCCGGCAAAAGTTGATCGGGCTGGATTTGGCGCACAAGGTTTATGCCGACAGCCAGGATGTCGAGTGGCAATCGATTGCCCTGAGCCTGGCATTGGGAGCCACCGGCGAACCGCTGATCAACCACATGTTCAAGGATGGTGGCCCTGCGGCCAGCGCTGCCCGCACCGGCCTGATTAGCGGCCTGGACATTACTGGCAATGTATTAAGTGTTTTCGGGGTGGTGAACGAAAACCTGAAGGATCGCCAAAAGAAACTCTCGTTCAGTACGCTTTACGGTCCCAAGGAAAAGCGCAACCTGCCGAAGGAACTGTTCAACCCTCAGGGGGAAGCAGGGCCGGATATCAAGCAAGGCATAAAAGTCGGTGTATTGGGCGGCATGCTGGGTGTGCTGTTCAATATTCCAGCCGGCAGTATTCTGTCCATGCCGGAAGCCGATATAGCGTCCCGCTCGGTAGTGGGCGGACTCAGCGGCATCGGATCGGCCGTGGCGATTCCCACCGTAATCAAAGAGGCAACCGAAAGCTTTAAGGTCAGCATTAGAGCATTGATCGATAAAGATCTCATCACGCTGCCAGATTCCGTTAAGAACGACCCGGCCAAGACGGAACAGTACATTCAACGCCTTGCGCTGAAGGAATTGAATGCCCGGATCGGGATTGCCAGCTCCATCAAGGCCACGCATCCGGTGCCATTGGCCGGCCTGGGGGGCGTTATTTTAGCCGCGGAAAAGCTGGGCATCCCCCGTCCCTATGTTCAAACCGCTTACATGGCGGTGGCTCCCGTCATGCACAACTTCATCAGGCTGGGCACCACCGGCACCGAAAAATTCTGGACCATTCCCCAGCGCATGAACACCTTGGAGAAACTGGTGCTGGCTTCTGAAACGGAAAAAGACGGAAAATTCAACGCCACCCACTTGGAGCGCATGGATAAGGCATTTTTGTCCCACCAGGATCACTGGCTCAGCCAGGGGTTAAACAATACCAGCCAGGTCGCTTTGACAGCCGGTGTGCTGTTGGCGGCGGAAGTCCTGTATTTTGCCCATGCCTTCCAGAAAGACAAGCAGGCAAAGGCAGAAAAAGAACGCCTATCAGCAAATCAACAGCCCGCGTTTAAACCGCATCACTATCAATACTCAACGATGTACACCACGTTTCAACCCAGACAGACGCCGGCTCCAGCCAGTCAGAATCCCTTTAATCCTCAATTCCCGTATGAGGGCTGGAATAGTCGGAATCACCCGATGACATACCAGACTGCGCCTTTCCAGCAAGTGTACTAGGGCGAATCGACATTCAGGCAATCAAGTGGAATGCCAAGGCGCGCGCAGCGCAGGAAAGGAGCGTATTTTAATCCGTGACTGACTGAGCAGCGAAAGCAACGCAGGCAGAATACTTGAGGGCCGAATGTCGATTCGCCCTAGGCGTTTTCATCCGTCCGACCTAGGCTGGGCAACTACCGGGCTAGCTAAAGTCCGTACTCAGCCGCAAACGCATACCGGACCCCTCGTTGGAAATAGATTCCCAGGCTGCATTATTATTCACCGGGGCTTGCGCTTTTTGCTGAGCGGGTTCCGCTTTTACAAACGTGCGCTCCATCAGGGTTCTCGCATTCAATAAAAAGTCTTCCGCCTCCTTCAGGCCAAAGTGGACATAGGTGGACGCAATCTTCTCAACCATGCTCATTTGAATGGAGATGGCATGTTTTTTACATAAAATCATGAAGTCCCGGACTACCTGAATCAGGTCCAACAGTTTAACCGACAGGAAGAACTGCTGATCCGGGTTCAGAATCATCAGATAATTCATTGCTTTGGACAGATACGGATCATTGTCATACTCGCGTCGCTTTTGCTGGGATTTATATAGCGCCAGCACTTTTTCCGCCCCCAAGCGTTTGAAATCCTTAATAATAAGATGAGCATCGAATTCCGTTTCCGCAATGGCGCAAAAGCCTTTAGCCAGCACCGTGCGAATATCGGGCGGGAATTTGAAAAGCAGGGTTACCGCTTTATGAACAGTCGGGTTTTTCTCGTAAAAACGAAGTTGTCTCATAGATGAAGGTCTCAGCACTCTACGCGAATATGGATTGCCTATCTCGTTACTGCATAAGTGTACATATCCAATGGTCACTAAACCCCACCTTTGGAAAAGGGGAAAACTTACTTGCAACTCAGCCGTATGAATTGTTATGCAAGAGCTTGGGGAGAAAGTTTTCCCAACCGTTATACAGCCAGTACCGGTCAGTGATTCGAACACCGTTGCCAAGGATGCCGTTCAGCCTCATACTAGAAAGATCTCCTCCATAAACAGGAGGATAAAAAAATCCCCAAAATAAGCTGTCTCTGAAAATCCGAAATTGCTTACGTACTTTTTGTGAAACTTCCCTATTGAAACTTTTTCTGTGGGTCATCCGTAATCATCTTATGACTGTCCAATTACTTGCCCGGCTTTCCATACCACTGTTGATCCCAATCGCCTTCCTGCAGGCAGGTTTCGCCATGGCCGAAACCCAACCTGCACCGACTGCCGCTACGCTTGCGGATATTAAGCCCATTGAGCTGCGGGCATCCACCATTAAAACGAACAACTACCCGGTGGATCTGTCGGCGGTGCTGAAACTGGTGGAAGACCAGAACCTGCTGATCGCGCAAAGCCGCAAAACCACCGAAATCCAGCAAAATCGCCTGCGGCAACAGCAGGTTTCCTTGCTACCGAATATTACCGCCTCCTATTCCGAAAACTGGCAGATAGGCCAGCAACGCTTTATTTCCGGCAGCCAGGGAGGCTTTGTCAGCGGTTCTTCCGGGAGTAGCGGAGGCAGCGGAAGCGGCAGCTCCGGTGGCAGCAGACGCAGCAGCAGTTCCGGTGGTGCCCAACAGTTTGTGCAAACCCAGCTAGGCGCCTCCTGGACGCTTTATCCCGGCGGTCGCAATATCTATCAGATTCTGGCCGCAAAACGCCGCAAAGTGTCCTCGGACTTCAGCCTGAAAGAGACTTATCAGGAGCAACTTGCCCAGGCAGCACAGGATTATTACAAATTACTGGCCGCCTACCAGCAGAAGGGCGTGGTTATCCGCAGCATTGTGGACGCTCAGGAACAGGTAAAGCTGAACCAGGCTAAGGTAAAAGTGGGAAAAGGCATTCCGCTGGACTTATCCCGCGCGAAAACCACCTTTGCCCAACAGCAAAGCAACCTGGTACAGGCGGAAAGCGCTTTGCTGCAAGCCGAGCAAACCTTGCTGAATCGTTTGAACCTGGATCCGACGATTCACTTGGTGCCTAACGAAATGGACGCCCTGAAAAAGCCCCTGGTGCCGGAAACTTTATCTGCTGAAACGTTAATCGGCCATGCATTAAAAACGCATCCCGCCATTCATTCCGGCGAGGAGGAGTTAAAGGCGCTGGGCTACGACTATAAAACCGTTCGCTCTGATCTCATTCCCAGCATTACGCTACAAACTTACATGCGGGGTAGCGGAACCGAATTGACCGACCTGCAGCGCAGTACCTCCAGCGGACTCTCCATTAACGCCAACCTGCTGCAAAACATGGGCCTGATGGTGCCCTTGCAGATGCAGGAAAAAAAGAAACTGATCCAGCAAAAGGTGCTGGCCCAGCAAGCTCTGGTTCGAGACGTGGAAAGCCAGGTGATGATCGCCTTTTTAAACAGCGAAAATTACGAGAGCGCCATGGATGCCGCCACCCAGGCGGTCGCCTCCGCGCAGGACAGTTATGATTTGGCCGTAGGACGGTTTCAGGCGGGATACGGCATTAACGTGGATGTGCTGGACGCCCAGGCTCAGTTGGCCACCGCCCGCAGCACCTTGGCGCAGGCCGTTTTAAATTACAACCAGGCTCAGGTGCAACTGGTGCAAGCGCTGGGCATGGCCAACCCAAGCGCACTCATACAAGGTATCCAATGGCAAGGAACGGTAACCCATGGCAAATAAATCTGACATGCCTCAACACAAAGCCACTTCTTCCAAAAAGAACAAAGGAAAGCTGTTCTGGCTTCTGTTGGTGGTGGGGCTCCTGCTGGCTGGCGCCGGGGTATGGTTCGCGGTTCAGCCGCAGAAAAAGGAAACCGCTCCCATTACAACTACCCCGGTAACGCAAGGCGTTATTGAAAAGACGGTGGCCGCCACCGGTAAAGTGGAAGCCAACTTCGAAGTGGAAATTAAGGCCAAGGCCAGCGGCAAAATCATTCGCCTGCCTTACGATGTCAGCGACACGGTGCCTCAGGGCGCCTTACTGGTACAACTGGATCCTATCGATGAAAACCGGGCCGTGAATCAAGCCAGCGCTTCGTTAGCAGGCTTGGAGAGCAAAGCCGCCCAAAGCCGGGTGAACCTGACCGTGGCGCAACGCACCCTGGAAACGGATATTGCCAAAGCCAAGGCCGATTTAAGCGCCTCCCAGGCCAAGCACAAAGACGCCCATACCAAGGCCCAACGGTTGAATACCCTGGTACGGGATCGATTCATCAGCCAGGAAGAATATGAGACCGGTGTAACTACGGCATCTCAAGCGGATTCGGAGCTGGAAAACGCCAAAACCCGCCTGCGGGAATTGCAAACCCAAAAAGTAGCATTGCTGGCCCAGGCGGAAGACGTGGAATTCGCCGCCGCCCAAGCCCAGGCTCAGCGGGTGGCGCTGGCCTCATCTCAGCAACGGCTATCTGAAACCAAGATTTACGCGCCCATCGCCGGAGTCGTTACCTCCCGGCTGGGGCAAATCGGCCAGATTGTCTCCTCAGGCATCAGCAACGTGGGCGGGGGAACCGCCATCATGACGCTTGCCGATCTGTCGCATATTTATGTGCTGGCCTCGGTGGATGAAAGCGATATCGGGCAAGTAAAAGAAGGCCAGCCGGTGCATATTACGGCGGACGCCTACCCCGGCCAGAAATTCCAAGGGAAAGTAGTGCGCATTGCGCCCAAGGGTCTGGAAGAATCCAATGTGGTGACCTTTGAAGTCAAAATCGAGGTGTTTGGCCCCAACAGCAAACTGCTGAAACCGGCCATGACCACCAATGTGGAAATCATCACCGCCCACCGGAACAACGCCTTGAAAATCCCGGCGGATACCATTATTACCACGCCAAACGGCCGCACCTTCGTGCGCGTACCGAACCCCGATGGCGATAAACCAACGAGAGTTCCGGTGACCATCGGCCTGAATAACGGGACGGAAGCCGAAGTCATCCGTGGGTTAAATGCGGGCGATCAGGTGGTGATGAATCAGGGTCAGCCACGGAGCCGCTGGCGGAAGGACGCTACCGAATCCCGTGGAGGCGGTAACAATACCCGTCGGGGCCAAATGATGATGATGCGCGGCATGGGCGGCGGTAAACGTTGATGATCCGAACCGTCAATCTCAAGAAATCCTACCGCATCGGCGAGGAGCAGGTAACTGTTCTGCACGGCGTGGATCTGGAAATTCAGGAAGGGGATATGGTGGCGCTGACCGGTTCATCCGGTAGCGGAAAATCCACGCTCATGAATATTCTGGGCTGCCTGGACAAACCGGATTCCGGTCAATATCTGCTGGCCGAAGAAGACGTGTCCACCCTGTCTCAAGATGAGTTGGCTGCGATCCGCAACCAGCGCATCGGGTTTGTCTTCCAAACGTTTAATTTGCTGCCCCGCATGAGCGCCATGGAAAACGTGGGCTTGCCGCTTCTGTATGCCGGAATCTCCCATCCGCAGGAACGGGCGGAAGAAGCGCTGACCACCGTCGGGCTGAAGGAACGCATGTTCCATGAGCCCAACCAGCTATCCGGCGGGCAACGGCAACGGGTGGCCATCGCCAGAGCCATTATCACCAACCCGGCTGTTATTTTGGCGGATGAACCCACCGGCAACCTGGACAGCGCCACCAGCTTAGAAGTGATGGAACTGTTTATAGAATTGAACCGGCAAGGTCGCACCATCATCATCGTGACCCACGAACCCGATATTGCCGCCTACTGCAAGCGCCAGATTCGCATGAAGGACGGCCGGATTGTGGAAATGCGGGAGGCAGGCTGATGCTGTTCTGGACCATCGTCAAAGTGGCATTGCGCAGCTTGTCCGCCAATAAACTGCGAACGTTGCTCTCGATGCTGGGCATTATCATTGGGGTGGGGGCGGTTATTTCCATGCTGGCCCTGGGTGCGGGCGCTCAAAAGCAGGTGCTGGACAGCATTCAGTCTATGGGCACCAACCTGTTGATTGTGCGCTCCGGCCAAGCGGGCATGCGGGGCGTCTCCATGGGCGCGCAGGACAACCTGACCGTTCAGGATGCCGAGACCCTGCTTCAAAAAATTCCGGCGATTTTGACCGTATCACCCGTTGTGGGCGGTAGCGTACAGATGAAATACTTTAATAAGAACGTGCGCACCAACGTAACCGGGGCCGCCGTTACATATTTTGAAATCCGATCCTTCCCGGTGGAAAAAGGCCGCATGTTTACGGAAGCCGAGGTCAACCGGAACGCCCGCGTGGCGGTGCTAGGGCCGGTCACGGCGGAAAACCTGTTTGATGCCCAGGATCCCATCGGGCAAACCATCAAGCTGAAAGGCATCAATTTTAAAGTGGTTGGTGTGCTGAAATCCAAGGGCGATCAAGGCTACTTCAACCCGGATGACCAGGCGATTATTCCCTATACCACCGCTATGAAGCAAGTGCTGGGGCTGGAATACATTCGGGAGATTGATTTGCAAATCGACCCCAAGGCCAATTTAAGCGAGGTTCAGGATCAGACCGCCGAGCAGCTTCGAAAAGCCCACCGCTTGCAGCCGGACACGCCGGATGATTTCAACATCCGCAATCAGGCGGAATTTATTGAAACCGCCTCCAGCTTTAGCCGGGTATTTACGGTACTGCTGGGCGGCATTGCCAGTATTTCACTGTTGGTAGGCGGTATCGGCATTATGAACATCATGCTGGTCACCGTCACCGAACGAACCCGCGAAATCGGGGTGCGCAAAGCCATCGGCGCCCGCAATCGGGACATTTTGCTGCAATTCCTGCTGGAATCCATGCTGCTCAGTTGTACCGGCGGACTGATCGGCGTGGCAATAGGGCTGCTGACCGCCCTGTTGATCAGCCGGTTTTCCCAATTCCCAACGGTCATACAATTACACAGCGTACTGCTGGCCTTTGGGTTTGCCGCCGGTGTCGGTGTTTTCTTCGGGTTTTACCCGGCTAATCGGGCGGCGCGGCTGGATCCGATTGAAGCGCTTCGGTATGAGTAAGCCTCCGGATCAGACAACAAACCTTTGCCGAAACGGGCCAACTCCTCTATTTAAGGTAAACCGTTCGGTCAATATTAAAGCCCTGCCGTTTTTTAACAACTGAAGCTCAAGAGTGGAAAGGGTTAACCCACCAGCGTTTTAATTTATATCTCTGGCAATCATTACGACTTGAGTTTAATTTGAACTCCACAAGTTATACGGTTGTGCTTGCACAGCCATATTTACATTTGTTAATTTATACACACATCAATTTATCGCCGTTTTTACCTAGTTTGTAGTTGTTCCGTTTAACGAGTGAGTAAAGTGTCAAACCGATTCAGAGTGGCGCACTGAGTTTATACGAGTAGTTACCCCCGAATCTGCCTGGAAGCGACAGGAAGCGGTCCCTTGCATGCGGGTTCACAGGAAAGTGAGTAAGTTGGAGTTTGTAATGCGTTTAAAATCGTTACGTGTTCCCGTTCTGTCGTTTGTATCCCTGCTCCTGTGCCAATTACCGTCTTTCGCGTATCAGGTGGATAGTGCCAACCGCATCCTGAGCGTTTCACCCGGCACAACCCCGGCGGCCACCACCACCGACTTGCGCAACGCCATGTCCTACCTGGTAAACCGGGCCGATAAAGAGAGCCTGTGGACCATGAAGTTCGCGCCCGGCAAATACGTGCTGTCGGGTCAGGTCAGGGCATCCAATTTAAAAAACACTGTTTTGTCCTCTTCCCCCAGCGAACCGGCACAGTTGATTAAAGCACCCACCTGGGACGACAATACCAGCGGCGAATACATTCTGTATTTCCCCATGGCTAATAAAATTCAATTGCTTGGCTTTGAGTTTTACGGACACACCGACTTTGCCAACGGCAATACACCGGACTGGGGCGATCAGGGTGTTTACTTCGGTTCCGGCAACGTTGTGAAAGTGGACAGCAACAAATTCTACAACTTCGGCAATGCCGCGTTGAGAGTGGTGACTGATGCCCGCGATCCGGTGCCCGGTGTGAACAGTTTCAAGACCCAGGTCAGCAACAACCTGTTCAACAACGTCTACCAAACCGCCACCACCTCTATCGATAAAATCCACGGCGGTACGGCCATGTCCACCTGGAAGAACAACACGTTCTACAACCTGCGCGGATCCATCAAATTCGCCTCCCGAACCACCGGTGCCAACACGATTGAATTTGTGAATAACATGATAAACGGTGCCGATCACTTCGGGTTGGAAATTAACAACTACAGCGATTTCAAAATCCAGGGCAATACCTTCCAGAATATTAAAGAGTACGCCATGACCATTTACACCAATGGCGACGAAAGCATTATGAACGGCGGGTTTGCCTGGGGCGACAACTTCAATATCAGCAATAACACCATCCAGAACGTACAGTTCGCAATCCGGTACGCGCATAACGCGTTCTACGATGGTTTCCAGAATGTTCCTAAAAACCTGGTAATCGATAACAATACAATCAGCAACGTAACCGGCCTGAGCAATACCCCGGTGGTGAACGTTGTCGGTGGCATAGTTGATGGCGTACAACTGACCAACAACAAAATGTCCGCTATTGCCAGCAAACGCTACTTCAACGTGATTGCAGGCAGCACCAATGTCTCTATTCTGAACAATATTGTTGACGGCGTGGCCTACGGCACCCAGTCCACAACGGCTTCCAAATAGCGACGTTGATGGTTTAAAAAACGGATTCGGGCCGGGTAGTAACCTATCCGGCCCGAATTTTTCATATGAACACACGCTATTTTTCAGTAGCCGCCACAACGGGTTAGCCAGGAATAATCAACCTTCTTGACGGGAGGAAAATTAAAATCGCAGGGGAGCTTCCGGCATTCGGGCGGAACTGTTGGTGATATTGGCCGGAAAAGCGGGATTCACAAACGCCCGAATCCGGCTATCCGCCAAATTATACACAGAACGGGTCACGGCCCCGCTTTTGCTGATCCCGGAGGCATAGCCTTCATTGCCGCCGATGGTGGTAATGGTGTTATCCGGATTAATGGCTTCCACGAAGGCAATATGATTCAAGGTTTTGCCGTCGTTACTGAAAATAACCACACTGGCCGGTTCCGGTTGATTCAGCAGTTGCCGGTTGGCGATGCCCCAATCGTAAATATCCTGCACCCGAGACAAATGGCCCCAAGGAGATCCGCCTGCCCAATCCAGCACCGTGGAAATAAAATCAGCGCACCAGCTCTGATCTTTCCCCTGGCTGAACGCCTGAATCACGTAATCCGGATCGGCATCCTTACTTAAGCCCACTTGGGTTCGCGCAATTTCCAGAATCCGGTTTCGATTGGGCATGCCAGCCATAAAGCCGGACTGCTCCATGCTGAGCCGTCGCAAATTATTTAATTGGGGTGGCATCGTGGATGCGGATAAATTGGAGCCGGACAAATTAGGGCCGGGTGAATACGGCCTCGCTGGCGCAGGCCCAACCGGAACAGCATTTGCGCGAGACGCCGGCAAAGCGGCTACCGGCTGAGGCACGTCCCTGGGCGGCTCGTTCCGGCCAAACACATGTTTATACAACCCACTAACCAGATTTTGGCGGGCGGCGGAAACGGCAATGTCCCGCCCTGTCATGGCGACCTGAAACCGTTCCGGCTCCTGGGTCTCAATCACAATACGAACCGTGTCTTCCGTAAATTGCCCGAAGCGGATGCCATGAACCGGCACCCCGTCAATGTCTGGTGGCGGAAACGGAAGCCCGGCTTTTCCCAGCGTGGCATCCGCAATATCTATAATTAAACGGGAGGGATTGGACAGCACAAAACGGTTTTTAAGCACCAGCCGTTCCCCGTTGGCGGCCATAATACGCAAATTACCGCGATCCAGATTGACGGACTCAATCATGGTCAAATGCTTAAGAACGGGCTCCTGATACTGCTGCGGCACCGGCGGCCCTGGCAGGGGAGGCCTGGTGTTCGCTCCGGGCATTGCATACGCCACTGAACCATTCCCGGCCTGTGCCAAACAAAAACATGCAGCGATAACCCATACGTAAGGTGCTCTCTTCATCATGCCAGAGACTCCTTGCGGTGATGCTCTTTACCCAACAATGCCTTATGTATAGTCTACCATTGGATTCAAAACGTTGGGAATGAACCGTTCGGCCTGATTGTTTTAAATAGGTTATTCATCTGTGTACGTGTTAATAGCCGAGTGTTCAATTGCGAAGCATCAGCTTAATTTCGCGGAAAAACAACGAATGTTATCCAGAATCACCTGCTTATCCGGAATCGTGGCATAGGCCTTCAGGGCGGCCTCTATCGCCTGTGCGTATTGCCCCAGCCCCTCATAACAGAGGCTTAAGTAATGGTAAGGACGCCAAGTGTAATCTTCCTCCTGCACAAAGCCGGAATCAGGCCGGATGGCCGCAGTCGCCCCACTCAGCAGGGGAATGGCCTGGGCATAGCATTGGCGCCGGAAGTAGATTACCCCTAATTCCGTTAGCGCTTCCGCCCGTGAGGCATCCGTCTGCAGGGCCTGCATGCCCCACTCGATGGCCTCGTCGTATTTTTCCAAAGCCATCAGGCAAACCATGCCCATATAGATGGCCTGATAGCGGCTGATAATTTCTTCCCGGTTCAAGGCGGCATGCTGGGCAAAGGCATGCACCGCTTCTTCGTATCGCCCATGATGCTTCAGCTCCTTGCCATAGTAGTACCAGTTTCGGGCCGAATGATCACCCTCCTGAATCAGCCGGGCCAGCATGTTCAGGTTTCTATCCGCAGAGCGCTCCGTATACAGGGCAGGCTTTCGGTGTTCAATGGCAATATCCAGGCGGGTCAGCATGTTGCTTCCCGGCGGTAGCACATAGGCTTCATGAATCGGGAATTGCCATTCCCCCCCGCAGCCCCGGCGCAACAGGCGCTCCCTGGGCATGGAAACCAGGCATTCCCCGTCCTCGGAAAACGCGATCTGATAACTGCAAACCACCGCGTTCAACTCGTCGTTTAAAGCACTTGCTTTCAGATCCAGCAACTGCTGCACCGTCGCCTCACTCAGCACGTCATCCGCATCCAGCCAGATGATCCAATCACTGCGGCATTGGGCAAACGCGAAATTCCGAGCCACCGCAAAATCATCAATCCAGCCAAAGTGATGCACCTGTGCCCCAAACGACTCAGCCAGCGCAATGGTTCCATCGGTGGAGCCGGTATCCACGATGATCATTTCATCGCAAAACCGGCTGGCTTGAGCCAACACCCGGCCCAGAACCTGATCTTCGTTCTTTACAATCATCGCCAGCGATAATGAGGCAGGCACGACATCTCCGACCCAGTTTCCCACTGCCTTTCATTATAGATAGGACTCTGACTTTGGCAGAACCTATAAACAACGTATTTACCGAAGCTGAGAGTCTACAGTCTTCATCAAGCTCGACCCTTTGATCTGAGATCGATTTAGGGAACCAGACAGAAGTAGAGGTTTTTATTTTCTTGTCAGAAAAGGAGACCTCGAAATGAAGGGAAGCCGATTTACGGA
>JAJQJM010000005.1 GCA_021323475.1 Vampirovibrio sp.
AGGCCAACGCGCTGGATGTAGCCACCATTCTATCCTCCAGTCTGTTTAACGAAGGGCAGCCTCCAATCACCACCACGGGCACAGGCGGCGGTACGAGCGGCAACACCGTGGGCAATACGCCCAGTCCTCTGCGCGTCACGGCGGAAAACATCGCGGAAGGCACAGGCGCATCCCAGTCCAGCCAGTCATCCGGCAGCAGCGGTGGCGGCGGCAGTGGCTCAAGTTCCCCGCTGGTAAACAGCCTGACCCTGAGAACCCGTGTACAGCAAACCCAGACCATCCAGATTTCCCCCACGGGCCCCATTATTCTGCCCGACAGCCGATTGAACACCATCACCCTGATGGGCACGGCGGAGCAGATTTCTATGGCTGAAGCCTTGATTCCCACCCTGGACCGCAAAGTGCCGCAAGTGGTGCTGGAAGCGTCCTTGATTGAAATTTCGGAAGACGGCCGCAAAGAGCTGGGCTTCAGCAGCGCCTCCAACAACGGCTTCCTGAGTACCGGCACCAATAACAGCGCCAGCACCACGCTGATCAACCGCGCTTTTTCCAACGCCATCGGCAGCACCACCAGCACCGATACTCCGCTGGAAAGCCTGTTCCGCATCACATCCCATCCGTTGCACCGGTCGCGGGATTTCCTGTACCAGATTAATGCGCTGGCCAGCAAAAACAAGGCCAAAATGCTGGCCAACCCAACTGTTATGACCACCAGCGACAGCGAAACCCTGATCAGCATCGTGGATGAGGTCATTCGGTCCGTTACGGTCACTCAGGGCGCATTCGGCTCCCCTCCCACCTTTACCACCAACATCGGGGATGTGGGCATCGTACTGAACATTCTGCCCAAGATTGGGGCCAATAATATGGTGTCCCTGCGGGTGCGGCCGGTCATTTCCACCGTTGCCCGAACCGAGCAGGACCGCTTCGGAAACGTGGTGACCCTGCTCTCCAAACGGGAAGCCCTGGCCCAGAATGTCCAGTTGCATGACGGGGAAACCTTCATCATGGGCGGCCTGATCCATGACACCAACACCGAATCCATTGCCCGGAACCCGCTGCTCTCCAGCCTGCCAATCGTGGGCGCGCTGGGACGGAACTCGACCAACAGCAAGCATCGCTCCGAACTGGTCATTATGATTACGCCGCACATCGTGAAAGATGACGCCCAGGTCGCCACCAGCGCCCACGGCACCGGCGCCGGCTCCCAGGTTATGACCGCCGGCAGGTCAAAAGGCCAATCGAGCTCAGGCATCATTCCGGTTTCCTTCAGCGAAAATACCGCCGGCAACGCCTTACCTGCCCTGGAAAAACCCCGCGTAATCGGCGGAAGCTCTTATATGAGCGATCCGCTGGAAGGCAAGCCGTTGGCCAGCCCGTCGCCCAAACCGTCCGGTGCGCTGCTGCCTGATGACTCGCTGCTTCCCAATAAAATGGGCGCTCCCAAAGCGAAAACGATGAAAGTCAAACCAGACGCTAAAATGAGCCTGAAGCCCCCCACGTCCGATATGTTCGCCCCGGAGGTCAACGCCATGCCCAGCACCTCCACCACACGGCCCGTCGTGCGGAGAAGCGGGAATGTCGCCACAGAACCGGATACCTCCGACGAGGCGATTCAAGCGATAATCAATCGATATAAATAGAAATCAGGGGCTTCGGCCCCTTTTTTCTTGCGGCGCTATTTCTTGCGGATGCTTATACTTTGACCGGATGTCCCAGAAACGCCAGATTGCGTTCGTTGACGTAATGCAGGTACCCCTCTTTTTCCGCATCCAGCCGCTCCGGTGTCCAGTCAAGCTCCGCAGCCATCCAGTCGGCAACCGCATTCAGCGAATGCAACCCCACATCCCCGTCCAGCCCGCAGCCGACACGTCGCAACAACACATCCTGCACGGAACAAGCCAGTTCCTGCCGGACGGCGTAAATCACCTGCGCTGCAATATCCTTGCAATACGGCGATAAAGGCTCTTTCCAGGCGGGGTTCTCCTTGGTCAGTTTCAACACCTGGCTAAACCGACTGCCGTACAAATCAATCAAGTGGGAGCAGGTCGCTTCCGGCACCCCGTAATACCGACTGGCCTCGGCCAGTTGATGCGACTTGTAGAGCGCGAGGTTATTAATGTCCACACCACCCGGCAAAGGCCGCTGCCGGGTATTGGAAGACGGAACGTTCCGCCCGCCGGCCAAGGTGAGTTGATAATACTTCACCGCGTAATCCACGGCCTCTTCCCCCAGATTACGATAGGTGGTTAATTTACCGCCGATAATGGAAATCAGCCCTTGCAGCGGTTGGGCACCCGGCACGGCAGGGTCTTGTTTGCCATGGTCTACAATCCAATGCTTGCGGGTAATTTTGCCGGCCTTTTTATCGTTTGCATCAGGGGTGTACGGCAAGGGACGAACCCCGGCATAACTGTAAAGCACGTCCTTCAACGACAGGTTGGCTGACGGCAGCACTCGGCTGGTTTCGCTCAGCAGATAATTGACCTCGTCCCGCTCCGCTGAAACGCTGTCCAAATCGCCCTCAAACGGAATATCCGTGGTGCCGATTAACATGTAATCGTTGCGCCAGGGAATAATGAAAAACGGACGACCGTCGGACTGGGCCTCTACATACAGCGCCGTTTCGGGCGCTTCCGGAAATTTATGCACGATAATATGGCTACCCTTGGTGCCGCCAATCAGGCGTTCGCCCGACTGTCCCGACAGCCCCAGCAATTCATCCACCCACGGGCCGGAGGCGTTGATGATGACTTTTCCGTGGGCGCTATACGCTTCGCCGGTCATGCGATCCGTGAAAGCCACGCCCTGAAGTTCAGAGTCAGACCGCAGAAACCCGGTGACGCGGGCATGGTTTAACACGGTGGCATGGCCGGACTCCAAGGCCGCAACGGCATTTTCCACACAGATGCGTTCCGGCAGCGCCACCTGTGCATCATAATATACCGGCCCACCGGACAGCCTTTGCCCATTAACGGCGGGATAGTGCCGCATAAATGCCTTGCGCCCATACATGCGGTGGCCAGGCATGCGTTTGCCCCGGGAAAACAAATCGTACAACAGCATACCCAGGCCAATCATCCAGCGGGGCGTTTTGGAGTGCCGATACACCGGAATCGCCATCGGCAACGGGCGCACCAGATGCGGCGCGTTTTTCAGCAACAGCTCGCGTTCCCGCAAGGATTCCCGCACCAGATCGAATTCAAAATTGGCCAGGTACCGCAGGCCCCCATGAATCAGGCGGCTGGAATACGCGGAGGTTCCCGCCCCAAAGTCATCCTTATCCAACAACAGAACCGTCAAACCGCGTTCGGCGGCATCCCGCGCAATGCCGGACCCGTTAATGCCGCCCCCAATCACAATCAAGTCATAATCCGGCAGGCGCTTGCCGTTAGGCCCGTCATCCGTTATCCGCTCAACGGGCTTTAACGTCGCCGTCCTGGAATCCCGGTTGGGCAATGCGGTACGATTCTGTGTTCTCGCGTATGGAATAGTCCTTGCCCCCGCCAATTTCAAGACAATTCGTTAAGGCTGAGCATGACGGACTGCAACCAACGTCAGTTTTTAGTCGTTCCGTTTCAGCCGCACTATTTTACTCATACCGATGACGATCATACCGTTTTTCTCCGAATCCGTCTTGGTAAATCCTATATGGGTAGAATCCGCTTGAATGAAGCGATGAATACCGACCCCAATAAGGCAAAGAAGACCCATGATTTTCCAGGCCGGGATGATTAACGATTACTAAGCCCGGTTTGGGGTTTGAGGGGGTTCCTTGTAAAATAATGAATGAGGCTGTTTAAAGCGGGGTGCTCATTGAGGGGCCTCATAGAGCGGGCCAAGCCCGGTATCAAATAACTCGCTGAATATTCAGAACGATTTAAATCCAAACGAGAGCATCCGCCACATTTAGAGTCTGCCGAAAAGAGAGAAGCGCCGTGACTACCACGATCCAAAAACCACTGCTGGCCGAGCGTCTGGCTACCTACGCCCATGAACTGAGTTACGAAAAACTGCCCCATCTGGCCATTCTGGAAGCCAAGCGCCGGATTATCGACGCGTTGGGCTGCGCGATGGGAGCCATTTCCTGCCAGAGCGAACCGGCCAACATCGCCATTAAAGTGGCCCAGCTTTCCGGCAATCCCAACGGCGCCACCGTATTAACCACCAAACATAAATCCTCGCCCGACCTGGCCGCCTTTGCCAGCGGGGTGATGATGCGCTATCTCGATTTCAACGACACCTATCTTTCCAAGGAACCGGCCCACCCCAGCGACAACATCGCCGCCATCCTGGCGGTCGCGGAAACCGAAAAGCGCAGCGGACGGGATATTTTAACCGCTCTTGTGCTGGCATACGAAATCCAGTGCCGCCTGTGCGATGCGGCCAGCATCCGTGCGCGGGGCTGGGACCATGTGACCTACGGCTCTTTTTCCGCCGGGTTGGCCGCCGGAAAACTGTATGGGCTCAGCAAGCAGCAGTTGGTTCACGTGCAGGGGCTGGCCGCTACGCCCAACAACGCTATGCGCCAAACCCGCGTGGGCGAACTCTCCCACTGGAAAGGCTGCGCCTTTGCCAATGCGTCCCGCAACGCGGTATTTGCCGCCATGCTGGCCAAACACGGCATGACCGGCCCCTCTGAAATTTTTGAAGGAGAAATGGGCTTCTGGAAGCAAGTCTCCGGCGAGTTCACCCTGGATGCCTTCGGCGGAGAGAACGGCAACCCTGATTTCATGATTAATAAGACCTACGTGAAGCACTTCCCTGCCGAATACCACTCCCAAAGCGCCATTGAGGCCGCCCTGGAACTGCGCGAGGAAATCGGGCCGGAGAACATCGATCAGAAAATCGCCTCAATCCGCATCGAGAGCTTTGACGCGGCGGTGGACATTATCGCCGGCTTCGAGGAACACTGGCACCCGGAAACCCGCGAGACCGCCGATCACAGCATGCCCTATTGCGTGTCCGCCGCGTTTATGGACGGGGATATCAACCTGGATACCTTCACCTACGAGCGCATTCACGACCAGAAGCTGGTGGATCTCATCCAGAAAGTGACCGTGGTTCGTAGCGCCGAAATGAACGCGGGTTACCCGGAAGGCATTCCCAACCTGCTGATTGTGACCACCACGGACGGACGGGAATTCCGCAAAAAAATCGCTTACCCGCTGGGCCACAACCGAAACCCCATGAACGATCAGGATATCGAGAAAAAATTCCGCTCCCAGGCGGAGCGGGTGATGTCCAAAGAGGCCGTGGATAACATCCTGGACGAGCTGTGGCGCATCGATACCTGCGAGGATATCTCCGAAATTATGGCGCTCTTTGCGGACGCGCTCCAAAGCAAACAATAAAAAGGAACTGCATTATGGCTGAAGCCCTTCTTAAGCCCGAGTCCAACAAGCCGGCCCGTTTACGGGAATTACTGGCCCGGGGAACCGTCGCGATGCCGGGGGGCTTCAACGCCATATCCGCCAAAATTATTGAAAACGTGGGCTTTTCCGCCATGTATATCTCCGGGGCGGGCATTGCCAACGGTGTTGGCGGCTACCCGGATATCGGGTTCATGACCGCCACGGAAATGGCCGCCCAGGCCGGGTATATCGCCCGCTCGGTGAATATTCCGGCCATTGCGGATGCCGACAACGGTTACGGCGAAGCGGTGAATGTGTTCCGCACCGTTCAGGAGTACGAGCGGCAAGGGCTTAGCGGCCTGCACATAGAGGATCAGGTGATCCCAAAGCGGTGCGGGCACCTGGACGGCAAGCAGGTGATTTCCACGGAAAACATGCGGGAAAAAATCGCGGCAGCGGTGTCCGCCCGGCAGAATCCGGATTTTCTGATAATTGCCCGCGTGGATTCCAAGGCGGTGTACGGGTTTGATGAGGCCGTCAAGCGGGCAAACGCGTATATGGATGCCGGGGCGGACATGATTTTTCCGGAAGCCCTGACCACTCGCGAGGAGTTCGCCGAATTCGCCCGGCAGGTAAAAGCCCCGCTGCTGGCAAACATGACCGAATTCGGCAAGACGCCGTACATCAGCGTTCAAGAGTTCGAGTCCTTCGGGTATAATTTGGTCATCTTTCCAATGACCGCCTTTCGCATTATGATGAGAGCGGTGGAAGACGGCATGCGAATCCTGAAGGAGACAGGCACCCAAACCGGCTTGCTGGATCGAATGACTTCCCGGGAAGATTTATACCGTTTAATCCACTACCAGGAGTATGAACGTTTGGACGCGACGCTGGCGACGCAGTTCTCCGCCCAGCCACCCGCACACTGAAGCTCACCACTGGAATTCAGACAGTGGACATCCTACGGAACTCATGAATGAAGCATTATTTAGTTAGTCATCAGGTTAAAGGGGACGACTATGAAAACGGCAGAGTATAGCCCAGGACTCGAAGGAATTATCGCAGGAACCACCACCATCTCACACGTCAACCCGGATCGAAACAGCCTGATGTACCGGGGTTACGACATTAAGGATCTGGTGCAGCATTCCGATTTCGAGGAAGTGGCGTTTCTGCTGATTAAAGGCCATCTTCCCACCCAAAGCGAATA
Organism: Vampirovibrio sp.; assembly: GCA_021323475.1. GTDB lineage: Bacteria > Cyanobacteriota > Vampirovibrionia > Vampirovibrionales > Vampirovibrionaceae > Vampirovibrio. The sequence goes on from JAJQJM010000005.1 coordinate 6,565, forward strand.
CGACGCGTTCTGCAATACCCTTAAACAGGAACGTAACATTCCCCAAACCCTGATTGATACGTTCAAGACATTCCCCACCAATAGCAACCCGATGGACATGCTGAAGGTGGGTGTTTCTTTATTGGCCCTGCAAGATCCCGATAAGGATGACGACAGCCATGAAGCCAACGTGCGCAAAGCCATCCGCCTGGCGGCCAAGTTCCCGGCGCTGATTGCCTACAGCTACCGCATCAGTCGCGGGCAGGACATCGTTCAGCCTGATAACAGCCTGAAACACGGCGAAAACTTCCTGTACATGCTGCTGGGCAAAAAGCCGGATAGCTACATTGCCAATGTCTTTGACATCTCGCTGATGTGCTACGCCGATCACGGCTTTAACGCCTCTACCTTTGCCAGCCGAGTCACGGTTTCCACCTTGTCCGACTTGTATTCCGGCACCCTGGCCGCTATTGGCGCCTTAAAAGGCCCGCTGCACGGCGGTGCCAACGAAGAAGCCATGAAAATGCTGCTGGAAGTCGGCACACCGGATAACGCCGAAGCCTGGGTCATTGATGCGCTGGCCACCAAGAAGAAAATCATGGGCTTTGGCCACCGGGAATACAAAACCGGCGATCCGCGCGCGGCCATTCTGACCGAAATGGGCGCGGAAATCAGCAACAAGCTGAATGACACCAAGTGGTACCAAACAGCCGCCATCGTGGAAGAAACCATGCGTCGCGAGAAAAATATTCTGCCGAACGTGGATTTCCCCACGTCTTACATTTATTACCTGATGGGCCTGCCCATTGAGATTTACACCCCGATTTTCGCGGTGGCCCGGATTGCCGGTTGGGCCGCCCATATGATTGAACAACTCGACAACAACCGCTTGATTCGGCCCAAAGCGCTGTACGAAGGCCCTCAGCATCTGGACTACATAACCCGCGACCGCCGCTAGTGGCGAACTCAGGCTATCTATAATCGCTGAATCCACCTGTCTGCCCCATGAGCAGGCAGGTGGTTCCGCTTAGTTTAAACGGTGTTGAGTTCGGTCTTGTTTGCAATTTTTTGCGCACGATTTTGGGCGTTGCCGTTTTCATGCAAACAGGCAAATTGGCGGATAGAGAGCTATAATAGATATAATCATCATCGGCAGTCCAACGGGACTCAACGTTTTGGCTATTCGTATGCAGATAGAGCGGGGCATCTGATAGAAATTTGAGAGGCGACATGTCATCACGACCGACTCAGCAGTTTGTTAAGGGGCAAACCATCCTGATGGAAGGCACTCCGGGGGATCGCACCTATAAAATCATTTCCGGAGACGTCATCATCTGCAAGAAGAACCGGGACGGCAATCTGATTCCGATTGCCAAGCTGGGCGCCGGTGAAATATTTGGAGAAATGTACCTGTTTGACGGCAATAAAGCCCGTTCCGCTTCTGCCATTGCGGTCAGCAGCGAAGTGAACGTAGAGGTGTATTTTCAAAACGAACTGGAAGAAATGATCAGCAAGCTCAGCCCGCATACCAAGGATATTTTCGAGGGGCTTAGCAACCGGCTTCGCAAAACTTCGGATAAGTATACGGAAATGGCGCCGTCCAAATCACTATCTCAGCTACCGGACGGTACGCTCAAACCAAGCAACACCTTTATTCGAAAATCCACCTGAGCGGTTGCTCAACCGGTAAACCAGGCGGCATTAACGGAATCATTCTGTTGCATGTCAATTTTCCGTAAACCCTTCTTTCTCATGGTTTTCCACACCCGTTATTTCTGCCTGCGCGAGCAGGTTGAAAAGCGGAGAGAGATTCAGGGCAAATTGTACGCAAAGCGCCACCCAAACGATAACGTTGAAGACTAATTATCGTAGGTCAGTTTGGGGGCTGGTTTGCCGGTGATTTTGGAAAGCTGGGGCAGGATCTCGTTGCTGTGCAGGCGGTGACCTTCCCGGCTGGCGTAGCTGAATTTAACCACGCCGTTTTTATCCACGATAAACAGGGACGGCCAGGCAATTCCCTGTTTGGAGATATTGCCGATGCCGAATTTACGGATAATTTCCTTTTTCGGATCCGGCAACACGTTGAAGGTCAACCCATGTTCGCCCACACTTCGCATGGCATGCTGGGCGTCATCCGCGCTGATGGCGATAATTTCCGCGCTTTGGTCACGAAAATCGGACAGGTGGCTCTGGATATTGGTGAGCTGGGTGCCGCAGACGCTACAGAAACTGCCCTGGTAAAACACCAGCACCAAATTCTTTTTGCCTTTGAAGTCAGACAATTTGATGGCCTTCCCTTCGGCGGTGCGGGCGGCAAAATCCGGGGCCTTTTTACCCACGGGCAGCGGATCCAGAAACGCATAAGCGTCCGTACGGCTGAGATCAGGCGATAATGAAACCGGTTCGGCGGCAATGGTATTATCAGCGGATTGGGTTTCAGCGGGCTTTTGGGATGTTTGAACCGGAGCCGAGGCAACCGGGTTCTCTTCAACCTTCTGTCCGGAAGGCGTAGAGGTCGACAGCGCGTAAACCACACCCACCGCCATCATCATACAGATTACTACCAACCAGACACGGGCCTGTACATTCATCGTTTTGTCCATCCTCTAAAGAAACAAGCGGAAGCGCTTCCAGCCACCGGGACTCCTACATACGATTGAGCCGGTGACGAGCCGTTACCACAACCTGGGAACTTTAACTTATTATATAATACAGTGAGTATCGGATTTTCACCTAGACGCGCAGAGTGGGAGCCATCTTGTCTAACACGAATTCTGTTTATGACGCCCCGACGCGGGAGATTTATCTCCTCGAAAATGTAGCCATTCAAGGCCGCAAAACCGAGTTGAGACAATTACTGAAGCTGCTGAACCTGGCCAAAACCGGACAGCCCAAAGCTGCCTTGATCACCGGGGACGCCGGTATCGGTAAAACGGCCCTGCTGGAGGCCTTTACCAGCCTGGTCTACGAAGGCGTATACTGCCGGGTGCTGGACATGGGCAAGATGACCCTGCAATCCCCGGAAGAGGTGTACGTCAGCATTATCGAAAAATTGCAGGCCGAAGCCAACGGTATTCTGGATGAAGCGCTGGTGGCGGTGAACGAGATCACCCAGGAACTGGATTTGCGCTGGGAGCGGCAAGATTTGATCCGGGCCATCGCGCTGGTGAAGTTACAGGAATCCATCGGCGGGAAAGACGCCATTAGCCAGGAGCAACTGGTGAAGGCCATCCGCAGTCAGGTTCCGGCGGTTAAAAAGCTGAAGTTCTCGGTGAACGAGAGCATTGAAAAACTGGTGGATCTGATTGTGAACCCGTGGGTCATGGTGGCCACTTCGCTGCTGAACCCGATGAGCCCCCAGTTGCAGGAAGCCATCAAGCTGGCCGAAGCCCTGCGGGACAATAATTTTTCCATACCGGATGAAACCAAGCTGTCTCAATTGCTGAGCGAGCCGCGTCCTGCGGTTTCCGTACCAGCGCAGGAACTTCCCGTTGCGCGGGAGCCATTCCCGCCCATCAGCGATCCGGAAGCATTGGAGCGCAGCGGTGCGGAAACCGGCAAATCGCTGCCCACCATTATCGATACGGAATTCGGCGTAATTTTCGAGGAAGGCGTTCGCCCCATTGGGGAGGCTGATTTTCAGTCCACCTCGCTGGTTCCGCATCAGAATCCTGTTTCGACCTCCCAGTCGGCCAGTTCAAAGGGACTGTCCAGTACCAGCGGGGTCAGCTATACGCCGGCACGGGCGGAAATTCCGTCCAAGCCCATCAAGGATCCGTTGATCAAGCATCTGATGACGGTGTTCAACTTTATCAACGCCACGATTGAAAACATTGATAGCGCCCTGCTGTTGATTATCGACGAATGGGATCGCATTCAGCACACTCCGCAGCAAAACGAACTGAAAGAATTTTTCAGCGAACTGCTGTATCAGATTACCGAACAGAAAAATTATCATTTCATGGCGGTGGTGGCCGCCCGCACCGAAGGCGAAAGCTACACGCTGGGCGGTGCACTGTATAACCACTTCCGCACCAAGCTGTTGTTGGACGCGCTGAATGAGGGTTCCTGCCGCAAGCTGGTTCGCAACCCACTGAAAGACATTGGCGTGGAGCTGGATGAGGACGTGAACCACCGGATTTTCCGGCTCAGCAAGGGCAATCCTTTCTGGCAACTGAAAATCGGCAGCTACATGAAAGAGCGCGTGGAAGGCAATCGCTTGCGCCATGTGGACATGAATTTCTTTGAAAAGCTGGGCGTAGATAAGGCGGAAAGCCTGTTTGAGCTGAGCTTTACCCGGTTGAAGCTGACCTTCCTGAATGACGAGGAGTCGCTGTACAAAGTGATTGCGGCGCTGATCAAGCATTTTGGCGAGGGGCATTTTTCCGCCAACCGGGCCATCAAGGAAATCAGCGCTTCCCAAGGCTTTACGGACGGCTATGTGTTCGAGGTGCTGCGCGCCCTGTTCCGGCATGATTTTATCCGGCAGGTGGAAATCACCCACCAGGAGCGCCGCAAAACGGACGGACGGGCCCTGGAAGATCGTTCCCGCAGGCATGACCCGTATTACGCCATTCAAAGCCGGTTTATTCTGGAATTCCTGAAAGAAAAAACCCGCGCCATTGAGACCGATATTTCCACCGACGAGAAAATTATGTACCTGAAAAAGGTCATCCCGCTCTCGGTGAAATCCGGCGATCTGGATCGGGAGAAAACCATGGAAGTGCTGGCCCTGGGCGATGCCATGGGCAACGGCGACCTGGTGAAATTTCTGGAAGATATTTTTATCGAGTATCTGCATGACGACAAGGCCGTGGTGCGGGTGACCGCGCTGAACAACATCGCGTTGATTGACTCTCCCCGTGCGCGGGAGGCGCTGTTCAGCACCATTCGTGACCGGGATTCCATGGTGCGGGAATATGCCGCCCGAAACCTGTCCATGCTCTCCCAAAAAGGCAGCAGCGACCCGAATCTGGCCGGGCACATCATTGACGCCATGTTGCAGGCGATTGACGATGAATCCGAAGCGGTGCGGGCGCAGGTTTACACCACACTGTCCAAATACCGCTGGCACCGGGATTTAACCAGTGTTTTCGTCAAGGGCATGTCCGATGCCTGCGATGGGGTCCGCTTGACCTCCATCAAGAACCTGGCGGATGTGGATGCGGAATCGCCTTACATATTCGGCACCCTGATGGACGCCGTGAAGGATCCCATGCCGGAAGTGCGTCGCTACGCCTGTATCGGGCTGCAACGGTTCCCCGGTTCGGAGTCCATTGAGGCCATCGTAAAAATTCTACAGACCGACACCGATAGCGCCATTCGCGCCCTGGCAGCCGATTCGCTGAGCCGGATGGAAGACAACAAAGCGTTCATCGCGTTGGTGAACGCCCTGCGCAAGGAAGCCGCGGAAGACGTGAAACTGGCCGTGGTGCGAGCGTTGGGCAAGCGCCGAGGCTGGCAGACGGAAGCCGTATTGCAAGAAGCGCTGCAAAGCGCCGATTGGGAAAACATGCCGGTATTCACCTGGGCCTGTGTGCGGAGTCTGGGTCAGGTGGGCGGCACAGAGCGTTCCCGTGACCTGCTGAAGGAACTCAAGGGCCGGGTGCAGAACCAGATTATCTACAGCGCCATTGAGTTGGCCATTCATCGCATCAGCGAACATATTGAAGAATTGCACCAGATGGAGCGCCAATTGGAGGAAGCCACCCCGATTGCCGTGGCCATTCCCAGCGAGTACGCCGAGGAAGTGCAAATTCCGGAAGAGGAAAAAATTCAGGATCAGGAATTACTCTCCTACGACAATGTCGCCGAGGAAGAGCCGGAAGTTTCCGCAGCCTATGAGGCGGAGCGTCCTAAAACGGTTGTCCGCAACGGAGCGATCAACCGGGCGCAATCCCTGCTGAAACTGCCGTTTGAGAAGTAAACGATCACTTTTGTCCTGTCGTCTATTTTCGCTTTGCCCAGTTATCGAAATTCGATGTGCGGGTAAATTCGCCGCCTCTAGGAGCGGTGGGCCGATATTGGCGAATCAGGTCATTGATCAACTTATCAGTTTTAATAGCCTCCTGAAGCGCCTCTTCTTTAGAGCCAGGAGCTCGATGATAGGCAACTCGTTGGGCTTCAGCGAAAGCGGATCGTTTCGTACCCATCCAATCTTTTATATAGGCTGACTTGCTTTGAAGAACCGGCGATTTTTCAAATAAGAATTTTATAACAGCCCTGCCCGCATCTTTATTGTGAACTGCCGCATTATGTAGCGCCCAGCCACATGCTTCCTTATCGTTGAGGACACCAGGAACCAATTCCACAACTTTTTGTACGGTCTGCAGCTTTCCGCCTTCAGCGGCATGTTGAAGGGCGACGCCTGCCAAATCCTGGGTATACTCCTTCCCCTTTTTTGCCATCGCGTATTTCAGCATTGACTCTACCATTGCCGTATTACCAAACAGGCCAGCGTAATAGCACACCTGGGTATGCCCAGCCTTGTTTAAGAAAGGAATAACCGTTTTAACCAGGGGCAAGTCTCCGCCATGGGCTCCCAACCAGCCCATACTATGGAGTTCATCTTTCGTCACCACGGCATTCGGTAGTGCCGAGTCCGCCTTTAAATACCGATCGAGCGGTTCTGTGCTGATGGATTTCACCGGAAGCGAGTGGGGCGATTCTTTCGCGACAAAGCCTTGATATGTTTTATGTAATAAGGCTACAGTCGGCTTTTTTGCGGCACTTGCAAACTGGGTATTGAGCATTGGGTTTTCTCCAATTCTAAATAGTCTTTCAATACCGGTGTTAAATTTTCATTTAAGCTTTCCAGGTTATTCTATAAATCTGCTCAAGACGTTTTAGTGCTAGTCAAATCACACTATGTTGAGGTTGAACCCAGGTTTTCATAAAACACATAGCAAAAGCTCGGCCGATTCATCAGCCGAACTTTCAAATATTTAAAAGTCAGAATTAAGCGTGGACCGGAATGGCCTTGAAAGCATCCGCCAGCGCGTTGGTCACGGTTTCCTGTTCTTGCAGGGTCAGTTCCGGGAACATGGGCAACGACAGCACCCGGTCGCTGATCTCCTCGCACACGGGGTAATCCGCCGGATTCAGATTCAGGTCGGCATGAGTCTGTTGCCGGTACAGGGGCACCGGATAGTAAATCATGGACTGAATTTCAGTCTGCTGCAACGCCTGCTGCAATTGCTCGCGCAATTTGGCGGCCTGTGCGCCTTGCAATTGCAAGGTGTATTGGTGGAACACATGTTTGCTGTCCGTGTAGCGATACGGCGTTTTCAGGAACTGAGCCAAGGGCTTCAATTGGGCGTCGTAGCGATCGGCCACCGCCTGGCGGGCATGATTCCACTCGTCGATATGGGGCAACTTGATACGCAAAATGGCTGCCTGAATTTCATCCAGACGACTATTCAGGCCAGATTCTTCATGATAGTAACGCTTCCGGCTGCCGTGAACGCGTAGCATCCGTAAACGCTCGGCCAATTCATCGTCGTTGGTGGTGCACATGCCGCCATCACCAAAGGCGCCCAGGTTTTTGGAGGGGAAGAAGCTGAAGCAGCCGACTTCCCCGATTCCGCCGACTTTTTTACCCTTGTATTCGGAACCGATGGCTTGAGCGCAATCTTCCACAATGGCCAGGTTGTGTTGTCTGGCAAAGCGGGTAATTTCATCCATATTGGCTGCCTGTCCGAAAATATGCACCGGCAAAACCGCCTTGGTTTTAGACGTCAGGGCAGCTTCCAGCAGGGACACGTCCATATTCATGGTGTCCGGCTCAATATCCACGAAAACCGGCTTGGCCCCGGCCCGCACAATGGATTCCGAGGTAGCCATATAGCTGAACGGCGTGGTGATAACTTCATCCCCTGCACCGATTTTGAGGGCTTTCAACGCCAGAAAAAGGGCATCGGTGCCGTTGGCGCAGCCAATAACGTGTTTTACGCCCAAATAACGAGCCATTTCCTCTTCAAACGCCTTGACTTCAGGCCCCAGAATATAGTGGCCGGAGGCGGCAACCCGAATCAGGGCCTCATCAATCGATGTTTTGAGCTGTTCGTACTGTCGGGTCAGATTGAGAATGGGAATCAAAGGCGGTGTCCCCCTGGGTCAACTGTAGGACTTTCCACCGGGACTGCCGGAGGTACCGCCGGTTGCAATAAGAACAGGAAAATTCCTCTTCCGTTTCGCTTTGGGAGGACGAGCTGGGGGCGTTCGGTGCCTGTATGGGCAGGGACTGTCCGCATTCGCAGCGCCATCCGGCAAACTTCAATGGATTGCCATATGCTACCGCAAAATCAGGAATATTTCTATCCACAATGGTTCCGGCCTCGATGAACGCGAAACGGCCAATGGTATGGCCGGAAGCCACGGTTGTGTTCGGCCCAAGCTCCGCACCCAAACGCACCAGCGTTGGGCTGACGCGAGAGATATTTCGGGGAATGGCCCGCACATGGCGGTTCTCGGCAAACACCACGCTGGAGCCGCAATAAACCTGGTTTTCCATAATCACGCCGCTGTTCAATTGGGCGTTGTTCATAACCCGCACGTTATCGCCCAGTAACACGCCGGATGCGATGGTGACATTACGCCCGATGAAGCAGTGGTTGCCGATGATGGCATGCGCCATGACATGCGTAAAGTGCAGTATGGAGGTATGTTCGCCGATACGGCATGGAGTATCCACATAGGAGGACTCATGGATATACGCGGTTTCCGCCCGATGATCCTCTAAAAATGGCTCTATCTCTCGATGCATCCCGTTCCTCACGATAGCCCTCTGATGTAACCACATTCTTCATTCTATTCTATAACCACTTCCTTTTGAATAGTTATTATACAACTGGACGATTTTGGGATAAGCCAGACTAGGCAGGGGCACCTCCAGGCTTATACTCCATCATTCGGCCACGCTTGGGAAAACTTGAGGTTGAGCTTGCATACACGGCCTGCGGAATTCGGGAGGTGATGGGGAAAAGTTCACCTTGAAGCCAGCCAAAGACCGTAACCGAGCCACCATCAAGCTGGCCTCGGTTGCGTCTGGAAGCGCGGCTTCACACAGTAGAGCCTCTATTGCGATTTACGAAGCGGAACATTTATAAAAGGCAATTAACGGATATCAAATGTTTTATTTTTTATATACCAAGTAAATCCAAATCACCCTACGTTAATAACGGCTGCTTTACCCTTCGAGGACATAGAAAGTCGTTCCGCATTCCTGTTTTTCGGGAGGAATATCGAGCGGCTAATTTAAGGAGACTGAACCGATATGTCTATTAACGGCTTAACTTCAGGGTTTCCACTGCTACCAACTTCACCCGGCACCGTTGGACAGCCAGGTGTTCAAAGTTTGGCCAGTCCGCCCATTTCCCCCCTGCAACAACAGGATAGCCTTGATCCTTTTTCCACACTTGCCTCCTTTGGCGGCTTGGGTGGTAGTGGTGGCGTGGGCCAACCCGGCATGCAGGATATGATGTTCCAGATTATGAATATGATCATCAGCATGCTGATGCAACTGATGGGCGGCGATCCGTCGTCACTGTTCTCTCCGGGCTCTCAAAATTCACAGGATTCGCAAAACAATCCCAACATTCCGGTTGCCGCGGATCAAGGCGGTCAGACCCAAAATCATGGCGGCTGCAATCAGCCCACCCCCCAACCGCAGGAAGACAACACACCCACCCCGACACCTTCTTACGATACTCCTACTCCGACACCAACCCCTACCCCCACGTATGATACCCCTACCCCTACTCCGACACCGACTCCTACCCCAACGCCCACACCAACGCCGACTCCCACACCGACACCTACGTACGAAACCCCAACGCCCACTCCGACGCCAACACCGACACCGACTCCAACGCCCCCGACTTACACCCCGCCCAAATACAATGGCGGCGATAACAGCAAATATTACGGCGACCCGCACCTGGTCGGCTTCGACGGCGAGAAGTACGATGTAATGGGTCAGGACGGTAAAACCTATAACATGCTGTCCGACAAGGACATCCAGTACAATACCACCTTCGCCAGATGGGGCAGCGATGACGCGACCGTCATTGACAAGGCCGGAATCCAGGTCGGCAAGAGCAAAGTGGAGTTCGACCGCTCCGGCAAGCCTCCCAAAGTAGACGGCAAGGAAATAGAAAAAGACAAGGAAGTGAAACTGGATAAAGGCGGCACTGCCGTTTGGGACGGCGAAACGCTCCAGGTTAAGACCAACGAATACGAAATTGACCTTAAAGTCGGTGAAAAAGGCAACCCCAACGGCGCAGCGCTGGAAAGCAACGTCCGCCTGAGGGATGACGGCCCGTTCTCCGATATGGTTGCCCCCCACGGCCTATTGGGCCAGACCGCCGATGGCGTAAGTGGCCATAAAAACAGCGGTAAAGACCAGGGCAAGCAGGGCGGCACCGTCATTGACGGCTCGGTCAACGATTACGAGGTTAATGATCTCTGGAGCAATAACGACAAATTCAACCGCTTCGGCACCGAAGTAGACGCCAGTAAAACCAAGGCCGATGAGGACGGTAACGTTCTGAAGACCTTCGACAAAGACGGCAACGTTCTCTACAAACGCGGCGATAACGATGCAAGCAACGAGGAGGCCACCGCCAGTTAACGACTGACTGGCCACACATTCCAGACACTTTCAAGCGCCCATACCCCTAGGGGTTGGGCGCTTGGTGTTTATATCCTCAGGCTAAGCAAAAAACGGCTGATTGGTGTCATGACCGTTCGCTGTCATTGTGAGGCGTAAAACAAACGACGAAGCAATCTGCCACCCCATGCCGGGATACACTCACTCAACGGGCACAAGCGCCAGATTGCCGCGCTCCCGCAATCAGCCGCTCGCCATGACAGCGTCCTTTGTCGGGACGGGATACCACCTAATTTTCCAGACAGGCAACTGTCATTCCCATACAGGCAAGAAACTATATGTCCGAAGAAATAAGCTTATTAAGGCTGCGTGACCCAGGCAAACTAAACCCATTTCCCGTTCATTCAGAATGGATTTCCCACTGCGCGGGAACGACAGGAGTGGAAAAAGAGGTTTGAAAAAGAGGTTTAGAGAACCTGGAAATGAATCAGCCCTCAATCCCCTATTTCAGGGGATGAGTACGAAAAGATGGCTGACGGGAAGAACGATTTTTTGCCGCCCCATACGCTGGAAACCCAAAAATTCAGGCGATTTCAGACCAGCTTGATTTTTAAGTTTTTTAAAAAAGTAGATATACAAACAATATAATTTAGCAATCCAGCAGGCTTATTTGTTTTTATTTATATATACATTCAACATCCGCCAGATATCCAACTGGCCGCGTTGAATACAGACGTGGACATAGACAGGCTTTTTAATAAGGCATTTTTTGCAGAAGTCCCACATAAGGAGAATTGAATATGTTATCGACGGGCAATACCCTCAATCCCAATGCGCTATCGGTATTCTCCAGCAATGTTACGCTGGGCCAGCCGGCGGTCAGCGTCAATACGCTGCTGCCCATGAGCATGAGCTCCAGTACCGTTGCGCTGCCGAACGTGCTGCAAAACACCAGCATCGGCATTCCCCAGTTCAATATGCTGCCCGTCACGCAAAGTACTATTATGCAAAGCCCCATGATGCAAAACCCGCAAAACCCCATGATGCAAAACCCCCATGGCGGCACTCAGGGCGGTACGCTCGGTGGCATGGTCAGCCAGCTGGAGAGCAGCAGTAGCATCATGATGCAATGCGCCTCCATGCTCAAGAGCCTGCTGGGCAACTACGGCTGCCCTCAGCCACAAACCTATGCGCCTTCCCCCGCGCCATACTACCCTTCCTATCCGCAACAACCGGTACCCTACACCCCACCCTCCTATACACCGCCGGTTTCTTACAACCCGATGCCGATGCCAGGCGCCATGCCGGGCCTGCCGCCTTGCTCCTATCTACCTACCTCCATTACGCAACCGATGTCGCAAATCCCGACCATGATGGGCCAGAATCCGATGATGATGCCCCAGTTTCCGGGTATGATGGCGCCTCAGGTACCCCAGGTACCAATGCTCCCCCAAGTACCCATGATGCCTCAGCCGATTATGCCGGATGCCCCTCAGGCCGCCAATATTCCCCCATATTTTATGGGCGGCAGCTCTCCGGTTTGCCCCGTGCCCATCGATCCGACAGCCCCGTATGAAGCGCCGGTTTACAATGGCGGCAACGGTGGCCAATACTGGGGCGATCCGCACCTGGTCGGCTTCGACGGCGAGAAGTACGACGTAATGGGCCAAGGCGGCAAAATCTACAACATGCTGTCCGATAAAAACCTGCAATACAACACCAAATTCGAGCGCTGGGGCTCCGATGACGCCACTGTTATCGGTGAGGCAGCCATGCAGGTAGGCAACAACCGCGTCTTCTTCGATCGCTCCGGCAAGGCGCCCACCGTGGACGGCAAACCCATGACCGAGGGCCAGTCCGTTGCACTGGGTGACGGCAGTTCCGCCAAGTGGGACGGCAAGAAACTGACCGTAACCACCCCCGAATATACAATTAATCTGGAGGTCAAGGAGCCGAATAACCCCAAAGGCGCTTACCTCGACAGTCACGTCACCATTAACGACGGCGGTCCTTTCTCTGATTTCGTGGCTCCCCACGGCTTGCTGGGCCAGACGGCCGACGGCATTAAAGGGCTGAAGGATACCGGCAGAGACCAGGGCAAGCAAGGCGGCACCGTCATCGACGGCACAGTCAACGACTACGAGGTCAGCGACCTGTGGAACACCGATGACAAGTTCAACCGCTTCGGCATCAAGATTGGCAAAGTCATCGAAAATCCGATGGACGGCACCATTGACAAGGTGCTGGATACCGAAGGCAATGTCATCTTCCAGGCCCCGCCTGCCGACAAATCGTAGTTTCTCTTTCTCCCTATCCAATTTCCCTCTATAACCACTGCAACTCTCCCTATTGCGACTCTCTCATTACGCCCTTTCTTTCACAGAGAAAGGGCGTTTTGCTGTCCGGTATGCCCACCACACGAGCCCCAAGCAGTTCATGGCCATCTCTTCACCAGCCAGGGCGGATTATCTATCCCTTGAACGTTACGCCAAACAGGAGTCGCTTCAGGTCCAGGCAATTCTCGTACATGGATTTTGCAAAACCGACACCGCCGCCCATCATGGCGCCCAGCACCGATAAGCCTGCCGTCCAGGCGCCCACGCTGAATTGGCTTTCCTTGATCAGAAGTTTCGCCAATCCGCTGCCAATGGCCGCCACAAACCCGGTGCCGAGCCCTCCTACCACTGAGCCCCTCAAGGAGGCCGCCGCGGAATTACCCAGCGCCTGGGGCGTGAATGTGACGACATCTTCGCCTTTAGATACGGAAGCATCCACCCAAGACACCCCCGTTGTTGGAATCAACCCGCCATGTCGGGGGTTAATCGGCTCCCCGTCCTGAAGGCCGTAAAGCTGCTTCCCCTCCAGCGGGGTCCGGCTCGCGTTTAAAATGCCGCCACCCAGCTCCATTTTTATGCGCTGTATATCCGAATTTTGGCCCGGTTGCCGGGTCTGCCCGGCCGGTGCGCCATAAGTGCCATACCCCGCGTTATAAGTCGCAGGAGAGGAGGAGTAATTGGTTGGCATTCCCAGGGACATAAGATCTATGAATCCAAATATTAAAACAACGGACGAGGTCGCCTCTATGGGCAGTCATTATAGCAAAGCCGCTCAAGCGCAAATGGTGCCAGTCCATTCCTGCCTTTCAATAGATTGTTACATGTCACACTCCATCGTTCATGGTCTAATGGCGGCGAAATGGCATTGCTCAGCCTCATCGTCCGGCAAGCGGCCTTGTCTTTCCGAAGCTATGCCTGTTCACAGCCATGCCAGTCCAGAGCCATACGGAGAAAGGCCGATTGCCGAACCCTTCTAACAGCCAGGCCAGCGGATAAAACAGAACCGGATCGCCACATCAAGTATCCGCATTCAGGAAGATGGACTGTTGCCATAAGCTTTTTTTAATGTTTCAATAAGCAACACTTGAAATCGTGAACCGAAGTTAAAGGATCCCTCCCCATGGCCAGCGTCTGTGAAGTTTGCAACAAGCGTCGCAACAAATCCAACAAAGTTTGCTTCTCCAACAAGCACCACCGTTTTTTCCAGTACCCTAACCTGCAAAAATGCAAAGTGGTTATGCCCAACGGTCAACACAAAACCATTACCGTTTGCACCAGCTGCATCCGCGCCAACAAAATCCGTCGCGCAGGCTAGAATCCTACAATTTTCTACAAGCTTAAACCCGGTTGCCCCCGTCAAGCACCGGGTTTTTTGCATGCACGCATGGACTATAGATTTCACGGGTTGAGTATGAATACTAGCTACAGGAAACCATCTGCAGGATTTTATCCGGTAGATATGAAATCTATACTCACTCTCTCCCCTGGAAACTTGATCACCTCCAAGTAGCAAGCATCATGAGGAATCCCCCTATGAACCTTACTGTATCGTCTCCTCGGCTTCAGCCTGTTACAAGCAGGAAGCCACAGGGCACCACCCTACCAAAACAGTCCAGCCTCCCCTTCACACAGGACAGTGTGCGTTTTACTGGCCGCAACCCTTTGCATGTGGCGGTTGAAGCGAAAAATCAGTTAGAGCTGGACGAACTCTTGGCAGATGGCGATGTGCCACCAGCAACATTAAACGAACAAGATGATGATGGGAATACAGCGCTACATTTAGCCAGTCGTGCCGGTTTTACCGGTATGGTTTGGAAATTGCTGAGAACCCCAGGTATTCGAACGGAAGTGACGAACAATGATGACAAAACACCCAAAGATCTCGCGACTCTCTCCACCATCATCAAACTTTTGAGAGATATGAAAACAACATAAAGCGAAAGCAAAGAAGCAAAAAGAAGAATAAAACTCAGTCCGCGTAAACAAGGCGGGATGAGTGGGAAAGCAACACGTTGTCCCTCCCTGAACAAATGAAATACCGGGCTGTATATTTGGATATTAAAGGCAGGTGAGTCCCTCACCTAGTCGGAGATGGGCTCGCCATGACGTACCTGTTTGGCAATTTTTCCCGTTTAATTTACATTTCTTAACAAACTAACATCAAGATCCGTTGACCGGGATTTATAGAGCAGTAGAGCAAACAATGAGACCAGGGGGAAAGCCAAAAGCCTACTACAAAAGAAATAGACGCGTTTGATAAGCCCTATTTCCCCGGCTCATCCGCAGACACACCTTTTACCCTATATTGCTCTCTCTATTCCGTTCCCTTTGCTATTCTCATACCCGGCGACCTATCACGCCGGGTTTCCTATTTTCTTCGGTTGTTTGTGCGCCTACAAAATCAGCATGCAATCGCCGTAGGAATAGAACCGATAGCCATGCGCCAGCGCTTCCCGGTAGGCGGCCGCCACGTTTTCCCGACCGGCAAAGGCGCTAATCAGCATCAGCAAGGTGGACTTCGGCAGGTGGAAATTGGTCAGCATACGGTCTACCACGTTAAACTGGAAACCGGGATAAATAAACAGGTTGCTCCAGCCGGAGCCGGGCACGATTTGCCCCTGGTTCTCAAACGCAACCGTTTCCAGGGTTTTCGTCACCGTGGTGCCCACGGCCAAGACCTTACCCCCGGCTTGCTTAACGGCCCGAATGCGCTCGGCGGCGTCCGGTTCCACCGTATAGGCCTCCGGATCCATCTTATGCCCGCGAATGTCTTCTTCCTCCACGGTGCGAAACGTACCAGCGCTGACAGCCAGGGTCACTTCCGCCGATTGAACGCCCTGCCGCGCAATGCGCTCCAACACGTCCGGCGTAAAGTGCAGGCTGGCCGTCGGGGCCGCTTGGGCGCCCGGCACCTTGGCAAAAACGGTCTGGTAACGCTGCTTGTCGCTCTCTTCGGCATCTCGGCGCAAATAAGGCGGAATGGGCATGCGGCCCACTTGCTCCATCAGGGTCGGTACGTTTCCATGCTCGGCAGGATGCACCAATACCCGGCAGCAGCCGCGCTCGCCGACTTCCAGCACCTCCAGAACCGCCTGAGTATCGGGAAGCTCCACAATGGTGCCCGGCTTCAACTTACGGGCAGGACGCATCAGGGCGCTCCAGATCAAGCCTTCCTGCTCGTGCGATACATCGCCGGAAACCGGATGCAGCATCAGGATTTCCACCCGCCCGGTCAATCCGCGCCGATTGCCGTAAAAACGAGCGGGCAACACCTTGGTGTTGTTCAGGGCCATCAGGTCGCCGGGAGCCAGAAAATCCGGAAGATCCTGAAAACGGTGATGGCTGATAGCGCCCGTTTGCCGGTTCAATACCAGCATGCGGGACTGATCCCGCTCCGGTAGCGGATAGCGGGCAATTAACGATTCCGGCAGCGGATAATCATAGTCATCCAGGCTCATGCCGGATCGGTTCGGTTCAAACAGTCCGGCAGTTTGAGTATCGGACGCAGGTAAAGAGGGCGGGGAGGTCATGGGCAATCCAAGGCGTTCTTTTTGTATTGACATTACAACTATATCTGTAAGAAAACCCATAGGAAAGTATGGATTTCCGGTATTCCCAAAGCCCTTGCGAACAGTCGACGCTCCTGCCGTTAGAATAATGCCTATCAATGTTAGTATACTTGGGTATACTGGGAAGGTATGAGGGGAGCCGCCTGAATGTCAACGTCACCGCCCGCAAACCCGTTTCTGATTGCCACGGAAAAGCCCCTGGTAGCGATTCGAGGCACTCGAAACGGTTACATTATGCTGGCGCCCAGCCGGGAGCTTGTAAATTACGCGGATCTGCCGGACGCCCTGTTATTGGCCGCTAAAGCCTGGGCAATTGCGCTGGAAAAGCTGGGCTCTCCGCGCGCATATTGGATTACCCTGTCGGAACTGACGCCGCATTTGCACATTCACCTTTTTCCCCGTTGGCCGGAAGATATCCTAAAAGGCATTCCGCTGTTTGAAAGCCGGGATTCCGCTCCTCACCCCGCCTGGACGCCCCAGCTTGATGAGGCGCTTGCAGCGTGGGCCACGCAATTTTCCGTTGAGGTTAAATAAGTCCTCTTCCCGCGCGGTAGCATCCTGCTGGCATCCTGTGTCGTATCACCAATTCAACCGGCCTGCTCAATGAGAATTTGGATTTAATTTTTTGGAATCATCCGCCCCAATAATTCAGCATTCCCAAACACCGTTCCTCCGCAATGGCGTTGTTTGGAAATGACAAAAGGGACCAATTGCATATTACGGAAACCTTCAATTTAATTTTTGTTAAATTTTAATTCAGTTTCTGCAGAACGGGTCGATGTATAGAGATAAGCACCTCAGCAATTGGAAGGAAGATTGATTGAAACGCAAGGGTCAGGCGTTATATGAATACGCTATCGCACTTGGATTGTTAGCCATCGTCTCCATTGGGGCTTTGCAACTGCTGGGCTGGAATGTCAACAATCTATTCGGGCAGGCCACCAGCGCCCGAACCGTCAGCCAAACCGACCAGCTATTTTCGCTCATCGGCGCCAGCTCCCAGGGAAGCGGGCAACCCGCTCAACTGAAAGCAACCAATATTCCCCAGAACGTGCTGCTGAAGATTGATCCCGACACCGGGAAAGTCTTGATCAGCGACCAGTCCGGCGGCGAGAAAAATTCCACCAGCGTGGACGGGGCAGCCTTCATTACCGGCGCATCCCAGGCGCTGGCCGACCTGAGCAAAACCACTCTGGCAAACGGGGAACCGCTGCCGGACGATATCCAGGCCCTCCTGAAGAAGCTCTCCGCTTCAGGGAGTCAGTTGGGGCAGTATTATAGCGCCTTTGAAGCGAATCAGGACGCGATTGCCCAATTAAGCCAGGCCATGACCCAGCAGCAGCAGGCAGGGCAGTTCTCCGGCCCACCGTATTACCCAGCGGAGCTGGTAACGCAAACCATCGGCTACACGGAACAATACATCCAACTCTCTCAGACGTACCATCAACTGGAAGCCAAATTAGGCACCCTGGCCCAAAACGACCCGGCTGTGGCCGAACTCAAGCAGAAAATCAGCAGCTATGCGGGCGCTATCAGCACAACAGCCCATGAGAACGTAGGCCAGCCGTTCTTTAGCGATATGCACATCGAGCATGTCCAAAGCGCGGACCTGATGGCGGCATTGCGGGATAATCCGACGGCCGCCCAATATTTCCAGCAAGTCAATTCCCAAACGGCCCACATGCCTCCCGCGGAACGGGAAGCCTATTTTCAGAAAAGCATCCTGACCATTGGCGAACAGATGAAAGTGGGCGCTCCAATTGATGCACAGGGCACGTCCATCGCCTTGGCACTTCCCCAGTCCGCTTCCAATTAACCGCTGACCCCACTCTGCACCGTTTGCAGGGAAAATTCCGCCGGGGCGCTAGGCCGCAAATCGGTTTTCTCCAGCCGTAAAATGCCGGAACGCTCCACCTTGTTGAACTGGGCGTCATGAATCAGGGTTTCCAGCTCCACGGGATTATTCTTGCTGGCCTTGAAGAGGTTAATCACCGGCTTCCAACTTCCCGTATTGAAATAATAAGCATTCTCCGTCAGCGGTTGGACGCCCGGAATATGGGTATGGCCGAACGCAATCAGCCGATACCCTTTCTCTCGCTGGATTTTTTGGGCAGCCCGGTACTGATATTTATTGGAGTGAGTGCGGCGCACCAGCTTGGTGGTGACAAACGAAATCACCGGCAAAACGGCTGGCAACCGCAGGGTGATTTTGACCACCAGACGCAAGAACGCCTTGGGAAGCCGCAATTGGCTGGTCATGTACTGCATCATTTCCGGGTCCAGCAGGGTTTGGGAGATGACGCTGATCAGAATTTCCCGAACGGATTCCCGCTTGCCGATGCTTTCGGGGTGCCCCGCGTGTTGTTCGGCCACGGTTTGTATCCAGACCGGCACCAGCGCCAGCGGACGCAGATATTCAATATCGTGCAGGCGGGCATGCATACGGGCGATAAACCCTTCCGAGTAGCCGTTTCCCCGCAGGCGATCCACCGCCAGTTCCACAAAGCGATTGACGATCAGGATATTAATGACCTCGCCCAGGGCGGGTTGCACAATGCCGGCATGATTGAACGGGTCCAGCAGGTGCCCGTGTTCGGTGTATAAATCCAGCTCCTCGGACGCGAAATGCGAGGCAAAGCCAATTCGCTTCCCAACGGCCGGATCCGAAGATTCCGCCGCCAGAAAGTTGCGTATGACCTCCTGGCTGGACGGAAACCGCTGCAACAGGCCGTCATGGTTGCCGAACACGTAAACAATTTCGTTATTGGCATTCATCAGGAACTGGCGCAGTTCCTGACAGGTGGACAGATTGTTTTCCAGAATCTCCAATACCAGCTTGTTGAGGGTGGCTTCCACCTGGGCCTCATCCGCGTCCCAGGGCATCACATCCTCAAACCAGGAGCCCGTCACATCCAGAATATCCCCGTTTAAAATCAGCAGCACTTTATCGGATGGACGAATTTCCTCGTTCAAGCGGCTCAAAAACAGCCGAAAGTTACGGCGGCGTGGATTTTCCAGATCCTCTTGCCGGTTATAAGGGTGATTGTTCAGGTGCACATCACTGACTACAAACGCCTTCAAACGGTCATAACCGTTCAAGTCCTCACCTGTTTGCATTGTTGTTCGCGTTTCAGACATTCGCCCCTGCCGGTTCCCATACTAGTTAATTCTATTATAAGCCCATTGCGGCCAGCGCGTGTTCAACGATGGCCCGGAAACCGCCATCAGCCTATTTCCGCCATTCCTCAGCAGCACACGGCCTGTCGCCATCACTAATATTTTGGCTTCGCTTGGGGTTTGCGTTAATCAGGCTCGACAGCCAGGCCCTGCGTCAGCGAAAACCCTTTTCGCTCCGGCAAGGTCCAGACCCAAGCGGCAGTCAACAAGGCCAAGGTGGCCGGAACCAGCAATGCCCCTTCAATCCCGGCCTGTTGAGAGGCCCACAACATGATTACCGGGGCCAGCACCTGTACCCCGCGCGCCATGTTATACACCGTTCCCATGGCGAAGGTGCGCTGAACGGTGGGGAACAATTCCGCCAGCAATGCTCCGAATCCAGCGGTACAGCCGGCACCCAGCCCAAGCAGGAACATTAGTCCCCAGAACAGTCCCTGCTGCTGATGGAACAGAAAATCCCACGCCAGGGCCAATGGCAACAAGGCACAGGCCGTTAACAAGGAAAACGCGGTAAAGGCCCAGCGGCGACCCACCTGATCGGCCACCACGCCAAAGAGATACATGCCGATGAACTGCCCCGCCTGCCCCACCAGAATCCACAAGGTGGATTTATGGATGGCCACCCCGAACGATTGTTGAATGAAACGCGGCAGCCAGGTGTAACAAGTCCAGTAGGTGCCCAGCTTGAAGATGGCCAGCACCAGCGCCAGCGTCATCAGGGGCCAATATGCGCCCAGAAATGGCCCCAGTTTTTGCAGGCGCTCGCGGGAGCCCAGCCGAGGGCTTTGCTGCCACATGGGAGATTCCTGCATGTGTTTGCGGAAAAACAGGGCCAGCAACCCGGTACAGGAAGACAGGATAAACACCGCCCGCCACCCGATGAGCGGGGCAATCGTAAAACCGACGATGGCGGCCAACGCAACCCCGATCGGCTCCCCGCTTTGCAGAAACGCGCTCCAGCGGGCCCGGCGATCCGCCGGCACGGATTCGGCAATCAGCGCATGCCCAACAGCCCATTCCCCGCCCAGCCCCAGGCCGGTCACAAACCGGGCGATGAAAAACTGGAGCGGCGTTTGCACAAAGCCGCTCACCAGCATACCCAGCGCAAACAATATGACGGTTACGGTCAGGATTTTTTTGCGCCCGTATATATCCGCCAGCCATCCGAATAAGATGCCACCCAGGCCCGACGCGCCCAACCCGATGCCCAGCAACCAGGCGCTTTGCGAGGCGTTCATCCGGAGGGAATGCTCGATGGTGGGAATTAAGAAGGCAATCAGGATTAAATCATAAAAGTCGAAAACCCAGCCCAGCCAGCAGAGCGCCGCCGTCGTTTTAAACCGGCTTTCGGCAACCGGCGTACCGGCGCTCAAGGAATTCACAACGTCTGCCCTCGCTCCCATAGTTTATTTATTGTATCGGGAATACAAAAAAAGACTATTGAACGTAACAAAATGACTCATTCTCACCCCCTCCCGTTGACTGCCATAGTCTTGAGCAGGCGTCTTTTAAAAGGCTTCATGAAAAATTGGTAGGTATCGCCTCTCAAAAAGCACAAAACACCGTTCCCTAGGGAACGGTGTTTTGCAAACTTTTTATTATTAACGTTTCCAGCTATTAAACGGCAGTGGGGGTTGGCATGGTTTCATTCAATAATTTACCGGCAACACCTTCCGTCGCTTTTTCAGCGGCCGTATGGGTGCCATTGGCGGAAGCCCCAAACACCTTGTTATAAACCGTGTTTACCACGCCGGAATTGCTAATGGAATCCCATACGGAACCCAGACTGTTCCGGGCGCCTCTCAGGGTATCGCCGACATATCCGGCCCCTTGGCTGATGCGCTGGCCGGCCTGGTAGCTTAACGGCTCCTCTCCCGGAAAAGACTGAGTCTTAGGCGGCTGGCTCAACAAATCCGGTGGCTTGACCGGGGTTTTGCAGATCCCGCCCGGATGATTGAAATTCAGAATCGCATCATCCACTTTGCCGCTGACCGTGCTCTTGATGCCGGAAGCGGAAGTACCAGCCCAGGTTAAGCCGTTAGATACTTTGGATTGTGCCCACGGAAGAAAGGTTTCCAATGTGTTACTGACTGCCTGACGGGTGTCGTAAAACCAGGGTCTTTCGTTTGGCAAGCAGACTTTTAAGTGATTCGCGGCTTCTTCAATCGAACAGGTTCCGTTATTAACCGCACCCTTGATGGCGCTGGTAGCGTTCCCAGCGGTTTCCTGCGCGACCTTGCCGAAGCCCAGACCGGACACAGCGGACGCCAGTCCGGCCGCAGCGGCGGAAGCCTTTTGCTGAGCCACAAATCGAAGTGGCGTATCCGCAGCGTTACAAACTGCGTTTTGGGCACCATTCAAGAATATATTCTGAACTTTCTCCTGCACCGGCGCCGGACAGATACCCCCCGGATACCTGAAGTTCAACAGCACATCGCCTAATTTACCGCTGGCTTGCGAAGCAAAGCCTTTTGCAGCGGACATCGCCATGGGAATATATTTTGCGCCACTTTTCAGTGCATCTTCCGCCATGACCGGCATCAGCGGCACACCATATTGTCTGGCAGCGAGTGCTAGTCCACCACCAGCCACGGCTAAAATACCCAAACCGGTTCTTCTGCTAATCCAGCTGCCGACTTTTTTCTCAGCCGCCTTGATGTCTTTTTTGACGGTATCCTCGATAACCTCACCATGACTGATCGCTGTGGCCGCCGCTTTAGGCTTGGCAGGCTCCTTGCCGTCCGTATCCCCATCGGGGGTGGTTATCGGCTCTGCCTGTTTCGCCTTGGCATCGTCGGAGTTCTTGGCCTTGTCGGTTTCATCCGTGGAGACGTTCGTCACTTTCTTCTCGTCACCGTTGGACTCGACGGCATCAGGCGTTTTTGCATCTTCCCCGGTCGGACTTACCGGATCATTCGGCGTAGCAGGGGTGCTGGCAGGTTCACTATTGTGATTTTTATAGAAATGATGCGCTACAAGAGCACCTAACGTAGCCGCCCCGATTCCCAGACCCCATTTCAAGAGTGAGTTGCCGCCATCGGAGGCCGGTGCCTGCTGGCTGAAAGCGGGGACTATAGGAGGTTGGGCCTGCGGGTTTTGAAACTGCGGAGCCAAAGGAGCAGGATGGAAGGCCGGTCTACCCGGTGGAGCCCAAGCAACGTTCGGACGGTTAAAGTTACCGTACGGAACGCCTATGGCAGTATTGACCAGCATTGGCCTGGGGGCACCCGCACTGGCGTAATTCGGGAAGTAAGGCGATCTGTAGCCTGGTGCCGGGTATGACGGGAAACTGCTGCTCATTGGGAATTCCTTATACTTTGGCTCGGAATCTTGAAGTAACCTTTGAAAAACCACTCAACAGGTGTTTGTGTCGTTTTGCCCGTGGGATACTTCATAAAACTTAATCAAAAAGGGATAACTGGCTCAGCATAGATACAACATGGATATCCATGCCTCAACGTGAGTACGAGTGGAACCGGCCTTTGGCGTTTAGTGTAACCCTTCAACCGTAAACTTCAATTCCCGCCGGTATCAGGCAGTCATCCGGTAACGTTCAGGCAACCGGATGATTTAAATTATTAAAAAATTCTTAAGGAATAGATCCTTAAAAAGGCGTATTCATAGGGATTTCAGCCCGCCAAAATAAAAAAAATCTTAATAAAACCCGCCTTATCAAAAAGCATTTCTATAATGAGCATACATCGTTAAATTAGCTGTTTCCAATACGTTGCAGCCTAACCGATAAGCAGGAAAGGAGTCGATTTATGTCTATGCTGAAATGGGCATCGCCATTGGATGAAATTGATATGCTCCGCAAGGAAATCGATAACGCGTTTGCCGCAACCACCGCTACAAACGGCACCGGACTCAATCCGGCGGTAGAGGTGGTGGAAACGGAAAATGCCTACCGGTTGCGCATCCCGTTACCCGGCTTACCCACCGAGAATTTAAGCGAGCATATCCACATTGACGCGACTCAAAAAAACCTCACCCTGTCCGGTGAAATGCCCCCGCCGGAACTTCAACCGGGCGAAAAGGCGTTGATGACCCAAATTCGCTATGGCAAGTTTTATAAGCAGCTAAGTTTCCCGGACGGCATTGACCCGGAAACCATAGAAGCCAGCTACAGCGCAGGCATGCTGGAAATCCGGCTTCCTAAAGCATCCGCTTCCCAAAAGCGCAGTGTGCAAATCCAGGTGAAATAACTGTCTCGTCAGCAATCTATTTTCCTACACATCACTATCTCCACAGAGGGGGATGTCCACTCTGATTCTCCCAGGATCCCCACCGGGTCTGCGTCTGATTTCTGTAATCTTGGTTATTGCAAGATTATCAGGGTTCTAATTCGGCCTCAGATGCGGTGGGGTTTATTATACGTTTAACTATATAACCAATTAGATATTACCCGATGGAGGGAGGTCAGCTATTGGCGATCGTGTTATTTTTTACGCAGAGGAAGGAAAGATTACTAACAATACACCATCACCCGCAAGCGCTGCTTGCAGTCCGCAGTCTGCAATAGCGACAGTACCAACGGTTTATCCCTGATACATCCCTTGAAATGAGTGCAAGAGGAGGTTGGACCCTATGGTAATTTCCAATGCGAAATACAACAAAAAACACGGCAGCACCAGAAACAAGGCCTTTGTTCACGGCTTTGACGATGATGGCCTGGTGAATCCGCTGGATTCCGGTACCGACATTCATGATGTATACATTCCACGCTACGAAGAATTAACCTTTTTAAGCGTTGATGAATTGACAAAATAATTTTAAATTTTTATTAAACAATTTAAAGGCCATAGTTTCCACACTATGGCCTTTATGTATGGGTTTCAGCCAACGCATCCATTACCATTCAATTCATTGCGCAATATTATTTGTTAAGTTGCTTAACTTACTATATACAGCGTAGTAAACGGCAATTAATATACGATCATTGCTTGGTGTAACCAAGTTGATTTCGGGGAAAGCCCATTCAATCGGTTTCCGGTTGACTTTACCCTCGGGGTTGACGGATTGGAGAGTTCAGCACAGCGTGATTTTAGGAGTTTATCTCAATCACAATGATCACTGAAAAACAGCCTTTTTTGGTAATCCCTCTTTCCGGTTTCGGAATCAAGTGTGACACGGGCTTAACCACAGCCTGTCCATCGCATCTTCATTCCTAAGGTTGCACCAAGCATTTCCTCATTCAATTTTTAGGTTGGTATTTTCCTTATTTTAAATTCATGAAAGCTAAATTGGCTTTTCATGGAATTTAATTTTTTTCTGGTATTATCCTCGATTGTCATAACATTTTTTTGCAATCGAATATTATGACCATTATCAATACGCTATACTAAAATCTATGAGTGTTTTGATTGTGCATCATGTGGCGGGCAATACGTTGGGGCCGCTGGAGGCGGTTTTAACGGCTAAGAAGCTACCGTTTCAGTACGTGGATTGCCATCACCTTACCCCGGCGCGGATTGAGCTGGAAAACGCCCGTGGGCTGATTATTCTGGGCGGCAAGGAAAGCGCGGCGGATGATCAGATTCACGCCTTCATGCAGCTGGAGCAGCAAATGATTCGCAATGCCATTCAGCAAAATTTGCCGGTATTCGGCATCTGTTTGGGCTCGCAACTGATTGCCCGGAGCCTGGGCGCCACTGTGGAACGCAACAGGCTCAACGGGCAGGACGTGAAGGAAATCGGCTGGACACCGCTCATGCTAACCGAAGCAGGAAAAGCCGATCCGGTGCTTTCCAGGCTGGAAGGAGCCCCGCAATTTCAGTGGCATGAGGATACCTTTCACCTGCCGCCGGATGCGGTGCATTTGGCGGCTTCCGAATTATGCCCAAGGCAGGCGTATAAATTGAACCATCCGGGCGGAAAAACCTATGCGGTGCAGTTTCACCCGGAAGTCAGCCTGCCGGTGATTCAAGCCTGGTTGCGCGCTTCCAATTCGCTGGATCCAGCCCGAAAGGCGACCATCTGGGCGGAAAGCAAGCAATCTTTTCAACAGCGGCATGCAGCCAGCTACGCGATGTTTCAGGCGTTTTGCGATTTGGCGTTTTAACACTTAACAAACGGTTTAATCGGGATCGCCCTGGGGAATTTGGAACACATAGTTTCCGGATTCCAATTGAATTGGGGTTTGGGGTCTTGCTCGTACTCAAGGCGCAATAATTAAAAAGGACATGATTCTGATGAAAACCGCTCACTTTTCTCTGACATTGGGGGTTCTAGGACTGGCTGTGCTGCTGCTGAACGGTAGCGGCTACGCGAAGGATGACTACGGCAAACAGATGCAGGAAAACCGGCAAACCACCCGGCAGCAAAATCACGAAAACCGGAAAGAAACCCATCAGCAGGCCAAGCAAAACCGGGAAGAAATGAAGCAGGAAAACCGGGAAACTATAAAGTCCGCCAAGGAAGCCAACCACAGCGATTCCAGCCTGACCCCGGAGCAACGCAAAGCCAATATGGTGGCCGCCCGCGAAAAAATGAAACAGAACCGCCAGGAAACCAAGACCGAAAATAGTGAACTACGCAAATCAACGCACGAGGAAAATAAGGCCAATCGGGAAGCCACCCGCAGCAAAAATAAGGAACTCCGCGAAGCCCGCCGCAGCGAGCATTAAATCAGACCATTAGTTTACCTTCAGTCCGCTTGGTCATTACAAACACCCAAAAGCCGGGTGGCAACGCCCGGCTTTTGGGCTGGATAAATCCCGCTCAACCATAAAACAGGCTCAACACCATTTCCCACATGCCGTTTCAGCCGCATCAGCAGCCACCTGCCAGGAAGACTCATGCATAAGCTGGTGCTCAAAAATCAAGACCTTGATTGGGGGCCTCGATCAATCATTGTAAATCGATAAGAACATAGTTGTTTTTTTATTCTTACTGTGACATAATACGTTTATTCGAATGGCAAAGCGTGGAAAGTGAGTGAATGAAGTTGAAGCCAGCCCTGGTTGGGGGCCTGATTGCTGCGCAATTTGGCCTTTGTGCCGTATTTGGCCTCGGTGTGTCTTCCCTGGCGGAAGATAGCAGCGGGAAAGCCTATGTTACCCAAAATAGCAGCGTGGCTTCCGCAGTGGAGTACGACACCGCTTTCGGGGACAACTGGGAATCCGTTCGCACGTTTCGTCTGCTTCAACGGCTGGATAAGCCCCTGAAAGTTTATATTGAAACCCACCCGACCAACGCCTCGCTTTACAGGCCGCATTACCGTGATTATGCCATTGGTGCGCTGAAAAGCTGGTCTCAAGCCCTGGACGGCAGGCTCACCTTCGTGCAAACCCAGCACCGCAAAGAAGCCGATATTACCCTGGATTGGGTTTCCAGTTTCGATGACAAGTATGTCGCCGGCATTACCAACTACAGCGTGGGTCATGCTTCGGTGGAAATCAAAACCGTCGGCATTCCCGATAAAGACATCAAGTGCAACATCATCCATGAAATCGGCCATGCCCTGGGCGTTACCGGCCACAGCAAAGACGCGGGCGATATCATGGTAGGTGTCCGCCGCTGGCGCCGGGACAATACCCCCTACGATCCCACTCTGTCCAGCCGCGATGTACAGGCCATCCGCCGTTTATACAGCGCCTCCTGGCACAAGGGAGAAGATTTGTACGCCGCAAAAGCGCAATTCGTGCCCAATGCCCTTGCCAGTAACGAAAAGCCCCAGCAGCAATCCACCGACAATACCACACCGTTGGAAACCGCCAGCAACGACGGCCAGTCCGCCGTAAAAGCGGCCCAGTCCAAGGTGAAAGGGGCTGCAGGCCAACCGGGCGTCCAACCGAAATTTCGCTATACCCAGATTTTTCCCTAATCGCTCCAGAATCAAAATCAATCTTCTGTTGAATTGGGAAATTGGGCTTATTTGAAACGAATGGTGCCCTTCATCATGTTCATGCCGCACTGGAATACCATCTCGCCGGGGGCATGAGGCTTGATTTCCACAATCTGAGCTTCATGGACCGGCAAGGGAATATTCACGTTCTCGGAGGGAATGACCAAGTCTTTATCGCAGCTTTCCACACCGGCCTCTTCATCCCGGTAAAACTCGATTTTCAGAGGTTTATTCGCCTGCGCCTCAATGGTGCCCGGATGGTAGCCATGTTTCACCAGGACTTTCACCGTCTGCACCCCATCCGGCCCTTCCACAGCAGCTACCGGCTTGGAAGCGGCGCAGCCGCTGACCAGCAGGGCCGTTCCTGTCAGGCAAATCACGCTTGCCCCTAACAGCAGACCAACGCGCAGCATGGCACGACCCTGGTTTCTTCGGCGAGGATTCGCCCGGCGGGTCATCGTTCAATCCTTTTGGTGGCTTTGCAATGGATGCAAATGTAGTTGGGCTGCCCCCAGGAATCTTCGCCCTGGTAGCTCATCGGCTCGCCGCAACGGCAAATCACGCCTTCCGGCTCCGCACTCAGTTGACTGCCCTTGCATTGGGAATTCATACACTTGTAACGCTCTTCAACCATAATGGTCCGACCGTTGCAAACCACGCAGCGTTCCATGGGGATAATCTCCTCCGACCTGACCTTACACTGGGACAACCTGTTCTTATTGTAAAACGGACACCCCGTTCGGGATCAACCTCAAGTGTTAATCCAGCTTGCTGGCACCCATGATATTGCCCATCAGCAGGTTCACCGCCACCCGATCACCCGGCTGAGGGTTGGGGTAAAAGGCTTCCGGGTTGATGCGCATTTGCTGAACCGCCTCGCTTCCCGCCACTTTGTAGGAAATTTCGTAGTAAGGGCTGGCATGGATGCTGATGGGCTGGACTTCCAGCAGGGTAATCTCCAGGGTTTGTTGCAAGCCGATCATGGCGCAATCCTCCTTGTGGTGTTCATGTTACGGCCACCATACTACGCCCGGAAGATCTTCTCAAGGCTGACACCGGAAGCGGAAAAAGGTAAACTGAGGAATTAGGAAAAAATGAATTAAACGGGATTGAGCATAATCGTTGGGAATTGGAGACAGAAGAACCATGACGCCACTGTCTGACAATCTGGAAGTTTTGCTTGCGCAGCTACCCAAAGTCGAGCTGCATTTGCACATTGAGGGTACCCTGGAGCCGGAATTGATGGTTGAGATTGCCCGGCGCAATCACATTCCCCTGCAGTTCCCCACCGTGGACGCCCTGCGGGACGCCTATAACTTCCACAACCTGCAATCCTTCCTAGATATTTACTATGAAGGCGCCCAGGTGTTGCGGCACGAGCAGGATTTTTACGATTTGACCCGCGCGTACCTCGATCGCATGGCCGCCGAAAACGTGCGGCATGTGGAAATTTTCTTTGACCCGCAAACGCACACCGAGCGCGGCGTCTCGTTTGAAACCGTCATTAAGGGCATTCATCGGGCCTTATCCGATTCCCAAAGCCTGTATGGAATCTCATCCAGGCTCATTCTGTGCTTCCTGCGCCATTTAAGCGAAGCAGACGCCATGCGGACGCTAGAGCAAGCCCTCCCGTACAAGCAGTGGATTACCGCCGTGGGGCTGGATTCCTCGGAAGTGGGGCATCCGCCGGAGAAATTCAAAACCGTGTTCGATCGTGCCCGAAACGAAGGTCTGCTGACCGTGGCTCATGCGGGCGAGGAAGGCCCGCCGGAATACATCTGGCAGGCGCTGGACTTGTTGCACGTCAAACGCATCGATCATGGGGTGCGTTGCCTGGAAGATCCCGCGCTGGTGGAACGCCTCAAACGGGAACGCATCCCGCTGACCGTGTGCCCGCTGTCCAACATCAAGCTGCGGGTGTTTGACGAGATGACGCAGCACAACCTGAAAACCCTGCTGGACAAAGGCCTATGCGTCACGGTAAATTCCGATGACCCGGCCTATTTCGGCGGCTATTTAACGGAGAATTACCGCGCCGTCTGCCAGGCATTGGGTTTAAACGCGCAACAGCTGGTGCAATTGGCTAAAAACGGCTTTGAGGCCAGCTTTATACCGCAAGCTGACAAACAACGCTTCTACGATGAGCTGGATCGCCTGCTGGCCCAGTCCGCCAGCCAAGCAATACGGTAGGCGGATGTCAGCATCTTCATGATTTCAAGGTACTTTGGGCTACAGAAGTTGAATACCACGGTGCGTCAGGAAGCCCTGGCGGGCCTGACCACGTTTATTACCATGGCCTACATCATCGTGGTCAACCCCAAGATTCTGGAAGCAGCCGGGATTCCGCTGGGGCCGAGCATGGTGGCCACCATTCTCACCGCCTTTATCGGCACCTTGCTGATGGGCGTCTATGCCAAGCGTCCCTTCGCCATTGCGCCCTATATGGGAGAAAATGCCTTTGTAGCCTACACGCTGGTAAAAGGCATGGGCTACTCCTGGCAAACGGTGCTGGGCGCGGTGTTTATCAGCGCGTTGATTTTCGCGCTGTTGACCGTGTTGAAAGTACGAAGCTGGCTGGTCACGGCCATTCCCAACTCGCTGAAAGTGGCGTTTTCCGTGGGCATCGGTTTGTTTCTGGCCTTTATCGGGCTGAACGAAACCGGCATCGTGTCGCTTGGGGTGCCTGGCGCGCCGGTGCAGGTGGGCAACCTGACCCAGGCGCCGGTCCTGCTGTCCCTGTTCTGCTTTTTGCTGATGAGTGGCTTGCTGATTCGCAAGGTGAACGGCGCGATTCTGCTGGGCATGCTGCTAACCACGCTGATTGCGGTCCCCCTGGGCATTGCCAAAATTCCCACAGAGGCCATGAGTCTGCCGCCATCACTGGCGCCGATTTTGGGAAAATTGGATATTGCCGGGGCCTTGCAACCATCGTTCTTCCCGGTGATTATGACCCTGTTTATCATCCTGTTCGTAGATACCATGGGAACGCTCATCGGCGTATCCTACACGGCGGGCTTTCTGGACAAGGACGGCAACCTGCCGGAGGTGGAAAAACCCATGCTGTGCGACTCTGTCGCCACCATGACCGCAGCGGTGCTGGGCACCACGGCAGCCGGGGCTTACATCGAATCCGCCGCCGGGATTGAATCCGGAGGCAAGAGCGGCTTGACCTCCGTTGTGACCGCCCTTTTGTTTCTGGTGGCGCTGCTGTTTTTCCCTATTTTAACCATTGTGCCCGCCTGCGCGTATGGTCCGGCGCTGATGGTGGTCGGCAGCATGATGCTCTCGCCGGTCAAAGATATCGATTTCGGCGACCTGACCGAACTGATTCCGGCCTTCATCACCATTGCGCTGATTAGCTTTACTTACAACCTGGGCATAGGCATGTCCGCCGGATTTATCATGTACCCTCTGGCCAAGCTATTTGCCGGACGCGGGCATGAAATACCGCTTGGATTATGGGTGCTGGCCTTGTTATCCGGGTTGTTTTTCGTCGTTTACCCATACCATTAAAGCCGTCACTGCCCACCCATTTCAAGCGATTTTCAGAGACGCCGCTTTTATCTATACTGCATTTTGTCTTGATACATGAACGTGTTGGAGCGGGAGCAGGGGGACATTTCAAATGAGCATACCGGCGGCGGCGTTTCATATAAAACCGGAAATCACGGTGGGCGATATCCTCACCTTGATTACCATCGGCATTACGCTGGGCACCTTGTATACGGCCTGGCTTCAAAACAGGCGACTGAAGGAGAAGGAAATGGCCAACGGCATCCGCAATGCCTGCGCCACGGTTTTGGGCAAGCTGGAGCGCTGGCAGGAACTCAGCCTGTCTCTGTTTGAAAACACCCAGCCCTTGTACATCGAAACCAGCGAACTGCTGGCGCGCAACCGGAATGTTATTCAAGCCAGGGATTATTTATGGAAACGGCTCACTGTGGCCCGCAATACGCTCCGGCAATCCGTTCTGGAGGAAAAGCTGGAACTGGCCTATACCGATTTATACAGCTACAGCCCCAAGCTGGTGGATGCCTTCATGACAGTGATTGCTCAATTAAAAGCGGATGAAACGGAAGTATTCTCCGATTTTTTGGAGCAGACCCAACAGAACGTGCTGGACTATGCGGGCAAATTATCCGGCTACACCAGCGCCATGCTGGGCAACGACTTGCGCGACACCACCCATTCCATCCGCGAAGCGTTTGAGGGACAGGCTACCGGGACGATTCAACCCTTCAAGCAAACACTGACAACCTTGTTGCAGGAATCCGACAAACACCTGATTCAAAAGAATCATGAATGGGGCTTTTCCTGAATCTTCTATGTCATTGGTGCCGTATAATACACAACTGCCATCCCTACGCAGGCAGGAATGGCAGAAGCGGGAATGTTATTAAAAAGCAGACTAGGAGGCGGGGCTCCCGTTTTCGATGGTATGTTTTTTGTTGTTGCCGGGCAGCTTGTCATGCAGGGTCTGCCATTCAATGGTCAAAGTGCCGCCGGAAAGCTGATACTGCTTCTCCCAGCTTTGCAACAATTCCATGCAGGCATGGTCGATGTGGTTCAACTCGTCCACGTAAATATGCAGATCCCGGCCCAGAGGCTGACGCTCCAGAATGGACACCAGCTTCGGCAGGCTCAGGAAGGTGGCGCTACCGCGCAGAGCGAGCTGGATTTGCCCGCCCTTCTCTACGGAACGGCCTTGCAGGCTGGACAGGGTAAACAACAAGCGAATCACCGCCAGAATGGTACCGGCAATAACCCCTTCCAGCAAGTTGGTAGAGACCACCATGCCCAGAGTTACCGCATAAATCAATACTTCCCACCGGCTGATTTTCCACAGTTTGATGATGGTATCCGGCTTGACCAGCTTATAGCCGGTATACACCAGAATGGCCGCAAGACAGGCCGTGGGAATCATTTCCAGCACATGAGGGAAGAAACTGACCAGGGCCAACAGCCAGATACCGTGCATGATTGCCGACTTACGGGTTTTGGCGCCCGCATGAATATTGGCGGAGCTGCGCACAATGACGCCGGTCATGGGCAAAGCGCCCAGGAAGCCGCAAATGGTATTCCCAACGCCTTGAGCCATCATTTCCTGGTCATATTTCGTACGGGGACCGTCATGCATCTGATCGACCGCCGAAGCGCTCAACATGGTTTCAGCGCTCGCCACAATGGCGATGGTAAACGCCATAATCCAGGCGGTCGGCTTAGCCAGCAGTTCAAAACTTTGCATGGTCGGGAAGGTGAAGGCGGAGAACAGATCACCCGGAATCTCCACGAATTTGACCGGCAATTGCAGCAATTCCGCCGCAAGCATGGCCACAACCACCGCAGCCAGAGTTCCGGGAATCACTTTGAGCTTTTTCGGCGTCAGGTTCCAGGCCAGAATTACCGCAATCGCGGCCACGCCGACCATAGCGGCCAGGTGGTGACTGGAATTATCCAGCGGGAAAAGCCCCTTCATAATCGTTTCCGGAATGGACATAATATTGGCGAGCCCGTTGCTCTCCGGGGCCACATCCAGCATCACGTGGAACTGGCTGGCCATAATCAGCACCCCGATACCCGCCAGCATGC
Source organism: Vampirovibrio sp. (assembly GCA_021323475.1). Lineage (GTDB taxonomy): Bacteria > Cyanobacteriota > Vampirovibrionia > Vampirovibrionales > Vampirovibrionaceae > Vampirovibrio. The sequence goes on from JAJQJM010000005.1 coordinate 39,670, forward strand.
CCTGAATAACGGCGGGAGAAATGGCCCGAAACCACTGACCAAGGTGTAAAACGCCACACAACAACTGAATTACCCCTGCCATCAGCAGGATAACCCCCAGGCCCGGTATGCCAAACTCCACCAGGATTTCCGATACCAGGGCCACCAGACCGGCAGCCGGCCCGCTGACCTGTAACGGAGCTCCAGAGATGGAACCTACCAGGATACCCCCGACAATTCCGGTAACCAGACCCAACATCGGCGGTGCGCCGCAGGCAATCGCAATCCCCAAGCAAAGCGGAAGGGCTACCAAAAACACAACAATTGATGAAAGAAAGTCCTGTGCAAAAGTCGACTGTTTAATCGCAGCGCTGTTTTTTGAAACCATCGGCTCGCTTTCCTGTCTTTCTAACTATGACGGCCCTAATTGCTCAGCAAAGGGAGTCTGTAATATCATCTTATACCGGTTTTTGTATTACAAAGTTGTAATTATAGACAAAACTTTGACAAAATGCGAATTGCCAGATTAAAACCGTCATTCATGCCAAATACACCAGGCATTCAGTCACCTCGACGGCGCGCAGTCCCATTGCCAGAAGCGCTCACCACGCTCTCAGGCACCCGTTCCCGACCGAATATTAAGACGGATTAAGACGAAGAAGAGGAAGTAGACAGATCGAAGGTTCTTCAATCCTGTTAAGTGTCTTAAAGAAATATCTCGATATCGTAACCGATTTGGCAGTACCGTCTGCTCAAGCCGGTGAATACAGCGAGACCGAATCGCTAAGCCGTTTGTATGATTGTGATTGTGATTGTGGCTATTCATTAGCCGGGAGATGAGATACCGATGATTATTCAAACCAATTTCAAAAACAACCTGATTGGCCTGGTACGCTACCTGTGGCGAGAATCCATCTATGCCGTCGTCTTCTCCGCTTTCGTCTACTATCTATATGATGTGCGTGACCTGGACTTCCTGGCTTCCTTCAGCTTTGTGCCGGTCAGCCTGTTTGCGACCATCCTGTCCGTTTTCCTGGCATTTCGAAACAACAGCGCCTATGATCGCTGGTGGGAAGCCCGAAAGTTATGGGGACAGCTGGTCAACGTCAGTCGCATGTTCGGCGCGCAGGTCGTGACATTTCTCCGGGCGGACGCGCCTGAATATTCGCCCCAGCAGCAGCAACGGGTTGTAGAACTTCAGCAGGAGTTGATCTTTCGGCATATCGCCAGTATTAACCTGATGCGGATGCAGCTTCGCAAGGATATTAATTACGCGGAAGTGGATCCATACCTGAACGCGGCCGACCGGCAACTGATTCGCAACATGAAAAACCCGGCCTGCGCATTGTTCGCCGCTCAGGGCATTCAGGCCCGTAACGCATGCAGCAGCGGCCTGATAACCGACTACCGTTTTGTCAGCCTCATGGGCTCCATCGAACAGTTCTATGACATTATCGGGGGTTGCGAGCGTATCAAAAATACCCCCTTTCCCAAAGAATACGATAGCTTTGTCCGGTACCTGATCTGGATTCTGATTACCATAACGCCCATTTACCTGCTGGGCATCTTCGCCGACGACCTCAGCAAACTGCTGATCATTCCCAGCACGCTGGGTATTACTCTGATTGTCGGCTTTGCCAACAAGGCTGGGGAAATGCTGGAAGATCCCTTTGAGAACCGGATTCACGATATCCCGATGACCACGCTTTGCGATAAAATAGAATCGGATCTGCGGAATCAGTTGGGGGAAATACAGTTACCCACAGGGAACGAAACCCAAGACCCGAAACCGGTCGTCGTTTGGTAAACAGACCGCTTCTTCGCTGAAACCACAGCAGTCAGCCTGTCCGTATCATCGGTTTTAAGAGTGAGCGCCCTGATGACCACCTGTTTAACATCACCGAATCCGGTTCTGTCGCAGCGGGAACTGTATCTTTGCATTCGGCGGCAGTTACCGAAGAGTGTGGAACCGGCCGCCGAACCCGTCACGGGCGACCGGGCCGTGTCTCCGCTGGAAGCCGAGGAGGGCAAGCCCATCGGAAAACCCAGCCAGGGCCTGACCGATGATGTGCGTTTATTAGGCGCTTTGCTGGGACTGATTATCAGCGAACATGAAGGCGGGGATTTCTACCTCTTCATTGAACGACTGAGGCAATCCGCCAAGGACGCCCGTGAGCGGCTAGGGCAAATTGGTGTGGAGCGCATTCATCAGGTCATTGAGTCCGAACTGGCAGGCCATGACGAGGGTTCTCAGCGGAATCTGCTGCACCGAGCCGTTGCCGCGTTTCGGCTATTTTTGCTGCTGGCGGGCATTGCGGAAGAATACCACCAGAGCGAAAAACTGAGCACGGTGCAACAAGAGGAGCATCAGGGCCTGGCGGAAGCGGTTTCCCGAGCGAAAAGCCAGGGTTACAGCCTGCCGGCGCTGGAAACCCTGCTCAGCGACCTGACCGCCCGGCTGGTGATTACCGCCCATCCCACCAAGATTCTGAGACAGACGATTCTGCACCATCAAAAAGATATTTTCTACATCCTGCAGGCCATGCACTCGCCGAACCTGAATCCGTTCGAGCAGCAGGGCCTGCTGGAGGCGCTGGGCGAGAAAATCGAGGTGCTGTGGGCCACCCAGTTCAGCCGGTGGACCAAGCCGGAGCCCAAGGAGGAAGTGAGCCGGGTACTCAGTTACCTGACCCGCACCTTGTACCCCACGTTACCCTATGTGCATCACAAGCTGCACCAGACCATCCAATACAATTACGGACAGGCCCTAAACGGCGGCGGTCACCCGATATTAACCGTCGGCAGCTGGGTGGGGGGCGATATGGACGGCAACCCCTATGTGACGCCGGATGTGTTCTCGGATGCGATCAACCGGCAACATCAGGCCGTTCTGGAACTCTACGCCAATGATATTCGCGGCACGCTGGATAAAGTAAGCCACGCCCAGCACCGGATCGGCGAAACCGACGCCTTACGGAAGTCTTTGCTGAACGACATCGAGGAAATGCGGCAGGCCAAGGAGGACACCCGCAATTACGCCGATTTGCTGGAGCGGGAACCTTACCGTCTGAAATTAACCATGATGGCCCTAAAACTGGAGCATACCCTGCGCCAGAGCGCCTCTTTTTTAACCGGCGATAACAAGCAGGCCAAGCCATTTATTTATCTCTCCGCCCAGCATTTGCTGGATGAAATCGAGCTGGTGTGCCAAAGCTTGGCGGAAAAAGGCTATCATCGTTCCATCCACACCCACCTGGAACGGCTGAAGCAGACCATACGAATTTTCGGCTTTCATTTCGCGTCCATCGATCTGCGGGAGGAAACCGAACATATTAACCTGGCCGCCCGCGCGGTGCTGGAAGCCTCCGGAATCTGCAACCCGCAGGACAGTGGGCAAACATTGGAAGCGGCGCTGACTACCGAGATTTTATCCAGAAAAGTGCTGAACACCGAAGCCTGGGAAGAATCTACCGCCAATATCCCTTACGGGGAACAGGACCGTCAGGTCATCCAGCGCATGCTGGGCATGCTGAACGTGGCCAATCAGGCCCGGCGGTTTATCGATTCCAACGCATGCCACAACCTGGTATTGACCATGACCTCCTCGGTGGATGATCTGCTGTCCGCGCTGCTATTGCTGAAAACCCAGGGGTTGTTTTACCCGGTGTATAATGCCTGCGGCACTGGACAGGATTACGAAAGCCATATGGACATTGTGCCGCTGTTTGAGACGATTCCCGATCTTCAGCATGCGCCCGGCATTATGGAGAAACTGTTCGCCAACCCGGCCTACCGGATTCAACTGGCCTGCCGCGGCAACCGGCAGATGGTTATGGTCGGTTATTCCGACAGCAATAAGGATGGGGGTTACTTTACCAGCAACTGGTGCATTTACAAGGCTCAGCAGGAATTATGGCAAGTGGCGCAGGCCACCGGTGTGGAGCTTCGGTTTTTCCACGGTCGGGGCGGCAACCTGGGGCGTGGGGGCGGGCCCGCGCAACGGGCCATCCGCGCTTTGCCGCCGGGCACGGTCAAATTCGGGCAGGATTTAACCGAGCAGGGCGAAGTGCTGTCTCGCTACTATAACGTGCCGGAAACCGCCCAGGCCCGCTGCGAGAGCCTGCTGAACGCCATCATCCGCAAAAACATGGAAATTCCCAGCCCGGAGGAATTGGCCAACATTACCGCCTGGGAAAGCCTGGCGGAAACGCTGTCCGGTTACGCGCGCGCCAAGTACAACAGCCTGGCGCACGAAAATCCGCATTTCATCGAATATTTCGAGCAAGTGACGCCCAAAGAGGTAGAGCTGGTCAAAATTGGCTCCCGGCCCAGTCACCGCCGCAGCATTCAAAGCGTCAGCGATTTGCGGGCCATTCCCTGGGTGTTCCGCTGGTTCCAGTCCCGGCAAATCATTCCCGGCTGGTACGGCCTGGGAACGGCTTTATCCCAGTTCATCCAGGAAGCGCCTGAGCGGAACCCCAGTCTGTTGAAGCACGTGTATCGGCATTGGCATTTCCTGGAAAGCATTCTGGAAAACAGCGAAATCATCCTGCGGCAAACCGATCTCAGCATTGCCCGTTATTATTGCTCGCTGGCTACCAATTCATCCGCTACGGAGGCCATTTTTGCCGATATTGAAGCCGAGTACGCTTTAACGCTCCGCATGATTCGGGAAATTACCGGCAAGCCCCTGCTCAGTGAGCCGGAAGTGCAGGTGCTGCGGGATTCCATCGAGTTGAAAGAACCGTATCTCGACCCGCTGAATTATATTCAGGTGCAACTGCTCTCCAAGTATCGC
>JAJQJM010000099.1 GCA_021323475.1 Vampirovibrio sp.
CGAAATTAATCAGTTGGCGTACCGGAGCCCCGGATTCGTCTGGCATTTGCAGATTGACATTTATAATCCCGAAGATTTGGCCATGTACGGTGAGCCCGGTATGCTATTCAATCTCTCCGTCTGGGAGTCTATGGAAGCCTTGTATGCCTACACCTATAAATCCCAGCATGCGCAGATGATGCAGCGGCGTAGGGAATGGTTCGGCACGATGAATGGGCCAAACTATGTATTGTGGTGGATTCCGGCTGGTGAACTTCCTACCTTGGAGGAGGCAAAGCGGCGCATTGCTTACCTGACGGAACATGGCCCCAGCGAGCATGCGTTTACGTTCAAGCAACCTTTTCCCAGCCCGGCTCAGCCGTCTGAGGCGTTGGCGGACTTTCCGGCTGAGATTCCTTCCGCTTAAGGGAAAGAATTGCTTCAATACAGGGCACCTGGCGAGTTTTCACCTGAGTGATGCCATTATTCATTTGACCTTTTTTGCTTCGGCGGCCATTGGTTTGAATGACGCCTGTTTCGGGCTTCATTAACCAGGAGTTGCCAGAATATGGCCGGATATTTCTCTGAAATACCCGGCAAATTATTTGAATAGGCGATCGTATGCCTTGCGTTTATGGCGTCAAGGCGGGTTGCCGTTGCGGCAGGGAGGATGGAATCTCCTGGGTGATGGACGCTGCGTAACCCAGCCAGAGTGACTGGTAAGGCTCCAGCTTGAACAGGAGCTTGTCGCCGTTTCGTTGATAGGGGATTGCTTCCTGCGTGTCCAGGCTGGTCAGTTTGCCTGTGCTATGGCCAATGTTACCCAGAATGGCCGAGTAAGCGGATGGTAAGGATACGCTGACCTCATTTGGCTGGTCGGACAGGTTGTGAAGCATCAGGATGTTTTCGGAACCAAATTCCCGCAGGTAGGCAAGTACGGAAGGCTGATCGGTCGGCACCCCCACCAGTGAGCCGCGTCGTAAGGCCTGACTGGTTTTTCGGGTTTCAATCAGGCGGTGAACCGCGCTGAATAACTCGCTACTGTGGGAATCCGAATCCTGTACGGCCTTGTCCAGCCGGGATTTTGGCAGAGGGCCCCGGTTCACGTCCCGGCTATCGTAAAAGCTGATGATATCCAGGTTGGGATTGTTTTTCTTCTGGGTCGCCTCTCGTTGGGCAGCGTATTGTTTGGCGAAGTTGAAATCGTTGACCTCTCCGATTTCATCGCCGTAATAAATGATGGGAATGCCCGGAAGAGACATCATAATCGAGAACGCCTGCTTGATGCGGGCCGGATTCTGATCCAGAAAATTCGCCATCCGTCCGCTGACGCCCCAGCCTTTTCGGAACTCGGCGCCTTTGGGCTCCAGGTTGTCTGCCACAATAGCCCGCGTGACCGGATCGACCATTTGCAAGGTGAGTTCGTCATGCACTCTCAAAAACGTGGCCCAGGTGGCTGAATCCGGCAGTTGGGGCGTGTCTTCGGCCACTTGCCAGAAGTGCTTGTTGTCATGGGTAATCAGGCTGGCCCATATGGCGGACATGTAGGGGAAATTGTAGGCGATTTGCACCCGATTAGTCCGGCTAATGGGTTTGGGCTGTCCTTGAATATTCAGAACGGTGACTTGTTCTTCACCGAAATACGGGAGCAGATCGCGCAATTTTTGCCCGGCTTCCGCCTGTAACACGGAAGAGGGCGCGGTGGCTTCCAGGTAGGCGCTGATGAGTTTGATCAGCGCCAGGGTTTCCGGCTGGTTCTCGCCATTGGTGCCCTTGGGCTTGATCAGGTAGGGGACCGCGTCCAGACGAAAAATATCAATGCCCTGGTTGGCCCAGAAGCTGATCACGTCCAGCATCTCGTATAGAACCTGTGGGTTTCCCCAGTTAATGTCCATCTGGAAGGGATAAAAGGTATGGTAGAAGTAATACTTTTTGCCCTGAATCGTCACTTCCCGGTACTGGGTATCGGACATGTCCGGGAATACCACGCTGCGGGAGGAAATTTTGCCATCATCCTCCTGGTAATCCACTACAATGCCTTTTTGAGGATCGTTGTATTTTTTGTACACCGGCTTTTTGTCGGTCATCACAAAATAGTTAAGCTTGCTTTTATCTCCCTTGAGTGCAGCCTGAAACCAGGCATGCTGGTCGGAGACATGATTCAAAATCAGATCGGATTTGAGTTTAAAGCCTCGCTTGCGAGCCTCAAGCGCAAAGGACTGGAACTCGCTCAGTCCGCCTAAATCGCTGCGCACCGACTTGAAATTACGCACGTCAAACCCGGCATCTCCCATGGGGGAGTCCATAAAGGGCAAGATGTATAAGGTGGTTACCCCCAATTGTTGCAGGTAATCCAGGGTGCCAATCAAATCCCGAAAGGTCGTGGTTTTTTTTCCGGCCTTCATGCCGAAGCGGTCGGCATAAACCATGTAAATCACTTCATCTTTGTACCAGTCGGCCGGGCGACTCAGGTCCTGGTCCAGCAAAGCCGCCGGTCTTTGTTGCCGAGCTTTTTGGATGCGGGCCATCACCTGGTTGTAAATTTCATCTGCCCGCGCTGGCCCGTAAACGGCGGAAATGGATTCCCGAATGTTTGTCGCCAATGTTTGTGGGATCTCTACAGGTGAGGTAGCTTGGAGTGTGGCTGGTGGCTGGGCCAATGCCTGGGCCTGGAAAGGGCTTGCCTGCCAAACGAGTTGAAACAGCATTTCCACTGCCAAAGACAGCGACAATACCTTTTTATTTGGGAATCTCATTGCCTATTTCCTTACATCTTGATGAACAAGCCGGAGCCTGTTGGTGATCCGATCTATCAAAGTGCTTCCCACGAATGGGTCTCCCTCGACCCGGATAGGCATTATATAACCACATCTATCCATCCGGAACAATGAGGAGATCGAGGACGAATCGACATTCGACCTTCAAGTGTGTTGCCTCGGATTCTAGTAATAGGGCTTTCGCTGCTCAGTCAGTCACGTATTAAAATACGCTGTTTCCCTGTGCTGAGCGTGATCGTCAGGCTGTCGATTCGCCCTATGTTACTCGTCGTTGCCTTGCGCTCTATTGGCAAAGAAAATGTTATTCAGGCCGGCTCCCAATTGCTGGAAGGCCACCGCAAATGGCTGAATCCGGTTATTGGTGGAGTAGCCCGCCAACGTGCCCGATAATTCCATGCCGGTGCCGACCAGCGGAATTTTTTCCGCCCAGTTTTTGCCGGCAAGGGCCACTAACACCATTCCGAAGTTCAGGAACACACCGGACAGAATGGTAAGCCCAATGGACAGCTTGGCGATTCGTTCGGCTACAACCCCTTTGCCTTTTAACATTAGACCGGACATAATGGCGGGGATGGTGGCCATATAGCACAATAGGAATCCCAAACTGCTTTTGGAAATGGAGCCGGTCGTTTCTATATCTGTTAATCCGCTTTTTTTGCCGGTGATTAAATTTGTGACTTCCTGAACGGCGCGCTTGCCGGTTTTCCAATGATCTTCCAGCACGAATGCGGTCATTTTGCCGACTTCCTTCACAAATCCGCTCATCCGCTCCGCAAGTGACATCGAGCTGTTCGGATCAAACACGTTCTTGATGGTGGTCATGTCGTAACGGCGAGGTTTGGTAATCTGGACGCCTTTCAAGCCATCTTCGAGCTGCTCGTTTTCGATGTCGTTGATAAAGCCCAGCGTGAACGTGCCTCCCATCATGTAGGCAAGAGATGTGGCAATTGGGTGTTCCCGCATAATCAGCGGCGTGATGGGCAGTTGCAACAGATGCGCAAAAAGCATGGAGGGTTGTTCCGACTTAATGCCGTACATCATTCCAATAATTGTTTTAGGAACAATGCCCAAGGCCAGCAAATACTTGCCGACGTTATAAGCGGTAATCATGCGAGCCGGGTTAACGCCCTTCGGGGCGATTTTAGGTTGCAGGCTTTTCATCAGGCGAGTTGGTTTAAATACCAGCTTGTCCTGCTTCTTTTGAACCCCGAGCAGAGAGGTTACCAGCATTAACGGGGTGCCCACCAGTGTCATGGCGGGAAAAAGGAAACCAATCGGGTGTACCTTGGCTTTTTTCTCACCATCCGGGGAATTGGGCTGTTTGTCGGCAGGCGCAGGATTCTGTGCCTGAAACAGATCTTTCTGCGGTGGATGCTGAGGCTTGATGGACTGCTGCTTGAAGGCATTACCGGCTGGGGGCGGCTGTTTCGTATTATAGGCGTTATAGGTGTATGCCGGGTAGGCGGGAAATGCTTGCTGAAAGGTGAAAGGATTAGGCGTGGTCATTGAATGCCTCAGGCGCCTGAAAGAAAAGGACACGCGGATCTGCCAATGAAAGCAAATGGCAAGCCAGCAGCTTCTGTCAGTAAATGAATGACGTAGAATTCGGTTTAATCCGACCCCTCGGATTTGGTGCCAACTAAGATAGTTTATTAATAAATAAGATGTCAATAGTAGTAAATGCAGGAATTTAAGACGAAGATTGAAGCTCTGCAGATAGATGGTAATAGAGGCTAGAAAGGTGTAGTGAATACACTTAGCAAGGTGTTTATAAGACATTGAAAATTGAAATTAAAAATTCCCTTATTATTCTCGAATCTGCTTGACAAGAGGAATGCTCTTGAATTATCAAGGGTTGATTACGGGGTCTCATTTACCACACTGGAATTTTTATTGTTAGGGGAGTCTTCAATGGCGCTAAGTTCAAGCTCAACCGCACCACCGGTATCGTCAAGCAAGTATGTCATTCTCGTTGCGATGATGTCCGCATTGAGCGGCCTGTTGTTCGGATACGACACCGGTGTTATTTCCGGAGCCATCCTGTTAATTAAAAAGCAGTTCATGCTGGATTCGCTGATGCAGGAAGTGGTCATCAGCGCGGTTCTGCTGGGCGCTATTTTCGGTACGGCTGGAAGCGGCATGGTGGGAGACCGCTATGGACGGAAAAATACCATTATCGTGTCCGCCTTTATTTTTGCTATTGGCGGGCTTGTAACGGCCCTGGCCCCCGATCCGATCACCCTGTCCATTGGCCGGGTATTCCTGGGAGTGGCCGTTGGCGTAGCCTCCTGCGTGGCTCCCATGTATATTTCGGAATCCGCGCCGGATAAAATGCGGGGCGCTCTGGTGTTTCTGTTCCAGTTGGCAATTACGCTTGGAATTCTGGCGGCCTATCTGGTGGATTTCGCGCTGGTGGATGTTGTGCATGGCTGGCGCTGGATGCTTGGCTTATCGGCGGTTCCAGCTACCATTCTGTGGCTGGGCATGTATTCCATGCCGGAAAGCCCACGTTGGCTCGTCAGTCAGAATCGTATGGCGGAGGCCAAAACCGTACTCGGCAGATTACGCGGTGGCGTCTCTGTTGATAGTGAACTACAGGACATCAAGGCCAGTTTTTCCAACCAGCAGCATGACCACATGAGTTGGCAGGATTTGCTCAGCCCACGGTTAAGAATGCCGCTGATTATCGGTTTGGGCCTGGCTATTTTTCAGCAGGTGACCGGTATTAACACCGTTATTTACTATGCCCCGACCATTCTGGAATCCGCCGGATTCAATTCCGCTTCGCTGTCTATTTTGGGAACGGTGGGCGTGGGCCTGATTAACGTGCTGGCTACCGTGGTATCCGTATTTTTAGTAGATCGTATGGGACGTCGGCCTTTATTGCTGACCGGCTTAATTGGCATGATTGTGAGCATGGGGCTGATTGGCTGGGCCTTCCAGGGGGGGCAGTTGACGGATGCCATGAAAATGGCGGCGGTCGGTAGCCTGATGCTGTATGTAGCCTCCTTTGCCATCAGTCTGGGGCCGCTGTTTTACCTGATTGTTTCGGAAATTTACCCGTTATCCATTCGGGCGCAGGCCATCAGCATTATGACGGTCATCCAGTGGGGCGCAAACCTTGTGGTCAGCTTTACCTTCCTCAGCATGACCGAGGCAGTGGGACATGCCAATACCTTCTGGTTATACGGCCTGATGTCGCTGGCAGCCTTAATCTTCTTCTATGTGCTGGTGCCGGAAACCAGAGGCCGCAGCCTGGAAGAGATTGAAGCCTCCTGGTTGAAAAAATCCGATCGGCCTACCGAGGCGAACAGTATTTCGCTTCCCATATAGTCGGTTATCACGATTTAAAAACAGGCGTCTCGAATGAGGCGCCTGTTTTTTTGTGTAAGATGCGATTCCTGTGTGTCCTATTCCGATTGCAGGCTAGGATGCGACTGGAATATAGGGGGCGGTCTGGAGGAATGGATTACGGTTATAATTCGCGTAGAACGGATTTACAGCCGGCTGCGACGGCATGGTAAAGGACGGCGTCATGGCAGGTGAGGCAGGGGGCAGAGGGTGCTGGGGCTTTTGCGCGTTTTTCACCACATCCAGCAATTCCAGAAAAACCCCGTTGGTCCAGCCGAAACCGAGTTCGTTGCTATCGTAACCATAATCAATACCGTCGGCCACATCGCTTTCCATGCGGCGGGCATCGTATTTTTCAAAAATGCCGCCATGTTCGCTGAATTCTTTGGCCACCTGGTTGATGAACTTGTTCGAGATTCGCACGGCCGACTCTTTGGCGCCGGGTACGTTGTAATTCAACATCCCTTGCACGGCAACGAGCTGCAAGGGGGCCCAGGCGAACGGGGCATCCCATTGGTTGCCGCTTTGGGTCGCGCTGGTCATCAGGCCGCCGGGAGATTCCAACCAGGGGAGATTCTGAATGGTTCTGGCCGCCTGTTGCGGGGAGGCGGCACCGGCCCATAACGGGAAGAACATGGTGGCATACGGGTAAAACCGCCGCTGATTGGTTTTGATATTGTAATCCTGGTACATCCCGGCATTATCGTTCCACAGCACTCGGTTCATGCGTTCTTTTCGGGCCTGGGCCAGTGTATCCATTTGGGCGGCTTTCGCGGGATTGCCCAAAGTCTGGTACATCTGGGACATGTCTTTTTCCATGCGGTACAGCAGGCTATTTAAGCATACCGGGGCATAATTGACGACATCGATATTGAATGGGCCAAACCGGTTGGACGGATCGAAGCCGGATTCCCGCATGGTGCGGTCTCCCTTATAGAATTGCGGCTTCAATTGCCCGGTTCGAGCGTCATAATAGTCATTTACATCGTAATCCGGGATTGGAGTGGTTTGGAAATATTCTTTAATGCGCTGGTAATGGTTCTTTCCGTTTTCCACCTCGCCTTGCAGCACTTCCAGGGCGGGTCCTTCCCCGTAAGCGAAGTACCGGGACAGACCTGCCGCGGGGCCGCTGGTTATCAGGTGCCCACCGGATGTCCAGTATCCGTAATGATTTTCCACGGCGGGCATGGCTTTGTTCAACCAGGCTTTGTCTCCGGTTCGGTTGAATACGTTCAACACCATTTCCGTAATAAACGGCGGCTGAGAGCGATTGATAAAATAACTGCGGTTCGCGTTTAAAATGGTGCCGTAATTTTCAATCTCGTAAAGCAGGTTGTCCGTCATGCCCTTGGCGGTGCCTAAATGCCCGTCCTTCAGCAAGCCAAGCTGAATGAAGTAACTGTCCCAACCGTACATTTCTTTGAAACGGCCGCCGGGCACCACATACGGATGCGGCACATACAGCAGGCCGGGCGGTAAATTGTTCCGGGCGCCGGGTGGGGGCAGCGTTCGGATTTGAATGCCTTTGAGCGCTTGGGGAGACAATGATTTCTGCAGATCTTGCCAGACCCGCATCGGGTTTTCCTTGGCGGAAATATACAAAATGGACGGAGTACCGGGCGGCTGGTGGACTTTGGGGTCTTTCATCACCTCCGGCAACTGCTGATTGGTCACCAGCAAATTGCGCCACTGCGCCTGAATGTAATTAAGCACCGGCTGTACCGGATACAATATCTGCTGGCCGGACATGGAGCGCACCATGGCCGTATGCGCCGGGGCCGGCTTACCGGCTGGAGGACGCGCTTCCGTTAAGTTGACAGGGCCAGGGGATAGAGTGTTTGAAAATGTATCGTTTGCCGACGGGGCTTGCATCGGCGTCAGGGCGGCATAGGGTTGGGGAAAATAGGCTGCCGCCATCGGTTGAGGCATTGTTTGTGTGAAACCGAAACGTGGTTTTGGGGGCTGCTTTGCCTTCCCCTTGGCAGGCGAATCCAACAACCGGGATTGGGACAAATTAACAGGTGATAGCATGATGGTAAGCGTCTCTTGTCAATGCGTAGATGATGTTCGACTGCGCACACCTTGGCAGGCGAACTTGAATACGTTTAAACCCCTTCGTAGTCTGTCGATCTGAGTGTGGAAAACTCAAAACTCAAGTCTGAAAATCATTTCCCCAAATGTACGGAATAGGCAGAGGAATGTCAATTCTAATCCTCATCCAAACTTTAGTTGTGAATGTGGGGCGGCTTTAAGCTCTCTATACCCTGCTTTTTAATGGTAGAGGTTCGCTTGCGGATGAGCATGTTTACGAATAGGCAAGAATTTTATGCCGGATCCTGCCTTAAATACTGAATCAATTCCGGAAGGGCGCGCTTTAAATGTGTCTGATAGTTTTGGCGCTCCTGGTTGATGTCCGGATTTTTATTCAGCAAGGTTTGCTCCTGAGTCATATAATTCAGCATGGGGTTGATAACGCTGTCCAAAGACGATGGTTTTGTTGAGGTAGAAAGCAGCGGGGTGGCCTCGTCCGCTTCCGCGCAAAACCTGTTTAAAGCGGGAATCAGATGCTTATGGGTAAATTCTTTATCGTCTCGAAGTTTTGGAAGCAATGCTTTCAAGGCACCCTGTTGTTCCGGGTAACGGGAAATCAGGGCGGTGCCAAGCTGTATGGCGGTTTGCTCTTCGTTGCCTGAGCGACGCCAGCGTTTTGGTAAAAAGCGCAACATTGTGTTGGATTTCTTTTGAAAGGCGGGCTCGTCTAAAGTCCTTTGCTGGATATCCCCGCTTACGTCATCCAGTTTTTCTTTGAATTGAACCAGCTCCGGTGGACGTTTCCACCATTTCATGATTTTTTCATGAATTTCCGATAAAAATGGCGTGGTCGCAATGCTGAAGGCTACGAGTCCCGGCAGGGTTGCGCTGGGTGGGATGGGACAAATCCAACGCTCGACCAGCTTGCTGCCAAATAAATAGATCATCCAGGGCGACCAGTTAATAGAAGCGGAAAGAAATTGCGCGGAGCGGGATTTGGTCAGTAATTTCTCGTATTGGGCGCGTGGTGTCTGGTAAGCTTTCTTTTTCTCCAGGCGATTGCCGGCCGTTAAAAACGGGTTCTGGCTATATGCGGGCGGTAGAAAAAGTGAGCGGGTGTTTTGCCGTGAAGCGTGTTTTGCAGGTTGAGCCGCAAAAAAAATCGGCGAGGAGCAGGTTAGGCCGGGCATAGAGGAGAATCCATCGTTAAAATTGCTTGCGAGTGAGGAATCTATTAATGTGGAATTTGATCGTAGAAATAGATTTAGTGCAAATGAGAATCAGTTGCATTTATATCGCAGTCGGATTAACGTTTCAATCCATGGGGAATAACGGCGGCTAAAACAAACCACTTGCCAGATGAGCTTGATTCCGAACAATGAAACAAGAGATGACCATAGACTGATAGAAAGAGGGCGAAAATGACAGGAACGGCAACCGCCTCCGTAGCGAAAGACAATATACAGGCACCAGGGGTGTTGATGCAGATGCTAACAGGCTTTTGGGTGTCACAATCCATTTGCGCCGCCGCCAAATTGGGCATTGCCGACCAGTTGAAAGAAGGGGCTCGGCCTGTTTCTGAGCTTGCCAAGGCATTAAATGCCCACGAGGAAAACCTGTATCGATTGATGCGGGCCCTGGCAAGCCTGGGTATTTTTCGGGAAACGGAAAACCGGGTGTTTGAACTCACCCCGCTGGCGGAACTCTTGCGCTCCGATGCGCCCAATTCCATGCGTCCTATGGCGCTGATGCTGGGCGCGGAAAATTACACGGCCTGGGGCCAAGTGGCACGGGCGGTTCAATTTGGTGAATCGCCATTTGAAAGTGCTTACGGGATGCCAGTGTATGAGTATTTTGGTACGCACCCGGAGTCGGCGGAGAATTTTAACCAGGCGATGACGGCCCTGGTAACGAATGATAATGCGGCGATTCTGAAATCCTATGACTTTGACCGGTTCTCGTCCATTGTGGATGTGGGTGGCGGTCACGGAACGCTGCTTACAGCGATTTTAAAGCGTTATGCCAAGCCGTCGGCGGTGTTGTTCGATTTGCCCCAAGTGGCTGAAAGCGCCGCAACTCACTTTAAAGAAGTTGGCCTGGGCCAACGGTGCGACGTTCAAAGCGGTGATTTCTTCGGCGCTGTGCCCTCCGGCGGTGATGCCTATATTCTGTCTCGGGTGCTGCACGGGTTTAGTGATGAGCATTCCGGCACGATTTTGAAAAATATTCATGCGGTTATCCCTTCATCCGGCAAATTGCTGCTGATGGAGTTCATTCTGGAGCCGGGCAACGATCCCAGTACCGCGCGCACCAAGCTGATGGATGTGAATATGATGGTATTCGCCCCCGGCGGGCGGGATCGAACTCTGGAGGAATACACGCAACTGCTGCGGAATGCCGGATTTGAGCTATCGAACGTAATCCCGACCACGAGCGGCATCGTCATTCTGGAAGCGGTTAAGCTTTAAGCGCCTGCCAATTTAACCTCAGCCGTTCCTGTGGTATAATCCCCTTCTTAATTGATGTTTCAGGGCTTTAATAACGTTAAGCTCTGATGAAAGACATTTATTTTGGAGTGGTATCACTTGGATTTCTTGTATTCCGGGAATTCGGCGCTTGGGCCGCTATTCGCCTTGTGCGCCATTGTTGGCGGCGCCTTATTCGTTATTCGTATGCTGCTTCAGTTCCTGGGGCTGGCAGGGGATGTCAACGTTCCGGATGCCTCTGACGTCTTGAATGGAGACGTACATAGTGCTGAGGTGGATGCCGGCTTTAAATGGCTCTCTTTGCAGGGACTCACCGCCTTTTTTACCCTGTTTGGCCTGGTGGGGCTGGCAATGGACGCCGGCGATATGAATGAGTTTTCCTCGTTGATTGCGGCGTTGGTGGCTGGTTGCTTGGCAGTGTGGTCCATTGAAAAGCTGTTCAAGATGATGGCAGGCCTGCAATCCAGCGGAAACGTGAATATCCAGAATGCCGTAGGCAAAGAAGGCACCGTCTACCTCAGCATCAGCCCGTCAGAGCGGGGCAAAGTGGAAATTAATATTCAAAACCGGTTGCGGGTGCTGGATGCCATGACCGAGAACGGAAGCGCCATCGCAACTGGCGAAACCGTCCGTGTGTTAAAGGTGTTTGATTCCAGCGTGCTGGTAGTGGAACGCGTCACGCCCAAGACAGCGGACACAATGTTGTAATTTGATATAACGGGAGTTTTTACGATGTTCGGCTCTTTCGGTTTTACGGTATTGGCCGTTTTGGCCTTTGTTTTCCTGATTATCACCACGCTCATGTTTCTGGCATCCCGTTATAAGCGCTGCCCGTCCGATAAAATTCTGGTCATTTACGGAAAAGTTGGGGAAGGCCAGTCTTCCAATTGTATTCATGGTGGTGGCGCGCTGGTGTGGCCGCTGATTCAGGATTGCGCCTACCTTAGCCTGACGCCCATGAGCATTAATATTCCCCTGCAAAACGCGTTGTCACTTCAAAATATCCGGATCAACGTGCCCAGCACCTTTACGGTCGGCATCAGCACCGAACCCGGTATTATGAACAATGCAGCCGAGCGCTTGCTGGGCCTGAAGAATCAGGAAGTGATCGAAATGGCGCGGGAAATTATTTTTGGTCAATTGCGTCTGACGGTTGCCTCGCTGACCATT
>JAJQJM010000212.1 GCA_021323475.1 Vampirovibrio sp.
ACCGATGGCATGGTAGGCCGCAACGCTGCCGATTCCCGCGTAAGGCACAAAGCTGGTCGCCACCCCGGTCAGCCCGCGCAACAGACCACCGGCAATTTGCCGTTTTGCCTGGGACTTTTGCTGCTGAATCTGAACGTAAGCTTCCTCGCTCAAGCCGTTTACCACTTCAACCTGCATCACTTCCAGGTGCTTGGCCTGCTTGTTGTTCAAGGACAGGCTGTATTGCTGGTATTTATTTTTGGACTCAACGGGCTTGAATTGAATCTCCAGGTAGTCTGCCGCAGTCAGGGCGGCAGCAGGCTGCACGGCTTGTACCGCACCGGTAATGGTCTGAGCCGGTGCCGGTGTAGTCGTGGTTACGGCGGTTGTGGTGGTAGCAGTTACTGTAGCAGCGGCTTCCGGCTGTTTTTGAGCGGTTGCCGGGTTTTCTTCCGCCAGGGCCGCACTATGCAAGCAGCCGACGGCCAGCAGCAGCACAACAATGTTTCGGGCTGTATAAATCAATGCTCGGTCCTTCTTATTGTGTTTCGTTTCGTATTTCTTATTTCGCTGACTTAATGCGTTTAACGACGTTTAGCTCAAGTAATAGACACGCGCCGGTAATCGTATCAAAAAATGATTGTTTCGTCATGATTGAGCCTACTACCAAGACGATCACGCATAAATTTTCTGGGTGCCCGAACCGCGACTTGGCCGCCCCGACTCACGTGTGTGTACCCAAAAGTGCCTGTAAAACACTATCCTCGACTCCAAACTGCGGCAATGACTCCATATGATCAGAGGATGAGTAAGCCGATGCAAAGCTTTTAAAATTTGATTGTAAAGGCTGAGCATGAGCAGGCCTTAGATAGAGGAATCGGGCCTATGTTTGGTAACCTTCCCATTCGCAAAATTTTTTACGGCGTTTCCATTGCCAGCCTGTTAGCAGTAGAAGGGGCCAGCCACTTCTTTCCTCCGGTAAGATTAGCCTATATCGGCATTTTGCCCCTGATTGGCATTGGTTTGCACGATGTTTCCCAAACCCGGCATGCCATTAAGCGCAATTTTCCGGTCATTGGCCGCCTTCGATTCCTCATGGAGTCGGTCCGCCCTGAAATCAACCAGTATTTTGTGGAGTCCGACATTGACGGCACCCCTTTTAACCGCGTCAAGCGCTCTAATATTTACCAGCGCGCAAAAAAAGAATTGAACACCCATCCGTTCGGCACCAAGAAGGATGTGTACCAGGTGGGGTATGAATGGATCAACCATTCGCTGAGCCCCAAAACGCCCGCCAAAGATGCTTCACGCATCCTGATCGGCGGCCCGGACTGCACACAGCCCTATTCCGCATCCGTTTTCAATATCTCAGCCATGAGTTACGGGGCTCTCAGCAAGAATGCCGTATTGGCGCTGAATAAAGGTGCGAAGGGGGGAAACTTCGCCCATAATACCGGGGAGGGCGGCCTTAGCCCCTACCATTTGGAAGGGGGCGGCGATTTAATCTGGCAAATCGGAACCGGCTACTTCAGTTGCCGAAAAATTGACGGCAGTTTCTCGGATGAAATTTTTGCGGAAAAAGCGGCCCACCCTGCCGTTAAAATGATTGAGTTGAAATTGTCCCAAGGGGCGAAACCGGGACACGGCGGTATTTTGCCGAAAGAAAAAATTACGCCGGAAATCGCAGGCATCCGTCTGGTGCAAATGGGGGAGGATGTGATCTCTCCGCCCGCCCATAGCGCCTTCAGCACACCGGTTGAGTTGATTGAGTTTATCGGTAAATTAAGACGATTGTCCGGTGGGAAGCCGGTCGGCTTCAAACTTTGCCTGGGCAGTCACCATGAATTTCTGGCAATTTGCAAAGCAATGCTGGCTACGCAGATTTTTCCCGATTTTATTACCATTGACGGCGGAGAAGGCGGCACCGGCGCTGCCCCGCTGGAATTTTCCGATTCGGTGGGAACCCCGCTGAACGATGCGCTGGTGTTTGTCCACAATTCTTTAGTAGGCTTTAACATTCGGGACCGCATCCGCATTATTGTCAGCGGCAAAATTACCACCGGGTTCGATATTATTTCCAAAATCGCCATGGGTGCGGATATGTGCAATTCCGCCCGAGGCATGATGTTTGCCCTGGGGTGTATCCAGGCGCTGCAATGCCATGCCAATACCTGCCCCACCGGCGTTGCCACCCAAAACCCGGAGTTGGTGAAAGGCCTGGTTGTGGAGCATAAATGGCAACGGGTACAAAATTTTCATGAGGCCACCGTGCATAACTTTTTAGAATTGCTGGGCGCGGCAGGCTTCAGTCATCCGACGGAACTCAGGCCACAGCATATTAACCGCCGTATCAGCGCCACGCAGGTTCGCAATCTGGCGGAAATCTATCATTACCTGGAACCCAAAGACCTGCTTGCCGACGAGGTCCCACTCAGCTTCCGGGACGCCATGCAATTATCCCGTCCAGAAACGTTCAGTATTTCCAAGCCGACGCTTCGCGTTATCCACGATTAAGGCAGCCAGCCGGAACAGTCCTGTTCGACTGGGGCGGGCAATAACATTCATTCGCTTCATAGTGCCGTAATTTTTTTATTCCAGATTGCCCGGCCTGTCATTCCCGCGCAGACAAGACGATGGCGGACCAGCAAGCCCCATCAGGTGGCACACCTTCTGGAATGCTGTTAAACGCTTTAAAGCGATCGTGCCGATTATTAATGTCCAGGCTGAAAAACCCGAACAATGCGCAGCCTGTTTAAACGGAAAAAACCGGCCCTGATCAGGCCGGTTTTTAAAATTATGGAATTATTTAACAACCTACAGTTTGACAACATACAGAATGTTTAACTGTAGGTAATATCGCCGAATGTCAGGTCGCCGTCACCGAAGTGGAACGTCTCAATCGCACCCGCACCGGGACCGCTCAATGCCGGATCGGCGTCCGTGTTGTCAAAGTAATGTTCCAACGTAATGGTATCGCCGGTGTCGAGCTGAATCACCAAGGAGTCCACCAGTCCGTCGGTGCCGAAATGATCCGCCGACTGCCACGATTGCACCTGAGCCTGGTTAAACCCGGACAAATCCAGGTAATCGTTCAGGCCACCCGCAGAGTCATCGATCAACAAGTTACCGAAGCCTCCGGCACCCAAGCCTTCAATCGTATCATCGCCAGCGCCGGTCATCAGCGTTTCAATATTGTTGTAAGTAATCACGTC
>JAJQJM010000100.1 GCA_021323475.1 Vampirovibrio sp.
CTGCTAAAAATGACCGCCCCATTGTATACCAAACATACCCAACCTCGTACCACACCCAGCCCACTCCCAATCGGGATACTGCCGCCCGCCGGAAACAACGCATTCATTTTGAACCGGACAAAGCGCCTCGTCAGGATTCCTGATCGGGATTCCCGGCCCATTCCCGCCCCGTTAAGGCGGACTGAATATTTCGGCGCAGCCCATGCAATTTAGTGCGCTTGACCGGACTTTTGCGGTAATGCTCCCGAAAGGCATCCTCATCCAGGGCGATTAATTCTTCGGTATCCGGTTTTCGGTTAATGGACCTGGGCTGAAACGCAGGCTCTTGGGTAGGTTTGGCAAAGCGAATGTTCCACGGGCACACGTCCTGGCATATATCGCACCCGAAAATCCACCCGTTCTGGTGCCGCGAAATCTCCTCCGGCAAGGTTTCGCCTTTATATTCAATGGTCCAGTAGGACAGGCAACGATTGGCATCCACCACGCCATTCTCCACAATCGCATCGGTCGGGCAGGCATCGATGCAGCGCCGACAATTGCCGCAATGGTTAGGGACCGTGGATGCGTCATAGTCCAACTCAACATCCAGCAGCAATTCCCCCAGAAAAAACCAGGATCCCATGCCCGGCAGAATCAGGTTGCCGTTTTTGCCCATCCAGCCCAAGCCGGCCTTAATGGCCAGCGGCTTTTCCATAATGGGCGCGCTATCGGTCAGTGCGCGGCCCTGGACGCCCGGCGCCACCGTTTGCAGACAGGCCAGCAATTCCTTCAGCCGATCCTTCACCACGTAGTGATAATCCGTCCCTCTGGCATATTTGGCGATTTTTAAAGCGACCGGATCGGTCGCATCGTACTCATCCGGGGTGTAATAATTCATCGCCACGCACACAATGGATTTCGTGCCTTCCATCAGACTCGCCGGATCCAGGCGCTTCTCCAGATGGGTCACCATCCAGGCCATTTCCGCCTGATATCCCAGGGATAACCATGCTTTCAGGCGCTCTCCCTCGCCAAACAGGAACGGTTCCGCCGCCACAATGCCCACTTTGGCGAAGCCCAATTCCAGGGCTGTCTGCCGAAGCAGGGCCGTTAATTGCGTTTTATTCATGGGATTGGAGGGAATCATTGGCCTCTATTGTATTACATACGCAAAGGGCACCCCGGTATGGAGTGCCCTTTAACGATTTCTATGAATCGGAGGTCAGTTTCTGCCTCGATTTTGCGTTTGGCGCCGGGAACCGCCCCGGTGCCCTTCCGTTTGATCCCCCCTCAATTGACCAGCGGGATGCCCGGCCGGCTGCCCTTCATCCAGAATCTCCTGAATCGGATCATCCGAGGCCCGCGCTCCCGTTGTCGCAAATTCCTCTTCTTCTTCCCTCTTTATTTCCCGGTCAGAGGGCTCTGGTTCCGAATTATCATTCAGAAAGCCTTTTTTGTCAGACATGAGTGACCCCCGTTAAAATTCACCTTCTAACTACCAATTCCCTCTGCCAGAAACCGTTATTTATTGGAGGAACGTCCGCGACCGCTGGCCTGTCCGCCTTTCCGTCCGGCTGCTGCCGCTTCTTCCGGTGTGAATTCGTGAGCGGTTCCTTTTTCATGTGCGGCGCGTCCGCCTTTGCTGGCGATTTCCCGCTGCTTGGCCGGATCCATGGAGGCGAACCCTCGCTTACTGGTACCCGATTGTCCTTTCTGACTAGACATATTCCCTCCCTGCTACATAGCGATAAAAGCGACTCACATTTCCTTCCTGAGGTGATTGTTTTTTCCACAACCATTTTTTGCCTCATTATGGAACTGACTCGGCTGCTGCACAATTCACCGAAAGTAGAAAATCAAACGACAACAGGCTAGTCCATCTGTCGAAACAGACAACGAAAAGCGGCGGCGGCATCCCAGGCTCAGTCGACGTAACGTTGTCCCTTCGCTATGATAAGCGGGTACCCATCCAAGCAAGAGAGCGCCCCCATGACCTCCGGCACCATCTACGATATTTCCGTTCCCATCTCGAACCAGTTGCCATGCTGGCCCGGTGATCCCGGCATCCAGGTACAACGCACCCTCGATTTACAAAACGGCGATCCGGCCACGGTTTCCTTCCTGCAAATGGGGTCGCACACCGGTACGCATGTGGATGCGTTCTCCCACTTTAAAAAAGAGGGTCAAAGCCTGGATGAAATGTCGCTTTCCATTTACGTGGGCCGGGCGCTGGTGGTAGAGATTGAAGATCCTGAAAAAATCACCCTGGGCGAACTCCAACGTAATCCGTCGTTTCTGGACCTGCGCAAGGCGGAACGGGTTCTGTTCAAAACCGTGAATTCCCGAAACAACTGGCACACACAGCCGTTTAACGAGCATTTTTGCCATTTGAACCCGCATGCCGCGGATTTCCTGATTGAGTTGGGCATGAAGCTGGTGGGTATCGATTATTTATCCGTGGAAGGTTTTCACGCCAAGACGCTCTATGAAGAAGAAGCCCCAACCCACCACCGGCTGATGAATGCCGGAGTTTATATCGTGGAAGGGCTCAACCTGAAGGGCATTCAGCCCGGCTGGTACGAAATGATTTGCCTGCCCATGAAAATCGCCGACGGGGACGGCGCGCCCGCTCGCGTTATTCTCAGGGAAACCACCGAATAGCCCTGCTTCCGGCGCTTATCCAAACAAAGGAACGACCTATGCTTACGAATCAACAACACTTATTGGGCCGTTTCGCCCAGGAAAAAATTATCGGCATCGTGCGCACCGATACGGCGGAAAGCGCCATCTGGACCAGCCGTTTGCTGCTGAATGCCGGATTCCAATTGATTGAAATTCCCTACACGGTGCCGGATACTCCGCACGTTATTGAAACCCTTTACGAGGAATTCCCCAATGCCATCATCGGCGCGGGCACCGTACTGGAAGCCAAAGAGGCAGTTAATGCGCTCGGAGCCGGGGCCCAATTTTTAGTGTCACCAGTCATTGTGGAGCCGTTGATTCAGCTTGGGCAGGAGCAGGACATTCTGGTGCTGCCCGGCGGCATGACCCCCACGGAAATTTACACCGCCTGGATGCTAGGCGCGCCCGCCGTCAAGTTTTTCCCGGCGGAATCCGCCGGTGGGGCCGGGTTTGTCGGCTCCATCAGAGGGCCGCTGCCGCAGATCCCAATCATTCCCACCGGGGGCATTCATTTGGAGCATGTGGCAGGCTATTTAAAAGCCGGGGCTCTAGCCGTGGGCATTGGTGCGCCGCTGATTCCCAAACAATGGATTGCCAACCGCAATGAGGTGGAACTGAAATCGCTGGCACACGCCTTTTTAAAGGCCGCACAACCAGCGGTATTACCCCAGGCATAGAGGAGAGCATTTTCATGAGCCTCAGCAACAGTCAACTCGGCAGAAGCCAGTCCCCGGAAGCGGATTCGCTCCGCATGGGCTGCGGCTGGGGCCGCAAGGAAGCCGATCAACCCTGGATTCTGATTGAAACCACCAGCGGGGACTCCCATCCCGGCTCCATCCACTTGGGCGAACTGGCCGAGTTTGTGGACAAGGGCGTTATCGCTGCAGGTGGTTCCCCGGCCCATTACACCTGCACCGATATTTGTGACGGCGTGGCCCAAGGCACCGCCGGGCAACACTATTCGCTGCCTTCGCGAGAAGTCATGGTGATGGCCTGCGAAATGCATGCCCGCTCCGGCCACTTTGACGGGGCCGTGTTTCTTTCCGGCTGCGATAAATCCCTGCCCGCGCATTTAATCGCCATGCTTCGACTCAATATCCCGGCCATTGTTGTACCCGGCGGCGTCATGGAAGCAGGCCCGGAAGGCTTTACGCTGGAAGGCGTGGGCACCATCTACGCCCAAAAGCGACGGGGGGAAATCGACGACGCCACCTACGAGTTTTTACGCTCCGGCGCTTGCCCGTCGGCGGGCTCCTGCGCGTTTTTCGGCACGGCAGCCACCATGCAATTGCTCTCGGAAGTGATGGGACTGGCCATGCCCGCAACAGCCCTGATTCCCGCTCACCTAAACGCCTTGAAAGACGCCGCCCGGCAAGCCGGAAAGCGGGTGTTGGAACTCATTCAAGAAGACTTGCGCCCCTCACGAATCTTCACCCAGCAGGCGTTGGAGAACGCGCTCATCGTCCATGCGGCCACTGGCGGCTCTACCAACGCCCTGATTCATTTGGCGGCAATGGCTCACGAGGTCGGACTCCACTTTTCCTACGAGCGCATCAATGAAATCAACCGGCAAGTGCCGTTCATCCTGAACCTGAAGCCCTCCGGCAAGTTCACTTCGGATAAAATCTGGTATGCCGGTGGGGTCTACCGGATTTTGAGGGAATTAAAAGCCTTTTTGCATCTGGATGCCCTGACCGTCACGGGCCTTACGCTGGGCGAGAATTTGGAAATTCTGGAAAAAACCGGGCATTTCCAGAACATGCCGCGCTTCCTTAGCAATTACGGCGGGCAGGTGGAAGACATCATTCGCCCGGTATCCAATCCCCTCAGAGCGGAAGGGGCCATTCGCATCCTCACCGGCAACCTGGCGCCGGAAGGGGCGGTGATTAAGGTATCCGCATTATCGGCCCAAATGCGACAATTTACGGGCAAAGCCAAGGTGTTCGACCGGCAGGATGAAGCGCGGGAAGCGGTGCTCACCGGCAAAATCCAACCGGGCGATGCGGTGGTGATTCGCTATGAGGGCCCCGCCGCCACCGGCATGCCGGAGCAATTCTACATTACGGAGGCCATCGCCTCCAACCCGCTGCTGGCGGCCAGCACCGCGCTGATTACGGACGGCCGATTCTCCGGCGCGACCCGTGGCCCGGCCATCGGGCATGTTTCCCCGGAAGCGGCCCGAGGAGGGCCAATTGCTACTCTGGAAGATGGAGATTTGATTAATTTTGATCTGGATGTGGGTACTGTGAATATAATAGGGATCAAAGGGCAGCCGCTGCCTCCCGCCGAAATGGATAGAGCATTGAACGAGCGACGGGAACGGCTTTCAACCTTGAAGGAACGTCCAGGTCCCAGGTATACCAAAGGCCTGCTTGGCTTGTATTGTCGCTATGCCTTACCGGCAAGCGAAGGAGGCGGATTATCGACATTATCTCCATAGGCGAAGCGATGCTGGAACTCTCCTGCGAGGGAGATCTAAAGATGGCGCGCATGTTCAACCGAAATTTCGGCGGCGACGCTTTGAATACGGCGGTTGCAGCCTCACGCCTGGGCTCCAGCGCCACCTTCCTGACCCGCATCGGGAATGACTCCTTTGCTTTAGCCCTGCAGGAACTGATTCTGAAGGAAAATATTCAGATTGTGCCCCACCGCCAGACCAAGGGCAATACCGGCCTGTACTTTGTAGCCGTGGATACCGACGGGCAACGCGAATTTGTATATTACCGCAACAACAGCGCCGCCAGCCAGTTGTCGCCGGACGATGTATCCCCGGAGCTGATTAAGAACGCCAAAATCGTGTATGCCTCCGGCATTACCTTGGCCATTTCCGAAAGCGCCCGTAAAGCGGTGCTAAAAGCCTTTAAAATTGCTAAAGAAGCAGGCGTGATTACCGCCTTCGACCCCAACTACCGGGAAATCCTGTGGCAACGGGAAGAGAAAATGGTAGACGCCCTGAACGAAATTTTACCGATGGTAGACGTATTCATGCCCTCCTTCCCGGAAGATACCGACATGCTGATCAACTTCAACCGGCCGGAGCAGGTGGTGGATTACTTCCTGTTTAAGGATATCAAGGTTGTGGTGGTCAAGGCGGGTGCTCAAGGCTGCTATCTGGGTTATAAAAAAGAAATTCAGCACATTCCGGCCATGCCCATCAAGGCGATTGACACCACCGGCGCGGGCGATGCCTTCAACGGCGGCTTTCTGCACGGGCTGGTGACTGAGGAAAGCCTGATCAACTGCGCCAAACTCGGCATTACCACGGCCAGCTTAAAGTCCCTGAACCGGGGCTCCGCAACGGCCATGCCCGCCAGAGAAGCCGTATACAGTAGGGCGTTCAGCCACTAAAGGCCGATAAAACTTTCATTGGCGTCGTTTGCTTTTGGGCAAACACAATGCGTCCTTCCGGATTGATGCCGTAAATCGCCCGTCCATTCACGAACTTTGGAATCAACATGGCCTGATATTGCTTGGAAATACGGCAACACGGGTCAAACAATAGCGGAAACGGCAGATTCAATCGTTGTGCCAGGTAGTGGAGCTTCTCCCAGTCAATCCCGCTGATAGCAGCCAGGCCAAGCCCTGCTTGCCGGAACGCACCATAAGCATCCCGATACGCTTCCAGCAACCGGATATCACCCTGGAGCCAGTCTGAAGAAATGAATACCAGCACCGTGCCCTGCTTTCCTTGCAAGTCTACCAGGCGCCTGCTGTGCCCAGCCTGATCCAGGAGCGAAAACTCCGGTGCATGTGCCTGTATCGGCAACAGCGACGTGTTAAAAACCATGTGACAAGGCTCCCAGGGCAAATTCCAATCATTTCAATTTCCACCCAGGCATTATAACCGCTTCGGATGATGGCTGCCCATCTACTACAAGCACGCACGAAACAACCCGAAATAAACGATGGAGTTCCGCAATCTCCCGCAGATGCTTAAAAGTCAGCTCATAAGGGCGGTAAAAAGCTGGACAGGCCAAAAGTTCGGCTTGAAAAATCGGCATATTCATACTAACAATATTGGTAATTATCAGTCGCATCTTTATTGTTGAAGGAGATCGTTCCAATGGTCGCACAAATCGGCAAACCGGCTCCAGAATTTACTGGTCAGGCCTACCATAACGGCGAAATCACCGAGATTTCCCTGAAAAATTACCGTGGCAAATGGGTTGTTCTGTTCTTCTATCCGCTGGACTTCACGTTTGTTTGCCCTACCGAAATCCAGGGCTTCAACGACAAGAAAGCTGAATTCGACAAGTTGAACGCTCAAGTCATCGGCGCCAGCGTTGACAGCGTTCACTCCCACAAAGCATGGAGCGAAGGCGCTCTGGGCAAAATGAACTACCCGCTACTGTCCGACATCAACCACCGCGTCAGCCGCGACTACGGCGTATTGCTGGAAGACAAGGGCATCAGCCTGCGCGGCGTGTTCCTGATCGATCCGGACGGCAACCTGCGCAGCTACCTCGTAAACGACCTGTCCGTAGGCCGTAACGTAGATGAAATCCTGCGCTTGCTGCAAGCCTTCCAATCCGGCGAACTGTGCCCGGTTGGCTGGAAACCCGGCGAAAAAACCTTGGGCAAAGCCTAGTGCTTAACGGCTAAACCGCCGAAAATACTTTACACGTCAAACCGAGCAGTTTCTATAGAACTGCTCGGTTTGTGTTTAATTTCCTCCAAAAATTGATGAATCTTCAACTAAAGTTTTGATGCGCCAGGACGATACTTTCCCCAGTGTAACTCGTCACTTCCGGAGCATCTTATGCCCCCTTCAAACCGCTCTACCCGGCAAGATTCCGCTAGAAACAGCAATGGCAGAAAGCGGCTGGAGTTCGTTATTTTGGCGCTTTTGCTCATCGCTTTGGCCGGTAGCGCCATATTCTTTACGCAACATGTATCCCTCACGGCCCTGAATAAGCCTTCCGGCACCACTTTGGGTCAACGCCTGCTGCAAGGCGAGACGCCTCAAGGCAACAAGGTGCCGTATCAAGCAATCCCTTCCCGCTACAAAACGGAAGGCACCGTGGACGATCGCTACACGCTCGCCACGGATCCCCAAACGGGGGAAACCCTGATTAATGACTCCCTGGGCAGCATTGGCACGAATAATACCAGCATCGACGGCGACCGGGCCAGACTGGCACGTGATATGGTCAACCTGGAAAACTACTTGCGTGAGCACCGGGGAGAGTTCTCCTCTGAAGCATATAACTGGCTTAAAAAAGTGACCCGCACCGGCATGAAACTGGCTTTTGGCACACCAGGCTTACTCCCAAGCGTTCAGCCAGCCATCAAGGCGGACCTGCTTGCCGAGTTCCATGACATCAGCGCCAACCCAACGGACAGCATTTTGCGTTCCGGGAAGTATCTGGAAATGGAAAAGATGTTCCAGCGGCCTGAAGACGCCTATTTGGCCCAAGGCAGTCCCTTGGACACCACCAATTTTTTAATCCTGGATCCGATTGACCCCACCAGATTGGCCGGAGATTCTTATACAGACAGTAACGTGCTGACGAAACAGCTTGCCACGCTGGTGATTGAGCCCAGCCTGACCGATTTATCAGTAAACTCGGCTTTCAATTACATGAACATTGACAGCATCAATACCGTTACCCCGACCAACCTAGCTACCACCTTGCCAGTATCCCCCCTCAGCAACACAACACCTTCACCCACCACCACATCCAATACCTCACCCACTAAAACCACCGTTGCCGATTATTATGCCAGCACACTTGGCGTCAAAACGGCTCCAACGTCGGGCACTACAACCTCAACTGGCCAAACATCCCCTATCAGCGCTAACATAACTGTCAACACATCGGTCTCTACCTCAGGTCAAGTTACTCAAAGTACTACCTCGACAACAGCCTTTTCTACAAGCTCGAGTCTGGAGGCTAGTTCCGGTTCTGAGATTAATGCAGGTAACTGATTACCACCATCCAAACAATATTTGCCCTATATACAACAAAGAAGCCTCTAAAATCTTTAGAGGCTTCTTCAGTTGAGAGTGAATAATTTGGCCTAGCTTGCCAGGTAATCGCGAATCTCGATCGCCAGACGGCTGGGATCCAGCTTCAGGCTTGGCCCCATAGTGGAAGTCAGGTAAACGGACTTCACGTAGGTACCTTTTGCGGCAGCCGGCTTGGCGCGCAAAATGGCATCGTACAAGGTGGAGAAGTTGCGGAGCAGTTGGTCTTCCGAGAAACGGCCCTTGCCGATAGCGGTGTGTACAATCCCTTGCTTGTCGGCACGGAATTCCACTTTACCGGCTTTTACATCCTTGATGGCCTGAGCGACGTCGAAGGTAACGGTTCCGGTTTTGGGGTTAGGCATCAAGCCTTTGGGACCCAATACTTTACCCAGCTTACCCAGCAGAGCCATTGCATCCGGCGTAGCGATCAAGACATCGAAATCGAGCCAGTTTTCTTTTTCCATTTTCTCAACCAGCTCTTCGCTACCAGCGAAGTCAGCCCCAGCGGCTTCGGCTTCCTTCACCTTTTCGCCTTTGGCAATAACAGCCACGCGAATGGTTTTACCGGTACCTTCCGGTAGTACAACGGTGCTACGAACCTGCTGATCGGCATGCTTGACGTTAATGCCCAAGCGGATGTGGGTTTCCACGGTTTCATCGAATTTAGCGAGTTCCAGGGCTTTTTTCAATGTGGAAACACCGTCTTTGGCGCCCAGAGGTTGTTGAACCCCGGCCAGCAGTTCTTGGAATTTCTTTTGACGTTTGCTCAGTTTTGCCATTTAAACAACTCCTTATGGTGCGAACGATTGCAGAAGCAATCTCCCATATTGATAACTAACTAAACTTATTCGCAGGTAACGCCCATGCTGCGGGCGGTGCCACGGATCATCTGCTCAGCCGCTTCCACGGTATGAGCGTTCAGATCGACCATTTTCAGGGTGGCGATTTCAGTGACCTGGGCAGCGGTCAGCATGCCTTTTTTCTCACTGTTGGGTTTGCCTGACCCTTTTTCGATACCGGCAAACTTGATGATCAAGCGGGAAGCCGGCGGGGTTTTCAGCACAAACGTAAAGGAGCGATCTTCGTAAACGGAGATCTCTACCGGGATGATTTCGCCGGTTTTGTCTGCAGTTTGCGCGTTGTACTGTTTGCAGAACTCCATAATGTTAACGCCGTGCTGACCGAGCGCGGGACCCACCGGGGGAGATGGGTTGGCCTTGCCTGCCGGCAATTGGAGTTTAATCTTTGCGGTTACCTTTTTAGCCACTGGAACGTATACCTCCGATGATGTTGTTCTGAAAAGTATCTACGACTGTAGATCAAAAATAATTTCCGATCCACTGTAAGAATTGAATGATGCGGAACGAGTGAGCCTAGTGAGATTTCTGCACCTGGTTAAAGGCCAGTTCAACCGGTGTTTCGCGGCCAAAGATGGATACGGACGCCTTGAGACGTTCTTTCTCTGGGCTGACCTCGGTAACGGTGCCTTCGAAATCGGCGAACGGACCGCTGATGATCTTGACCACCTCGCCCACTTTGAGGTCGATCTCGACCTTGGCGGCAACCGGCTGGCTTTTCAGCAGAATACGCTTGATTTCGGAATCCTTGGCGGGAATCGGCTTCTTCTGCGACCCGACGAACTTGGTAACGCCCGGCGTGTGGCGCACCACGTACCAGGAATCGTCGTCCATAATCATCTCCACCAGTACGTAACCGGGGAAAATACGCTCTTCCTTCTCGGTGCGCTTGCCGTCTTTAATTTTGGTAACGGCCTTCTGGGGCACTTCCACGCGGAAAATCTTGTCGCCCATGTTCATGGACTCGATCCGACGCTCCAGATTCACCTTGACCTTGTTTTCGTGGCCGGAATAGGTATGCACAATGTACCAGCGACGTCTCGGCGGCTTTTTGACAGGCAGTTCGGATTCAGCCGTTACGGTAATGGCTTTGTCCGCATTGCGTTCGGACAGAACCGGCACCCGATGATCGCCGTGTCGTTCCTCGACTTCAAACTCATCGGTCTCGAACTCGTCGGTATCCAGTTCGTCAGAGGGTGTCAGATTTTCGTCTTGAAGATCCATGTCAGTTTCCTGTGTTGATTCTTTTAACTGCGATGGGGAGTAATGCTGGTAATTATGAAATGAAAAAGATAGTCGAGGGCAAATAAGCAAAGGGTCATCACCGAAACCATGGCTAACACCACAATGGTTTGTCCCCAAATCTGTGGCCGGGTAGGCCAGCTAATCTTGCCCCACTCGGAGCGGACACCTTTCAGATAAGTCGTAAGCTGTTCCATGAGGGAAGCAGGAGCCTCTTGCTTGCGTGGTTTCTTGCCGGGCGAATTCTTGGAATCCTGGGTTTCTTGCGGGTGCTTGCTAATCGTCGTCATGGATTAAGCTTATGCTCCCGCCTGCCAGGCAAAGCACGTCTCGAACCGAGTAAAAATACGCGCCCTGGAGGACTCGAACCCCCGACATTCGGTTTTGGAGACCGACGTTCTACCAACTGAACTAAGGACGCATGTCATACGGTGAGTTGCCTTACTGAGTAATCTTAAACTGAGAGTGCCCGATTTAAAAGGCTGAATTCCAGGTTTCCGGTTTACTGAAGGTGAAAATCTTTTCCTGGCCTGATTCGGACAAGCCGGTAAGATTCTACCGCAAAGAAGGGGATTTGGGGCTGACCAATTCAGAAAAATGTTACGGTTTCCGAAAAAGCTTACCGGGTTTCCCTATGGATTGTGTGGCTGGCGCAACGCGGGCAATACTTCTTGAGTTCCATCCGTTCGTTCGCCTGATTTTGGGTCTTGGACGTGGAATAGTTCCGTTCGGAGCATTCAACGCAAGCCAAAATCGCCTTTTTGTCTTTCTTTTTCGTACCCATTTTTCAAATAACCAGCTTTTTAGTGAATCGCAATGATATCGGCAACAAAAAGACGTGTCAACAAAGCCACTGCCATAGAGCCTTCAAAGTCATCGGGCCTGAATTGCCGTCTCCCTCCCTATTGTAACGCACTTTTACC
>JAJQJM010000101.1 GCA_021323475.1 Vampirovibrio sp.
AATCATCCAGAAACTGCCGGTGATTGGCACCCTTTTTGCACCACGGGTCGGTATGAAGGAGGTTTCCCTGATGACCCAGCAGCTGGCAACACTGCTGAACGCCGGGATTCCCCTGATTGAGGGGCTGTTCCTGCTGGAGCAGCAGTCGGAAAACAAGGCATTAAAGGAAATCCTGAAAAAAGTACGGACCGACGTCATTGCCGGTGATTCGTTCAGCTCGGCCATTTCCCGCTTTCCCAAGCAATTCCCCAAGCTGTATGTCAACATGATCCGCTCCGGCGAAGTCAGCGGCGAGATGGAAATGGTCTGTAACCGGCTGGCGATGCTGATGGATAAAACCATGGCCCTGCAAAGCAAAATTCAAGGGGCGATGGTCTACCCGGCCTTTACGGTACTGGTGATTGTGGCGGTCATTGTAGTCATTATGGTGGTGGTAGTGCCTCAATTCCAAAAACTGTTTGAAGGCAACGGGGCCGAATTGCCGCTACCCACCCAAATCCTGGTCAACTGCAGCGAATTTACCATGAGCTTCTGGTGGGCCATTTTACTGGCCTGCGGAACCTTCTTCTTCTGGTTTAACCTGTTTCGACTGGGCAAGGGCAAAGCCTTGGTGGACCAATGGCTGCTCACCATCCCGCTGATCGGGGATCTCTTCCGCAAAGTGTATGTCAGCCGGTTTGTACGAACCCTGGCCAGCACCGTGGGCTCCGGTATTTCCTTGATTGAGGCGCTGGTAACCGCTGCCGCCACCGTGGACAATTATGTATTGCGCATTGCCTTTGACCGGGCGCGTGAGAGCCTGCTGCAAGGCGGAACCCTGGCAAAACCCCTGGAGCAGACCGGCGCTTTCCCCATTATGGTGGTCAAAATGATTGGCATCGCTGAAGAAACCGGCCGTATGGAAGAAATGCTGAACAAATCCGCCGACTACCTGGACGTTGAAGTGGATCGCGCCGTGGAAACGCTGACCACCATGATTGAACCCATCATGATCATCGTTCTGGGCGGCTTGCTGCTGGGCGTGGCATTGGCCTTGTACATCCCGCTGTTCGACATGAGCAAGGTGGTCGCCGGTTAAGCCTGATTTATTCGCTGACGGCGCGGGCAATTTGCTCAGCAGTCAGCAGTTCCCGGCAGTTGTTATGCTCGCAGGTTTTGGCGTAACAGGGTCGGCAGGGTAAATCCATAAACACCGGCCTGAAATCCACGTTCGGGTTATGCGGCCCCCACTGACGCTCATTGGTGGGGCCGAACACACCCACGATTTTAGGGACGCCCACTGCCGCCCCCATATGAATCGGGCTGGAGTCTACTGTTAACAACACCTGAATACGTTGATACAGCGCCACGGTTTCCCTTAAGGATGTTTTCCCGGCCAGGTTCATGAGCGGTCGCGCCAGTTGGGACTGCAAGGCGTCATATCCGTCCCGATCGCCATGAGTTCCGGTACTGATGACCTGATAGCCCATCGCTTGCAAATGGCGAATGCTCGGTACGAATTTGTTCAAGTCAATTTGCTTACCGTGCGAGGCGCTGGCGGCATGCACAACCGCCAAAGGGGCATCGTTTGCAATGCCTTGGCTGGCTAAAATCTCGGTTATTTTTTGATGATCGGCCTCGGTTGCCCAAAGCTCCAGGTAATCGTCCTGCAGCGGGAGACCACACGCCGTCAGCAATCCCAAGTGGCTGACCGGTTGGGGCGTATCCGTTCTCAGGCTGGGATAGCGGGCCGTTTTGCTCAAAAACCAGCCCCAGCGCTTGTATCCAAACGGAAAACGCTGCTTGTCGTAGCCAATCCGGTTCCCGATACCGGCCAATTGGCACAGCAAGGCCATTGTAACGGATTTCCGCAGGTTAAATACGGTATCATAGCGGTTTTCTTTCAACAGCGTCAGCCGTTGCAGACTGGACTTGGGCTCTACAATCACCCGGTCCAGGTACGGGCAGGTTTCCATCAGCGGGGCCGTGGTACGGCTGACCAACATATCGATTTGCGCCTTGGGAAACAGTCGCCGCAAATTGCGCACCAGCGGCACGGTCAGAATGGTATCCCCAATGTAGCGCAGGGGGATCACCAGGATGCGTTGAGGCTGAAACGGCTGGGACATGGAGGCAATCTCTTCAGGGGGTCAGGATTTTCGCTTGCTGTAAAGGCGCATCATCAGGAACAGGGCGGCCACCAGCACAATAATCTTCACCAGGGGACTGGCCATAAACGGCGCAATCAGGAATTTCACCACCACATACGTGCCAAGACCCCATAAGATAACTCGTTTCAGCACGTCTTTGGCGGTAGCAGCCGGAGCAGATCCTACGGTAGCGCCATTACCAGCCTGTTGCCGGTATCGTCGATCATAATCGGCACGGGTAATGGGGTTACTCAACGCGCTGTAAGCTTCGTTAATTTCCTGCATTTTTTCGTTCATGGGGCTTCTGCGGTGACTATGATACAAATCGGGGTGGTATTGGCGAACCAACGTCCGATATGCGTTGTTCATCACTTCCAGACTGGCTTCCGGGTGGATTTGCAGGATTTTGTAGTAGTCCTTCATATGATGCCATTATACGGAATAAGCGCCGAAGTGGGCGGACCCGTCGGCGCTTATTCAGAAAAATATTGGGACTAAAGGCTCTAGTCCGCCTTCACCACGGTTAAAGTCTGGTTCAGGAACTTGGCCGGGTTGCGGTGAATACCGTTCGCCACCACTTCAAAATGCAGGTGCGGGCCGGTAGAGTGACCTGTGTTGCCAACCTTGGCAATCAGTTGCCCTTTCTTCACCGCTTGTCCCGAATGAACCAGCACTTTGGAGCAATGTGCGTAGTGCGTCGTGTAACCGTGTCCGTGATCGATGGCTACAAAGTTACCGTAGCCTTGTTTCCAGCCACTATAGACCACCTTGCCTTGCTCAGCGGACATAATGGGCGTACCGACTGGAGCCGCCATATCGATGCCTTGATGAGGCCGTCCCCAACGGAAACCGAACGGCGAGGTAATCATGGCGTTCTGCACCGGCTTCAGCAGCTTCATGAAGGTTTTTGCCGCGCGAGTGGCCGGGGTGTCAATTTCCATGCCTTTGGCATCCACGGGCTCGTCGCCATCATCCAGATGAGGCACGACCATGCCGTCCTCATTCGTGGTGCCGGAAGCCGACGCCATCCAGGGCTCATCCAACGCTTCCGCGTCAGTCGGCAGCGCCATGGCCTGGGGAATATAAATCATGGAGGCCATGTAGTTCTTCAGCATTTCGGAAGTCGCGTTATCCACGGAGAGTGTTTGCAACTTCTGAACGGCGGAAGCGCCTTCAAATGCGATGAAAGAAGCCCTATCCAGGATTTCACGGGTTTCCAAAATCGCCGGGCTGGCAACCATGTTCGCCTGTTTGGCCTGGGAATCCGGCTCGATTATATTCGCTAAAGCAGCGTTGCCGGGGATAAAGAGCATTGCAATAACCAGTAAAGGCAGGCTATTGAATACCGAGAAGCTTTTAAAGATGTTTCTAATCATACTCAAACTCTTGCAGAGCCACGCTCAGAACGGCAAAATCCCGATTTCTGTTCGCTTTTACCTAACAAAAAATAACGACTGAAACTATGGGAGGGATGTTAGCAAAAATCCATAGGTCGCACAACGGAAAAAGACAATCATTAACTTTCAAAAAAGAAAGCTTCTTTATTAAAACCTGCTGATACTCCAGCATATGGGGATCGGGGTATAGTGTAAAAAATACGAAAATTCCCTTCCAGTAACTATTAACATGTTAATTAAAATTTGAAAATCAGGTGTAAAAATGGCTCTTTTAGGCGTTAATATCGATCACGTTGCCACCCTGCGAAATGCCCGTGGGGGCATTGTGCCCGATCCCATCGCGGCGGCGTTGATTTCAGAAGCAAATGGGGCGGATGGCATTACGGCTCACCTCCGGGAAGACCGACGCCACATTAAAGACGCCGATATGACCGCCTTAAAGCAGAAAATCGGCACCCGCCTGAACATGGAAATGGCCAACACCGATGAGATGGTTTCCATTGCCATCTCTTTAAAGCCTTACATGGTTACTTTGGTACCGGAGCGTCGCCAGGAGCTGACCACCGAGGGCGGCTTGGATGTCATCGGCCACCTGAAAAGCCTGCAAGAGAATGCCAAGAAGCTACAAGACGCCGGTATTAAAGTCAGCCTGTTCATCGATGCGGACATTCAGCAAGTGGAAGCCTCCAAAGCATCGGGCGCTACCATTATTGAACTGCACACCGGGCCTTACTGTGAAGCATTCGGCAGTTCGACACAAGCCGCTAAGCTTGAGTTACTGATGAAAGCAGCCGCGCATGCCGTTGACCTGGGCATCGAAGTCAACGCCGGACATGGGTTGAATTACGAGAACGTGAAACCCATCCTGGCATTGCCGGGCCTGGTGGAGCTGAACATTGGGCACAGCATTGTGTCTGAGGCAGTCTTTAGTGGATTGGGCCCCGCCGTTAAGCGGATGAAAGAATTGATTTCATAGCCTCGCGCAAAAATCATATAAGTATAGGCTGCAATTCTTGACGGGATGCCTATACTGAAAAATATGAAGCATGCCGCGCACTTTTTTATAGCTCCTTTAAGCCATAAAGCTGTTTGGCTTTCCATTATTATCGGTTTCCTGCTGTTCAGCGGCGGTACAGGCCAGGCGGAGCGGCTGGAGCAACCTGATGACGGCGCGCCGCATGAGCAAACCGTAAAACAGTCGCTAAACCATTCGCCGGAATTTTCCAGCGGCGTCAAAGCGTATCGGGAGGGAGACTATATACAGGCGCGCCGTATCTTCTCATCGCTGCATAAACAAGCCCCGGAAGACAGCCGCACAACCTATTACCTAGCCATCACGGAAGCCCAATTGGGCCGCTTCCAAAGCGCTAAAAAGCTGTATGAGGAAATCATTATCCTGAACCCAAACGGTGAGGCCGCCCGACTGGCAAAAGAAGGGTTACAGTACCTCCCGGCGGAAACAAAACTGGACTTGCCACCCCGCTTTCAGGCCGGAGCGTCGGAAACCGGCCAGCCAAAAGCCGCCATGAATCCGCAAGCCCCATCCCTGCCGGGTGCGGCTCCCTCTACTCCTGGGGCAGGCATGATGCCCAACGGCATGTCCATGCAGGACTGGATGGCCTTGCAGATGATGATGGGACAAGGCGGAAATAATAGTAATAACGGGGCCGGCATGATGCCCTGGATGATGATGCCGCAAGCGGGAGCCGACCCGAATAATCCTGGCGGGTACGACCCCAATGCCATGAGCACCATGCTGATGAACCAGATGTTGCAGAATTTTTCCTTAAACGGAGACAAGGACGATAACCGTTAACCTGTTTATCAGTAACCCGAATCAGCAACAATTTTTTACCTGGTAAAGAGATCATAAGGGCGGAAAAAGGGAAACGGGAAGCCATTTTCGGCGATAGCAGGGTGCCGGGGCCGGTTTTGGTATTTGTCAGCTCCTGCCCAAGGTCGGTATGATCGGAGAAGAGAGTGGCGAAGGGTGCCTTCGCATGTCTGTTCGCATATCTAAAAGGAGCGTTGTACCCATGAATTCACTGACCGAAGGAACGTCTACGGAAAACTATCACCCACAAGAAGCCCAATCGATTTCCATTCTGGATCACGGTTTTGTGGAATTGATAGACGCCATGGGCTCTGACCTGACCGTAGTCAACTCGGCCCGTGTGTCCTTCGGCAAGCGCAAAAAATCACTCTCCGACGGCGACAAAAAGCTGATTCACTACTTGGCCGAACACAAACACTGGAGCCCATTCCGCCATGTGCAACTGCAATTCCATTGCAAAGTGCCGGAATTTGTGGCCCGCCAATGGTACAAGCACGTGGTGGGCATTGCCTATACCGAGGCCGCCACGGTGGATCATGCCTGGAACGAACTCAGCCTGCGCTATGTGGATGCCAGCGAGTTCAATTTCTACACGCCGACAGGCTTCCGCAAGCAGTCGGAGAATAACAAGCAGGCCTCTACTGATGAATGGGTGAACGATCCGGATGGACAACTCATGGCGGAATACCGCAACCATTGCGAAAAAGCGCTGAACCTATACCACCGCCTGATTGAGCATGGCGTGGCCCGCGAGCAGGCCCGTGGCGTATTGCCGCTGAACATTTACACCGAATTCTACTGGACGGTGTCCTTGCAGGCGCTGGCCAACTTCATTCATCTGCGTAAACATGAAGGCGCGCAATATGAAATCCGTCTGTACGCCGACGCGCTTGAAACCCTGGCCCGTCAGGTTGTGCCGGTTTCCCTGGATGCCTTAATGGCGACGCCAAACCAGTAAACAATACGCTTCCATGTGTTAAAGCCCCGTTTTTATCATCAAGACGGGGCTTTTAAATTACATCTATACAAAGATGGCTATGGATAGTTAATTTTCAGGTGCAGGTATAATTCCTGGCCCAGCCAGTCGGCTTTCAGCACTTCGGTTCGGGGAGCTTCCGCCACCCAAAAGCCGGTGCCGGTCACTAGAGCAGGATCGTCCTTGCCGCCCAATAGCAGCGGGCAAACCGTCAAATATAGTTCCTGTACCGCTTTGGCTTGCAAAAAGAGATTCATAATATGCCCGCCCCCTTCCACCATCAGGGTTTGGATGCCTTTTTGCTCCAGGTACGGCAATATGGCAGGCACCGGGTTTCCCTCGCCCGCGCAGAGCCACTCTACGTGGGTCGGGTACTGAGCCTTCAGCGCTTCCGGCGCCGGTTGGGGCGAAACAATTAAAATCGGCACCGGCGGATTGCTTTGGCTGCTTTTGGTAAACAAGCTGGCTTCCGGCGGCAGGTTGAACCGTTGGGTCAAAATTATTTGCAGCGGCGCCACTGCCTGTTGGCTGCCCTTGCGTATGCTGGCATGTTGCCGGAAAGTCTCCCCACCGCACAGCACCGCGTCCGCCTGGTTGCGGACATTCAATAAATGCGCCAAATCGTCTCGCGTACCAATCCGGTCCCGCAAATTGTGCGCGGAGCCGATTTTTCCGTCCAGGGTCGCAGCAAAGCAAGCAATGATTCTCATGGACCCATCATACACCGAGACGCGGGTTATGCGGAGTAGCCGTAATTATCCGCAAAGTCGCTGGTGCCGATGGTTCCCACCGCCTGCACCTGGATATCGGGAATCAACTCGCTGTAAGACATCACCGTAATCACCGGAATGTGGCGATCCAGCAACTGGAACAGCGGCAAACGAATACGCGGCGAACACAGGATGACCGGCACCCGATCATACGTCTGTTGCACCCGGCGAATGGTTTCTCCGGTAATTTCAATCAGCTCCTGCACTTGCAGCGGATTCAGCAGGAACATTGTGCCCAGTTCAGTCCGCTGGCAACTGTCGTCCAGCATTTTTTCCCATTCGTTGGACAGGGTAACGGCGTACAGGTTCTTATTCTTATCCGCATGCATCAGGCAGATGGAGCGACCCAGCGCCGCCCGCAGCCGCTCCGAGAGAATATCCGGCTCCTTGCTGAAGCGCGCGTAATCGCTAAGGCGCTCAAACACGAACATAATGTCCTTGATGGACACTTTCTCCCGCACCAGGTTCACAAAAATCTTCCGCAAATCGTTGGGCGTTAAAATGGCGGGCACCAGTTCCTGAATGAGCGATTGATCCTGCTGGCGCACCAGTTCCATCAGCTTCAGCACGTCCATCTTGGTCATCACCTCATCCACGTGCTTAATGACGACTTCCTTCAAATGCTCAATCAAGGCATCCGTGGCATCCACCGCACCTTTTTGCAGGGTTTCGGGAATTTCCTGAGGAGCGACCCAGTACGCCTCTTCCAGCCCGTAGGTGGGCTCCATGTCCGTTACGGTGTTTTGCGGCGGACGCAGGTTGTGGCTCTGGAACTGGCTGGCCGGAATCATATAACGGCCGGGGTATACGTTGGCCTGAGCCACCGGGTTGCCCCGAATGGACACCATGTACTCGTTCGGCCCCAGGTGGATGCTGTCCATAATGCGGATGTTGGGCAGAATGAAGCCCAGCTCATCGGTCATACGCGAACGCAAGCCCGCGATTTTACCCAGCAATTGCCCGTCCTGATCGGGATCGGCAATAACCAGCAGATCATTCCCCACCTGTAAGGAAAGCGGGTCCACGCCCAGCTTCTCATACATCCGGTTCGGGTTGATCAGCTCGCTCATGTTCTCTTTCACGGCATCCAACTGACCGAGCTGCTGTTGCACATCGTTCGCCAGGAACACGCTGAACGCGACACCGCCCAGAATCAGCGAAATCGGCAGAAAGGTCCACCAGGGAATGCCGGTGCCAAACATGCTGGAAGCGGCAATCATTAATAGGAAGAAAGCGGCAAACAACAAACCATAGGGCTTATTTTGCACTTGCGCGAACAAGTCTTTCGCCAAGCTGCCCTCGGTGGCGGTAGAACGGCTCATCATCAGACCAGAGGCAACCGACATCAGCAACGCCGGAACCTGGGCCGCCAAACCGTCACCCACCGTCAAAATCGTGTAATGGTTCAACGCTTCCTGAATGGGCATGCCTTTCATCAGCATCCCGATGGCCAAACCGCCAATGGCGTTGATGACGGTAATGATAATGCCCGCAATGGCGTCCCCTTTTACGAATTTCATGGCACCGTCCATGGAACCGAACAGTGAGGATTCCCGCTGCAAATCTTCCCGCCGTTTGACCGCCTCATCCGGGGAAATCAAGCCCGCGTTAAAGTCCGCGTCAATGGTCATCTGTTTACCGGGCATAGCGTCCAGGGCAAAACGTGCGCCAACTTCCGCGATACGTTCCGAACCTTTGGTGATTACCATGAACTGCACGATGGTAATGATGATAAAGATAACCACCCCCACAATCAGGTCACCGCCGGTTACGATTTTACCGAACGTTTCGATAATACCGCCCGCATGCCCGGTGGAGAGAATGGCTCGGGTGGCCGCAATACTGAGCGCCAGCCGGAACATGGTGCCCACCAGGATGATGGAGGGAAAGGCCGCCATATCCAGCGGCTTTTGCACGTACAGGGACATCATCAGCAGAATGACGCCGATGGAAATGTTCATGGTAATAACCACATCCAGCAGCCAACTGGGCATGGGCAAGAGCAAAATCAGGACCAGCGCCAGAATCAGCAGGCCCAGGGCAATCTCTGTAATTGGCGGAATAACGAACCCGCTGCCTCCGCCCGCGCCTTGTTGAGGCTGCGCCATCAGCTACCCTCCGTCACTTCTCCTGAACGCCGAAGAGTTGCCGCAGTATGCCCAACTGCGTGGAAAAAGAGGCGTCCACCAGACCGCTGTTGGTCTCAATGATGCAACTGCCCTGGTCCACCGTCGGATCATCCATCATAATCAACTCCGCGTTCAGGTTGGGGATGGGATCGTCCTTGATAATCTGCTTAACCACCGGACTGTCATCCGGGTTCAACTTCAGCAGGATGGTTTTACTGTTACGGCCCGCTTTTTGAATGGTATCCCGAACCAGCGACATGACCAGTGTCTCATCGCAACTGACTTCGGTTTTAATGATGCGGGCGGCCACTTCCACGGCCAGTGCGCCGATTTCGTGGGCAACGGACATTAAGGCCTCTTCCCGGCCATTCATCAATTCGGCCAGATTTTGGCGCAAGGCGTCAATTTCAGCCTGGGCCTGGGCCAGCCCGGCATAGAAACCCTGGGCCTGGGCATGTTCCCGAATGGCATTGGCCTCTTCATAAGCCTTGCTAATCAGGTTCTTGTCCTCAATGCGCCGATAACCTCGCCGACGGTCGTCCCGGTGATCACCGATACGACGCTCGGGCGCTAAACCGGTCCCAATGGTTTCCTCATTCCACTCAACGGCTTCCTCTTCCTGCTCATCATGCAGCGGAACTGCCGATTCCCCCATACCCGGCGCAACAGATTCCCCAGGGTTATTGGGAATGAGCTGTCCGGCATGTTTTCGCTTGA
This sequence comes from Vampirovibrio sp., assembly GCA_021323475.1. Lineage (GTDB taxonomy): Bacteria > Cyanobacteriota > Vampirovibrionia > Vampirovibrionales > Vampirovibrionaceae > Vampirovibrio. Next base: position 9,953 of record JAJQJM010000101.1, read on the forward strand.
TGATCATCGTGGATGGATTCCTTTTTTCCCGTTCACGAAGGCTCTAAACGCCTGGTCAGGTACTTGTACAGAATATCCTCGATTCGGGGAGGCAACGGTTCCGGCGCAGTTCTAGCCTGCGTGGATCCCGACACGCGTGATTCCAGGTATCGCTTTACCAGGGGCCGCTCATCCTTTACACATGATAGCAGCTTTTCCGGGGGGTAGCTTTCCAAAAGCCGCGCAATTCCTTTATGGGAAGGGGCTTTAACCTTGGGGTTCTCCTTCAGCAACAGTTCCCGGAACTTTTTAAGGTGAGCCTCCACGCTGGCCAGGTCCAGGTTCTGCTCCAGGTGTTGCGGGTAGCTGTAATACTCGATTAACTCTTTTTCCTCGGCATTGAAGCCTCTCAAAATCCGGCTGCGCTGGGCCGGTGGCAGCGTGGTCAGCAATAAGGCCACGGCGCCGTATTTATCGTGCGGTGTTGTGTTAGCGGCAGGCTTTCCGGCCGGGCTGGAAATCGCCTCATCATTCGGGCCGGTAACAGGCGCGGGTAAGGCGGCCTGCGGTGCGCCGTCCGGCATGGGCTGAGCCAGCGGCTGCCTGCTTGGCTTGGGTTCCGGCGGCTCAATGGGGCCGTTAACGCTTTCATACTCGGTAATAAACGCAACAATATGCCCTTCCGTGGCCTTATGGATAATTTCCACCTGTTGCTCGTGGGTAAACTGGAATTCCGGTGTATGCTCCTGTCCAAACGTAGCCGCCACAATCTGTTTGGACTGATTGTAGACTTCCATGGCCACCGTTTGCAGCAGTTGTTTTTTCAGGTCGCCGGTAATGCCCATCTCGCTGCATTTGCTGATGGTGTAGAAAATCCCCTCGCCAAACAGCGTGAGCGCCTGCATCACCATGTTCTCGTCCATCGGGATGGGCTGGGGGGCGCCCGGCATTTCAATACCCGGCTCCTGATGCAGCATGCCCGCCGCAATCCGGTTGAATTCCGAGATGATGTTACAGTCTTCCTCGTACTCCTCAGGCTCCAGCACCGTCATATCCAGCCGGGCTATCATCTGGCTGGTGACTTGTTCCAATGCTGTCTGTAAATCCATTGACGGTTATTCCAATGCCTTATCCGCTATCTCTCTTTTCCGGCCTCTTGTGCCGGTAATCCCTGATTTCGAGGGAGGAATCAACCCTTCCAGTTCATGTTGAACGGCATCGGCAAGCCGCGTACCCCGGTAATTTGCTCCCGGTACAGGGCATCCGCGCTCTGCTTCATCATTAGCTGGAGATCTTTCTCGGTTTCCAAGCCCTTGGGCAAATCGGGGTTGGGAATGTAGTAAAAGCCCACCAGCAGCTTGGACAAATTAAACAACTTCCAGGCCAGCGTTTCCAGGTGTTCTCTGCGCTGCTCCCATTCCATGCCGGAATCCCGCAACTTTTTGGACACCAGATTCACGCCGCGCAAAAACAGATCGATAATCTGATGCGCTATCTTGGGCTCCAGCATCAACAGTTGATCCGTGTAAGGCAACTTGATCTGCCGGTCCTTGGAAAGCTCTTCCGCTGCAATGCGGGTAAAGGCGAAAATGATGTTGCGGGTTTCATCCACTTCATACGCCGGTACGCCGATTTCCTGCAAGCGGTTACAAATTCGGGATGCCCATTCGGCGGCCAATTGCTCGGAATGAAATAGGGGTTGGGTCAT
>JAJQJM010000102.1 GCA_021323475.1 Vampirovibrio sp.
TTTAAGCATCATCGGCCCCAGCGGCTCCGGTAAAAGTACGCTAATGAACGTGTTGGGCCTGCTGGATAAGCCCACCGGTGGCTCGCTGAAATACCTGGGGCAGGAAACCGCCCAGTGGGATGAAGGCAAGAAATCCGCGTTCCGCAATCAGGAGATGGGCTTTATCTTTCAGGCGCACATGCTGTTGCCGGAATTTTGCGCGCTGGAAAACGTACTGATTCCCTTGCGGGTGGGCAACACGCTGAACGGGAAATTCATCGCCCGTGCCAAAGAGCTGCTGACCCGCATTGGCCTGGGGGAACGAATGGAGCACCGGCCCGGCCAACTTTCCGGCGGGCAGAATCAACGGGTGGCGATTGCCCGCGCGCTGGTCAATAACCCAAAAATCGTGTTTGCCGATGAACCGACCGGGGCGCTGGATTCCCAGACCAGCGTGGCGGTTTATGAGCTGATGCGGGAAATCCACAAGACCGATCAGGTGACATTCGTCATCGTTACGCACGAACAAGCGCTCTCTCAAAAAACGGACCGGGTTATCAGCCTGCTGGACGGCGAAATTCAGGAAGATCGTACCAATATTGGCGAATCGAATCCTGGCTAATTGGTAACGCCTTGGGTTTCCGGCACAGGGGCCGCTGGTGGCTGGAGTCCCAGTTGTTGCAAGATGCCTTTGGCCACGTTGCTGGGCGCTTCCCCAATATTCAGCTCCTGACGGATTTGTTTAAAGCCCGCCTTCTGGCGCACCACTTGCGGCAAGGTCGGGTCAAACAGCGGAATCACCGCATCCCGGATCTGCTCAGGCGTCACTGCATCCTGCCAAAGTTCCTGGATGATGGGGTATTTCATATCAGTCAGGATATTCGGCAAACCACTACAGGGTAAATACACAATACGCATAGCCACCTGATATACCAACGGGTGCAGCTTGTAAATCAGCACCATCGGCGTATCGTACAGCGCCGCCTCCAGGGTTACGGTGCCGGATGCCAGAACCAGCGCATCCGCCACGCTGAGCAAGGCATGATTCTGGTTTTCAACAACTTTGATCACTGGGCGCTGATACCGAGGCAAGCGCTGCAAGGCCGCTTCCAGGCGCTGGTTAAAATAATCCTGATTCAGTGAACCGGCCTTGGCCAGCACGAACTGGGTATGGGCCTGCTGCTGCAAAATCAGCGGCAGACTGGCAATCACCTGAGGCAGCAGGTAATCGATTTCCAGCTTGCGGGAGCCGGGAAACAATCCCAGAATCGGCAAGGTGGGGTCCAGGCCATGTTCCCGGCAAAACGCCTGCCGGTTGGCGGGAGGCGGCAATTGCCCCACCAGCGGATGCCCCACATAGGTTACCGGAATGCCGTGAGACTGGTACAAGGCTTCCTCAAACGGGAAAATGCAGAACACATGGTCTACATTGGCCTTGATTTTTTGAATGCGCCCCTTACGAGAAGCCCACACCTGCGGGGGAATGAAATACAGCACTTTATAGCCGCGCTTTTTAAGCTGTGCAGCCATATGTAGGTTAAACACGCCGTAATCGATTAATAGCACCGCATCCGGGCGAAAACTTTCCAGAAACCTGAGGATGCGCATGCCCAAAAAATAGTGGTAAGGCGCTCCTAACACGCTGCCAAAGCCCACCCGGCCCATTTTGGATTGATCGCTGAGCAGTTCCACGCCTTGCTCGCGCAAATGCAATCCGCCCACGGCGGCAATGTCCACATCGGGCTGCAGGGCGCGCAACGCTTGCACCACCTTGGCCGCATGGATATCCCCGGAATAGTCACCCGTAATGATGAATAAGCGCTTGGCTGCCATACGGATTACGCCTTTTGATCCGGGTTTACCACGGACGGATCAGCGGTGGACAGGATGATCATGTTGTGCCGATCGGCGTAAGCCGCCATTTCTTCCGGCTCCAGGTACATGGTTTGGTTCGCTTCGGTTACCAGCATATGCAGGCCTGCTTTGCGCATGGTTTTCAGGGTCCGCAACCCCACGGTGGGAATATCGAATCGCTGATCCTGCCCCGGTTTTGCCACCTTGACGACCAGGCCGCCCTTTTTGCCGGACACCTGACCGGCCCGTTTCAGGCACTCATCCGTTCCCTCAATGGCTTCCACCGCCAGAATCATGCCGGAATGCACCACGATGGTCTGCCCAATGTCCAATCGGCCCATTTCCTTGGCAATTTCAAAGCCGTAGCGGGCATCGCGCATCTCCATTTCATTGGGGGCCCGACTACTCAAATGGCATTCCGACAGGAACAAATCCTGCAAAAAATCAGCCTGGGGCAGAATCCGAATGCCCTTTTGCTCCATTTGCCCGATAATCCAGAGCATTACGGCATCATCATTCAGCCGGGACAGTTTGCGGATGGCCTCCACCGCCACGTCATCAATACGCGGATCCCGCAACAGCACCCACTTGTTCACCTTGCCGGCAAATACCACATGGGAGACTTTCTCCTGCAGCATCAATTCCAGATTTCGACGAACCAGCCCCGGTACGATGCGATGTCCCTTGTGTTTGCAGGTATCGCGCAATTTGCTGTTGTCACTTCCAACCATGAACGGCACCACGTCAATGCCCTGAATCATGGCATTTCGGGCCACGTGCAACGGCAGTTGGCCCTCCCCGGCCACCAGACCGATTCGAGTAACCTTGGCAAGCTCTATTTTATTGGCGGATTCCCGCTTACCGCTGCTATGGATGGGGTTCATCAGGGCCATGCCGCTTTCCACATTGAAGCTTTATTCCGGATGCTAGCCTTTTATTATACTCCCAAAGTGCGTAAAGGCCGAGGGCCCAGCATGATAGCCTTTCACACTTTTGTGATTTTAATTGCGTATTATTAAAAAACAAATTAAATTTTCCAATTATTTCTACTGAATTCCGTCAGCACTTTCCTAGTTTCGAAAAGTGGTTACACACCCTTTAAAGGTAAGCGCTTACAGAGTTTTGGTCGGTTCGCAGCGCAACAAAATTAATGCGTAAAAAACATTCAAGTTAATGATTATTTCAATGTCGCAGCATTTTAAAAACGGCGACCCTCGCATGCTCAAGGCACAGCAATAATCAGCATTTTCAGGATTATATGGCCGATTTACGGCCCGTCATTTCGTTTTCAATAAATGCGTGGATTTATCCATTCTGAAAATAACACATAGTATAAACACATTTTAGTATTCGAGCTAAAAGCGGGATGGGAGAGTCATGCGAGTTTTGCCTCAGAATTTTCACAGCCTTCATAGGGGGTTTTCCTTAGCTGAATTATTGATTTCTTTGGCAGTATTGGGAGTGATTACCGTCTTTGCCATCCCCAAGGTACTAAGCGCCCAGCAGGATCAACGTTGCCGCGCGGTGGCGAAAGAGGCGTATGCCGCTCTCAGTCAGATTCAAAGTCAGGGTCTGGTGGAAGGCGTTCTTTCTGCTGCCACGGTGGGCGATTATGTTATGAGCCGCCTGAATACGGTGAAAGTCTGCCCAAACGACGCAGCGGAGGAAGGCTGCTGGGACAGCGCCACGCAAGGCATTGCAATGGAAATGAACGAGCCTGGCGTAATTCTGCATAGCGGCGCCTATGTGCTGGGGTTGAACAACTGCTGCGGCACCGCCGACGGATTGCCCGCCGGTGAATTGCAGAATGGCGTGTTTATAGATGCTAACGGTCCGGCAGGCCCCAATTTAGTCGGGCATGACCAATTCAGCATGGCGTAGTGTTTTGGCAGGGTCGCCTGCAACAACTGGGGTCTCAATAATCTAAGACCCGGCAGAATTCAGGACTGGGACAATTTATTCGAAGAGGAATAATAATAATTCGTGTGGCCGGTTAAAACCGCATGGAGCGCAACCGCAGGGAATTCAACACCACGGTCACGGAACTGAGCGACATGGCCGCTGCGGCAATAATCGGATTCAGCAAGCCCAGCGCCGCCGCCGGAATGGCCAGAAGGTTATAGAAAAATGCCCAAAACAAATTCTGCCGGATAACCCGAAAAATGGCGCGGCTCAACTGAACGGCATCCACAGCCCTGGCAATGTCGCCATGCACCAGCGTAATTTGCGCCGCCTGCATCGCGATATCCGTACCGCTACCCATGGCAATGCTGACATCCGCCTGGGCCAAGGCGGGGGCATCGTTTATGCCATCGCCCAGCATACCGACGGTTCGACGCTGGCTGGGGTGATCGCCATCCCGCTGCAAATCTTTCAGGAATTCCAACTTCTCCTGCGGGTTCATATTCGCCCGAATTTCCTGCTCGGTTAAACCCGCCTGCTTTCCAATGGCCTGGGCGGTTTCCTTGCAATCGCCGCTCAGCATGTAGGGCTTAATTCCCATATCGCGCAGGCGTTGAATGGCCTCCGCCGCGTCCGGCTTCAAGGGGTCGGCCAATAGGAATACGCCGGCGGCTTTTCCGTTCACGGCCATTAATACCGGGGTTTGCCCTTTTTGGGATGCTTTATCCAGCTTATGAAAGACCGTGGTGGTATTAACGCCCTGCTCCGCCAGAAAAGAAGGCTTGCCAATGAGGATTCGGCGGCCTTCAACCGTACCCATCACACCCGCCCCGGTTCGGCTGGTGAAATTGGCAACGTCCGACTGATGCCAGTCCATCTGTCGTTGATCCGCCGCCTTCACAATTGCCGAGCCCAATGGATGCTCGGAACGCGCCTCCAGCGCGGCGGCCCACCGCAGACAATCGTCCTCGGAAAATTCAGCAAGCGGGCTTATCGCCTGAACGGTTGGTTTCCCCAAGGTCAGGGTGCCGGTTTTGTCCATCACCAGCATATCCAGCTTGTGGGCTTGTTCCAACCCGTCAGTGTCCTGAATCAGAATCCCCTCCTTCGCCGCCCGCCCAAGCCCGGCCTGAACCGCGGTGGGCGTCGCCAATCCCAACGCGCACGGGCAGGCAATCACCAAAACGGCAATCGCGGCGGTTAAGCCATCTGCCCAGGAATGGCCGGTCACGACCCAGCCGGCAACCGTCATCGCCGCCAATACTAGTACCATCGGCACAAAAGCTCCGGCAATTTTATCCGCCAGCCGCTGAACGGCAGGCTTCCCGGTCTGTGCCTTTTCCACCAGCTCTACCATCCGAGACAGCATCGTATCGGCGCCCACATGGGTCACCTGTACCGTAATCGCGCCCGTCTGGTTCAGGGTGCCCCCAATGACCGCATCCCCCGGATTTTTGGAAACCGGCAGGCTTTCACCCGTCATCATGGCTTCGTTCACCGAGGTTTCGCCGTCCTGTATCATGCCATCCAGCGGGATGGTACTGCCGGGCCGCACCAGAATCCGTTCCCCGATCGTGACCTCCTGAACGGGCACTTCCACGGGAACCCCATCCCGCAACAACAAGGCCGTGGCAGGCTGCAACTGCATTAGCCCCTCAATGGCCTCGCCCGCGCGACGCCTTGCACCGGCTTCCAGATATCGGCCCAGCAGAATCAACGTCACGATCATGGCGGCCGTTTCAAAGTAAATCGTCTGATGAGATGCTCCCTGCAACAGCAGCACCGTGCTATAAAGCCACGCCACGCCGGAACCCAGCGCAATCAGGGTATCCATATTGCTGTTCCGGCGTTTCAGCATTTGCCAGGCCATGCGGAAAATATCCTGCCCGCAAAAGAACAGCACTACCGAAGCCAACGCGAACTGCACCCAGCCGGAGCCCGGAAAATGCCAGCCACCCATGTGCATGGCAAACAGGGGAACCGTCAGCCCAATCGCTGTCAGCAGGTGAAATCGAGACCGCCGGACTTCGTTATTTCGTTTCGCCTGAACTTCGACAGACGCCGTCCCATAAGAGCTTAAATCCCTTCGGCCGGTTTGTTTCGGCATACTCGCCTGATATCCCATCTGTTCGATGGCCTGTAATACCGCTTGAGGGCTTACCGGGCCTTCCAGCAGGGCTTGCCCGGTCGCCAGATTGACCCGCACATCCGTCAACTGCGGAAAGGTCTGCTTCAGACCCTGCTCAATCCGCGCCACGCAGGAACCACAATGCATGCCCTCAATCCGGAATAACTGTTTGTCCGGGGAGGCTGGATCCATTCGGTTCATTGCTTGGCTCTCAATCTGACGGTTCACAATTTGCTTCATAGTCCGCTTCCCCCGTATGGCGGGCCGTCGAGCCCTCCAATCCAGACGAAAAAAGCAGCCACTTGTTCAGGCGGTTATATTACACGTACTATATTAAATGGATAAGATGAGAATTAAAGGATCTTACTTTGATAGAAACCATTGCCCCAGAAGAAACCATTATTGTTCTGGATACGGAAACCACCGGACTGGACCACAAAACCGAGAAGCTGATTGAAATCGCCGCCGTTAAAATGCAAAACGGCGAAGTGGTGGAAACCTTCACTTCCCTGGTGAATCCCCAAAAGCCGATTCGGTATTCCAGCTTCCTGATTCACAACATTTCCGAAGAAATGGTACAGGATGCGCCCCCCATTGATGACGTGATGCCCCGCTTTCTGGAATTCGTGGGCGAGCATTCTTACGTGGCGCACAACGCCATCTTCGATTACAGCTTTATCAACGAGGCCACCAAGGCCCTGTATGGCAAGCGGTTCCTCAACAACCGCATCGATACCTTTGAAATGTACCGCTCCGTGTTCCCGGACGAGCCTTCACACGGTCTGAACGCGCTGCTGCGCCGCTTCGGCTATGATGAAGACGTGGTACACCGCGCCCTGGATGACGCCATGTGCCTGGCCAAGGTGTATCCCAAACTGCGAGAGCTGTACGAGCAGAAATTCTCCTGGCAGCTTTCCCAAATGAAGAATGTTCCGTATCTGGTAGAGCGCTACCTGCGGATTCAAAAAGCCAGCCAGTCCCTGCAAGCGGAAATGAGCGATTTGAAGGACATCTTCAAGCTGTACTTCCAGAACGGCGGCGGCGCGGTGGAAGCCTCTTCCGGCGAGGTGATGGTGTTCAACTACCGTCGTTCCTATGCTTACGACGAGAAACGAATCTGGGAAACCGCCACCAAAGCCGGTGTGTGCGAGAAAATCTTCAAGCTGAACCCGCGCGCGCTGGATAAGCTGATCGATCGCTCCGATTTGGATGACGCCATCAAGGAAGAATTCCGCGAATGCCGGTTATCCATGCACGAGGCGCGGAATATTAACTTCTTGCAGCCCCCGCTTACTGCTGAGCCCGCTGAAGATTCTGAAGAAGCGACGCCCTGACTGCGTCCGCGTAGCCGAATTTGAAGTTTTTCCCGCTGTATAACAGCGTGGAACGGCCCTTGTTGACGTAGAACACCTGTGGGGGTTCATCGTTTGGAATAGATAAGCCTAAATTTTGGGCCTGTTTTGGCGCGGATTGAGAGTCCACATCGATTTCCGTAACGGACAGACCGTTCTGGGAAGCGACATCTCGTACTACCGGCAGCACTTCGCGGCAACTGGCGCACCAGTTGGCGCTGAACACCACCACATTGCCACGCGCGGCGGCCCAGGTCGTCATGGCCCCTTTGCCCACGGACAAACCCAAAATCGCTAATCCCAATACCGTAAATAAAATCTTTTTCTGCATTCTCATAAGCTCTCGGAGGTTCTCCAAACAAATCCCATAATGGAAAAGGACGTATTCTCATCATAGAAGTTTCACCGGGCTTTGTCGACCCGCCGGGGGAGTCATTCCCAACGGAATCGCCTCTTTCACGGCGCTAATCCTTGCGTTAAAATGGGAGCAAGTTTAGGAGTATTCGATTGTGTCCCCAACAGTTTCCCCCAAAACGCTGTATCAAAAGATTTGGGATGCCCATACGGTTCATCAGGCCGAGGGTTTCCCCACCATCCTTTATATTGATCGCCACCTGATTCACGAAGTCACCTCACCACAGGCATTTCAGGGCCTTCGGGACAAAGGCCTCAAGGTCCGCCGCCCGGATAAAACCTTCGGCACCGTGGATCACAGCATCCCCACCACCGATCGCAAGCTCCCCATTCAGGATCCTGAAGCTGCCAGCCAGATTTCCACCTTCGAGAAAAACTGCCAGGAAGCCGGCATCAACTATTTCGGCGTCCAGAGCGACCAGCAGGGCATTATTCACGTCATCGGGCCGGAACAGGGCCTGACCCTTCCCGGTATGACCATCGTCTGCGGGGACAGCCACACCTCCACCCACGGGGCGTTCGGTGCGCTGGCCTTCGGCATCGGCACCAGCGAGATTGAGCATGTTTTCGCCACCCAGTGCCTGTTGCAACAAGCATCCAAAACCATGGAAATCCGGGTGGAAGGCGAATTGTCGCCGATGGTAACGGCAAAAGATATCATTCTGGCCATCATCGCCAAAATCGGCATGGGCGGCGGCACCGGCTACGTGCTGGAATACACCGGCAACGCCATCCGCAGTCTTTCCATGGAAGGCCGCATGACCCTGTGCAACATGTCCATCGAGGCTGGTGCGCGGGCCGGCATGGTGGCCCCGGATGAGATCACCTTCGAATATCTGAAAGGGCGCCCGTATGCGCCGCAGGGAGCCGAGTTCGACAAAGCTGTAGCGCAGTGGAAACAGTTACGTACTGATGAAGGCGCCCAATACGATGCCGTTGTTACCTTGAAGGCCGAGGAAATTGAGCCGATGGTGACCTATGGAACCAATCCGGGCATGGCGGTCGGCATTTCCAAACGGATTCCCCAGACTCAGGACTTCACAACGGAAGACGAAAAAGCCGAACTGGAAGACGCCTTGAGCTACATGGCCCTGAAGGCCGGAGAGCCCATTGAGGGCACCCCGATTGACGTGGTGTTCATCGGCAGTTGCACCAACTCCCGCATTGAAGACTTGCGGGAAGCGGCCAAACTGGCCAAGGGACAAAAAGTCTCCCCGTCCGTTCGGGCGCTGGTAGTGCCGGGTTCCTATCCGGTTAAGCGTCAGGCGGAAGCGGAAGGGCTCCACCGCATCTTTCTGGATGCGGGCTTTGAATGGCGCGAACCGGGTTGCAGCATGTGCATCGCCATGAACGGCGATCAGATTGAGGCCGGTCAGGCCTGCGCCAGCACCAGTAACCGCAACTTCAAAGGCCGTCAGGGCAAGGGCGGACGCACCTTCCTGGTCAGCCCCCCGATGGCAGCCGCGGCGGCCATTCAGGGTAAGCTGGTCGATATCCGCCACGTATCGGTTTAATAAAGAAGGGTATGCTCCCATGCAAAAAACGGCTGTAAAAGTCACCGAGGCCGCGTTTACCTGCTATCCTGTTCTGGATATGAAACGCGCCCGCCGGTTTTACGAGAATGTATTGAACCTGACTCCCTCCAGCGCCTACGATGTGGGCCCCAATAGCTGGGTGGAATACGACCTGAAGGGCACCACCTTTACCCTGGGTTACATGGAAGACGGCCCGAAACCCAGCACGGACGGTGGTTTAATGGCCTTTGAAGTGGCTGATTTTGATGCTACCGTTCAAGCACTGAAAGAAGCGAGCGCAGAATTTCGGTTTGAACCGTTCGAGACACCGGGCTGCAAAATGGCGGTGGTGCTGGATCCGGAAGGCAATTCCGTGATGATCCACCAGTTGAAAGTAAACCAATTAAAAGCGGAGCCTACCCATGAGTAATCGCGTTACGGTGATTAGTTCCACCTGCGTTCCCCTGAACCGAAACAACGTGGATACCGATCAGATCATTCCCGCCCGTTTTTTGAAAGGCACCACCAAGGCCGGATTGGGAGAAAAACTGTTCTACGACTGGCGCTACCTGGAAGATGGTTCACCGAACCCGGAATTTGTGCTGAACAATCCGCGCTATTCCGGCAGTGTGCTGGTGGCCGCGCATAACTTCGGTTGCGGCAGTTCCCGCGAGCATGCGCCCTGGGCGTTGAAAGACTACGGTTTCCAGGTGATCCTGGCCATTTCGTTCGCGGATATTTTCCGCAATAATTCGCTGAAAAACCAGTTGTTGCCGATTCCCCTGCCGGAGCCGGTGATGCTGAAACTGCTGGATGATATCGAGCGCGATCCGTCCCTGACAGTCACGGTGGATTTGCCCAACCAGACGGTGAAGATTCCCGGTCAGCCGGAACAACACTTTGACGTGGACCCGTACCGCAAGCAATGCCTGTTGGAAGGCCTGGACGACGTCGGTTACACGCTGTCGCATGTGGCGGACATTGAGCGCTACGAAGCGGCCCACGCCTGATTTAACATGTTTGGAGAAGAATGACGATGATTTCCCAATCGGAAGTGGTTGACCTGATTAAGGCCGATTTACCGGACGCCCGTGTAGATATTCTGGACAAGACCGGCATGAGCGACCATTTTATTATCCGGGTGGTATCCCCTTCATTTGAGGGGATCAATCTGCTGGATCGCCATCGCCGGGTCATGAAATCCCTGGAGCCCGCCATGCAGACCGGACGCTTGCATGCCGCCGAGATTCAAACCGCTGTTTCCTAAGGCGCACTGGCCCACGGGCAATTCTACCCGGTTTCCCATATAGTCCATACAATAATCCCCCTTATTTTAATTTGCCGAATTTGTCGGAAGTTAGCTCCCCATCAAATTATCCGGTTAAATTATCCAAACGTCACAAAGCTGCCTGGATGATCGATTTTATTTTCCGACCCCAGAAAGCCGCTGTTCAGTGCCTTGAACTGGAGTGAAATCTGACTCTGCAGATTGTTGAAACTCAAGGATTTCTGGCCCAGGCTGCTTTCCAGTCGATCGCGCAAGAGAGGATCCTTGGCTGCGTCAATCTGGTTTTTCAACCGGCTGACTTCCCCCTGCTGTAGCGAAAGCTGACTCAACATGCGGTTGACGTTATCCGGGCTCAACGCGCCGTTCTTTTTCTTGCGGCCCAGTTGATCCCGATCACGCAAGGTATCGGCCAAAAAATTCTGGGAGTTGTATAGTCCGCCGCTAAACGGCTGGCCTGCCTGGTCCGGTCGCTGCGACGGATCGGGCGGCTGAAAACTGAAATTGAATAAATACGACCCTTGGAAAGGGTTGTTTTGCACATTAAAACTCACGGGATGTTACCTCTACCGAACTCTCTCTAGTAAGTGTCTCTCGCCTAATTTTCATGGAAGGGATGAAATACCATTCAAATAAATAAAAACAATCTATCCATGAAAATTGCCTGCACCTTGTAAAACACATGCATTTCATCGTTCAGCACCGACAGGATTACTTTCATCGACTCAATGTTACATGACGTTACACAATGCTTCAGGTCTGGGCATTTCAGCCGAAATACGAGATATCGACCGATCATGTAACGCGCAAGATGCGTAATGGTTCACTGTATGTTCGAAAGAAGATCTGCCAACTCACAACGCCGAATCGGGCAAAGCCTGACGGAATATGGCCTGATTGGCGCTCTGGTCATCGGTTTGTCCTTGCTGGCGCTCCAAATGCTTGGCAAGTCGCTGAATTTAAGCGTGACCAACATGGTACCGAAACGGGTTTCTTTGCAGTCCACCCAGGCCGCTGCACCCGGCTCCGGCCCATCGCAGAATCCGACTGCCTCATCCGGAGCGCCGGGAGTGCAGTCACCGAATGGCATGACGCTCAAATTGCCGAACGGTCGCTCTCTGGATTTGGCTATC
>JAJQJM010000103.1 GCA_021323475.1 Vampirovibrio sp.
AGCAACAATACTCGGACCGTAAGGTCCCGGAAAGATAGCTCTCCGCCAAGGGTTTATTTATTCAAATCCCTCATTGACTCCAACGTCAGTGGGGGATTTGTGTTATTTGACCTGGGAGGTGGGATTATTTTCCAGATACCAATTTGACGGAAGGCTTGTGCTTTACCGAACGTTTTCTCTTGGCTTTCAAAGCGCTAGGAACATGGATCAGATCGATCTCACCGCCACAGCCATGTTTAAAGTGACATCCGGCAGAGACTGCCTTCTCAAGGATAGCAGCTGGATCATTAAGAATGGGCCGTAAAACATGAATGGCTCCAAGTGTAATTTCTGCGCCATTGCCGATTGCCGTAAAATTTTCATATGTGGCCACATCCCTGGCGCAGGATACCTGATAGATCAGACTTTCCGTGACAACAAGAAACGAGTTATAACTCAGCTTCTCAACCTCGTCATTTTTTGCGTTTCCTAGCCCGTATTTCTCTTTCATGAAGCCATGAAATTTAAAGAAGAAGTCCATTACATCGGCATCTGTATCAAATTTAGCGGTAAATGCCTTCTTGTCAGTGGCGGCATAATACTTCAGCGCATTTTTGTATAGCGCCAGCCCAGATGTGGCGATCAGGGCATGCTTATAAGTTACGATTTTAGATCCGTTAACGCTGTCATCGCGTGCAAAGTCATAATTGAAGGTTGTCTGTCTATCTGCCGCCATCCAAATTTCACTGTTCTGCTTCAGCGCCGCCACGATGGTCATTGCCTGGTCCTTTCATCGCTTCTTATGAGTGCTATCGGCTGTGCGGCAGTAAACTGAAATGGGCTTTACAAGTATTAACAAACGTACTTTGAGTTATTTGGTTATAGGGTTTAGTTCTTCCCTGGTCATGGGTGTTTTATTTTTTCAGCAACAATCCTCCGCCTGGTGTGGCATCAGGCGGAGGATTGCTGTTACTTAGATTTAAATCAGACCTTTAACGGGCCCCAACAGGTTGCTTTTGATTAGCGCGCATATGGTCACAGGCCTGGTTGACCTCTTTCTTGAACTGCTCGAAATCGATTTGCAGGCCGGTTAAATAACTGCTCCAGCCGTTAGTGCACTTCGTATACCGAATAGTATCTTCAATTTCTGCGTTGGTAGCACCGGCTGCTTTTGCCATTTCAGTTTGATAATGCAGACAGTATTTACATTTAATCGTTGCCGCTACAGCAAGACCGATTAAATATCGATACTTGAGGGGAATTGGCCCTTCGCTCATTTCATCCCGTTTAAACAGTTGCCACTCAGCTTCGAAGGCATCATCCGGAATCATGTTGAAAAAGCTAGGCACTACACCCAAAGTCTGTTTCACTTCCTGGTTAATTTGCGTACGGTTCATTTTGCTCTCTCCTCTATATTCCCAATTAATATTGCATTGGGGTGAGTGTATTTTCTGAATTCAAGTGTCTGTGTATATTGCCTCGTCAGGGATAAAAGACTTGCTGGCTCACCCGTATGAGCAATAGTTAGTTATCTATGTCTCACAATCCACGGCTCTGCTTCCTGGAAGACATTTTGTAATGTTTCCTTTTGATATCATGGGTTACAATAGTTGCTCAGAGTGGCCCTGAGTAACCTGTTGTGTTAGAGGGTTTTTTAGAGAGTTCATCCTTAAAATAGTTGTTAGAGAGTGATGTCATGTCTTATTTTTTCAGGCCAGATCCGTTTAGTTCTCACAGGTTTGCTTCACTGTCATGCCGTATACTCAGTGTCTCACTAGCCGTCCTGTTAATGGGCGCATCTGTTTTAGGGAATGTCCCTGCGCTGGCGGATTCCGGCCCCAGTATTCTTAGGCCGAACAGTGGAATTACGGTTGAGTTCCGTTTTCCGGTGAGTAGTATCGATCCTTCTGCCGCCACCAACCCTAAGGGTGCTGTCACCCCCGGCTTTCGTGCGGAAAATCAGCTCATTATTTATACCCCGGCATATGGAAACACTACTGGCACCAACGATGCGGGATTTGAGGCTGTGGTGACCAACGGCGCTATTTCACGGACCAGCTACAGTGGGAACGATGACATTCCAGTCGACGGATTTGTGATTAGCGGACATGGCACGGCAGCCCAATGGATGGCTAAATTCGCCAAACCCGGTGCGTTGGCGACTGTGGATCTGGAAAATGGGCGACTGATCATTCGATTTACACCGGCTGTTTACCTGCATGAAACCGATGTGGCTATTCAGCAGGCCGAAAGCCGCCCTCCCGCCAACGCGGAACATTATCAGCGCTTTATGACTCAGGCTAAAGCCTGCCGTGCGCAACTGGCAGGCATGGCGAATCAGCCGGTTTCCTCGGAAATGGCTGCCTTGGCCGAGCAATGTCGTCTGGATGCCAATCGAGCCTTTTATAATACGGTGGAGTCCAAAGCCGGTGAATTTCGCGGTGTCTGGATCCGTCCGGCAGGCACGAATCCCGAGCAAATCCGAAAAGTGATTGCCGGACTCAAAGAGGCTCATATTTCCAATGTCTTTTTGGAAACCTATTTCCAAGGAAAAACAGCATATCCGAGTCGGGTGATGACCGAATACGGTCTGCAAGCCCAGCATCCGCAATACAACGGCGGCGATCCGGTTCGCCTGTGGATAGACGAGGCGCATCAGGCGGGACTGAAAGTCCACTTATGGTCTCAGGTGTTTTTTGCGGGGAATCAGCGCGAAAATGTGGAGCAATACGGCCCCATCCTGCAAAAGTATCCGGAATGGCGAAATGTCCAGCGCCCGAACTGGAATGTGAAAACCCCCGTTATTTCCGAGATTGAACCCGGCCATTATTTCCTGGATCCGGCCAATCCGGAGGTCAGAACATTCCTGAACAAGTTACTGATGGAAATGGTGACCACCTACGATGCGGACGGCCTGAACCTGGATTATATCCGCTACCCGGCCAGCGCAGCGGTCAACAAAGGATACTATCTGGGAACCACCTGGGGTTACACGGAATCGGCCCGTAAGCAGTTCCAGGACATGATTTCTCAGGAGCGCCAAGCCGCCGAGACAAAGCGGATAGAGGCGTTGAAGGCTGCCGGAAAACCGGCTTCTGTCATTAAAGCGGCAGCCGCTTCCAAAGAGCCACCAGCCGATCCCAAGGATTTGTCGCTGAAGGATCCGCTGTGGCCGCGCTGGGTGGCCTGGCGCAAGGAGCAGGTGTCTTCCTTCGTGAAAAGCATTTCCCAACAGGCCCGTTCCGCAAAGCCAAACCTGTTGATGAGCGCGGTGATCTTTCCCAGTTCCGATTCAACCTATGCCCAAAAGTTGCAGGATTATCCCCGCTGGGCAAGCGAAGGTGATATTCAGGCGCTGACGCCGATTGGCCTTTCGACCCTGCCGGAAAAAATGAGCCAGCAATGTGGGTATTTGCGTCAGCAGGTGCAGGATAAAATACCGGTTTATATCGGCATTTTCGGCTTGTATAACCGCAATTCACCGGTGGAACTGGTGCGGCAGATCGATACCGTCTATCAGGCCGGTATGCCGGGTGTGGTGTTGTTTGACTGGTCCCGTATCAATGCAACCTATGAAGAGGCCCTGTTAGAAGGCCCCTTCAGAGAATAAATAAGATAATAATCCGGCTTTACGGACTGGCAATCTGATATGTACCGTCCGGACTCCGCTCCACGGTCTGCACGTTGCTCACAGCGTCCATATTGAGCGAGCCGTAGATATGCGGGTATAAATCCCCGTTGGAAATGGCCTCCCACTTTACGGGAGCCGTTATTTTGTCCGCTTCCACGGTCAGCAGTTGCAGGGACGGGTAGTGCCGGTAATACTTGTTAGCCACCCGCGTTAACTGGTTGGCGGGCGAGGCATGGATAAAGCCCTCGGTTGGAAGGCTCTCCGATTCATAACGACCAAGCTCCAGCGCGGCCTCATACGCTTGTGGGGCGCACAGAATATAAATCAGCGTCACTGTTTCTTTCCTTCAATTACGCACACGCCGGAAGGGGTAGGCACAATGCGGGTCAGCTCAAAACCGGCCTGACGATAGAGCTCCCGGTATTCGGCGCTGCTGCGCTCCCGGCCACCCTGGGTCATCAGCAGCATGTTGATATCCAGCAGTTTGCCCATGGAGGGTTGATTATCCGGTTCCACCACGTGCTCCACCAATAATAGGGTGCCATTGGCAGGCATGGCGGTATGGATGTTCCGCAGAATTTTTAAGGACAATTCATCGCTCCAGTCGTGAATAACAGTCGATAAAATGTACGCGTCCCCGCCGGTAGGCACGGCTTGGAAAAAATCGCCGCTGGCGGTTTCAAACCGTGATGCCAGCGTTTGTGGAATGCGGGCGCCCGCAACGACATGAGCCACATCAAACAAAATGGCCTTGAGTGTCGGGTTTTTTTCCAGAATGGCGGTCAGCAAAGCGCCGTGGCCGCCTCCCACGTCTACCAGCGTATGAAAAGTCGAGAAATCGTACGCCGATACCACCGCGCGATGCACATTGGATGCAAAGCCGGTCATGGCGTTATTAAACGTTTTTGACGGTTCGGGATTCTTTTCGAAATAGTCGAACACCGGCATCCCGTAGAGGGTTTCAAACGCCTGATCGCCAGACTGCATGCTTTGCAGCAGGCGCCCCCAGGTGTGGTAATGCTCTTCGCCCATCATCACCGCAATGCTGTGCATTGATCCTTCCACATCGGCTCGCAGCAGATTGGAAAGCGTGGTTTGCTCAAACTGTCGATCAGCGGTTTCGTGGAAGATGCCAAGCCCGGCCAGGGCGCGCAGCACCCGGTAGAGGTAATCTTCATTGACGGAGCATTGTTCGGCGAGCCTGCCGACCGCTACGGGACCGTTTTTCAGTAAATCCGCAACTTGCAATTTCGCGGCCGCATAAATGCAGGCGGATACCCAGTAGCCTGTTATCATGGGCATCAGGGTTTGAAACCCCTGATTGGCAGTCGGATTTGGTGTTTCGGAAATCGTGGCGCTCACAATAATGCTCCCTTTAAACAATAGAAGAATCAGGAAATTATTCTGACTGAAATGGCCGATAATTCAAAGCGAATGGATCGGCTTGAATGGGATGTTTGGGCCAGTAACCAGTGGCGTAAAATGGGTCGGGTAAACGTAGCGCTTGCCACTCTTATTGAGGATTCTATTGACACGCAAGAGGTGCTTGACTCTAAGTTGCAAAATGCACTATGTTGATAGGAATACGCGCCTGTGACGGCGATGGGTTTACGGACTGAAATGCGGGGAGTTTTGACACGATGCCAACGCAGCAAGATTTGAAAGTTACCGAGCGGGATACAACCGTTACTCCGCATCAGTTAAGGACGGCGGGATACATTCCGGCAACGCTTTATGGGAAAGGCCGGGAGTCTCAATCCGTGCAGGTTCGCGCGCATGAATTCAACCAGTTTTTCCTGCAAGGGATTCGGGAGTTCAAGCTGACCGGTTTTGTGGAAGGCCAGGCCAAGGCGCAGCAGGTCCACCGCGATCCGGTAAGTCAGAAGCCGGTTTCCATTCAGTTTGTGATGACCCCTTAAGAAGTTGCCCAGACGGTTTCCGGTCTGTTAATCAGACGGTGCACTGTCCGTTTTTTCCAGCAAAGCGGCTGCGATTTATTGTTGCGAACTACCATTGCGCTTGGAATTTAATCAGGCCATCAGGCCGGATTGCTGTAGCGGCGCAATTAAGGGGCCTGCCAACGCTTGCGCCAGGGCAATGGCATTCATGGGTGTAATGTTGTTCAGAATAACCGGACCCAGCAGGCTACCCTGACTGCTCTGGGGCAGTTGTGGGGGTAGTCCTCCAATGGACGTTGCCAATTGAACGGCCACCATCGGGTTCAGATTATAGAGCGAGCCGGGATCCAGAATATTAAACGGATTTTCAGCCTTGTTCAAACCCATTGGCGCCGGTGGCGGGCTTTGGGGTATTGGATTACCCTGAAAAGTCTCAAATGCGTTAAATAGCAATAAATCCGGGCCTGGCTCTGCGGAGGAAAATGTGGCTTCCGTACTTTGACGAGAACCGGCAGCAGACAGTTGCTGGCCGCCTGCCAGCAGCCGATGAGTGGTTGATGGAATGAGGTTAGCCGTGTTCATCATGATGGACATTGTGCTGCTGCCTCCGCCTAAAAGCCCGGTGCGAATTCCAGGCCGGCTGTTTCGCTGGAGCCGCCCGGTGGAATGATACCGCCGAAGTATTCGTTAATAATATCGCCGTATAACCCCTGACTCCAGGTTTGACCGCCGCCGCCGCCGGTTGGGATTACCGGTAATGGCGGAAAGTAATAATTTTCTTGCGGGAACTGGTAGTTAAAATCCCCGCCTGGAAACCAAGACTGCTGCCAGTTGGCATTCCAGGGTTGTTGCCAATTAGAGTTCCAGGAGGGCTGTTGCCAACTGGTATCCCAAGGCTGCTGTTGCCAACCCTGTGTCCAAGGTTGCTGACCTGAATTGCCCGAAATCGGCACCCACTCACCAACTTGATCGACCTGATAAAAGAGGGTGTCCAGGGTGGATGGTGGTGATCCGATGGGCAGGCCGGTGACCGGATCGATGAGGGGAGGCGTGTCCTCGTAATAGTTCGGGTCACCGTTGTTCGGATCGCCGTTCCAACTGTTCGGTTGGTTATTGTTGTTGACGCTGCCGCTTTTCTTTTCCGTAGAGGACATCATCGTAAAGCCGGGGGTGTTGCCGTTGTGCGTGTTTTCAGGCTTATTGGGATTTCCGGTTTTATCATCCTCTTCTGAAGTGAAGGGCTTTTGCGGATACTGGCCATTCACGTCAAGCGTTATCTCTTTGGTGTCTGAGGAATTTGTCGTGACTTTGAATGGGGTTCCGTTTCCGTCTCCTTGATTCACCAGGAATTTCCCTGCAGCGGGCTTGTCATCGGCATTATTCGTGATGGCCATAGGCCCATTACCCTTGATGAGGGGGGCTTCGTTGGTTGTCTCGGAAGGAGAGCCCGCTTGGCCGGGATTCACGAAATTGTTGACCACATCACGTGCAAAGCCCCAGGCCTGGTGAGCCCGTTCGGTAAAGGTGGGCGGCTGAACCGGAGAATCATCGTAAAGAGCGGACAGTCCGGCCGGGCCGTTCTGTGCCGATTTTTCCGTCGGTGCGGAATTCTCGGTAGGCTTTGTTTCCAACGCATTGGCGAACTGGTTGTTCACCGATGAGCTTTTGGAAACTTCCGTTTTAGGGAAGCCATCCATTGGCATGTTGGTTACACTGTTTATTACCACCGTCTCTCTCTCCAAATGTTCCTGATTCGGATAGCCTGCAAGTGAACAAGGCTATCAGTTCCTCTAACCGCTCAATGAGCGCGCCTATGTAGAATGCCTATGTGAACCTCTCAAAAGTATAAAAACAATTAATTGGAAACTGTTGATATTTTGTGAAGAAATGTAATGTGCCAAGGGCTTAGAGGAATGGGTCAATGAGTCCACCAGTTTCATTACTCGTATAGACAGGATAAAACCCGGAAATCAGAAATTTCCGGGTTAGGGCAGGCAATTATCACCTTATCAGTCGCAGTTAGAAAATAGGAAGCAGAACGTTAGTTAACGCTTGTATAAAGTGGTAGGTTAGTAATTTGAAGCTGGTCGATTTACGGTAGGGTAGCGGGTAGTGCGGCCACAATCTGGTTAATCAGGCTTGGTTTTACTATTAGGGTGGCCGGTGCCGCTACCGGTATCGCCAGTAATCCGATGCTGGCCAAGGGCAATGCTGCGCCAAAAGCGGATATATTTTTCTTTTGCAGTTTTACGTTAATGTTATTGAATTGATTGGCAGCCGGTTTCGCTGCTGCGGTAGCTGTCTTTTCCGCCGCTTTGCCGAACATCAGGTTATCTGTTCCTAATGCTGTCTCCTTTGCGGAGGTCGGCGTTTTTTGGGTCGCGTTGCTCATGGCGGAAAATTCCGGCTTGATTGCTTTTTCAATGCGGACCGGCTGGTTCCGGTTCGGGATGATATCTTTTAACGATTGCAGAAATGCAGTTGCTGAAGGTCTCAGGTTGCTGAATGTCTTCAGCCCGGCTTCCGGAGATTTGGGTACCGTTGCCGGGGTTTTGATGTCGCTGGCCGTTTTGCTGCTGGTAAACACATCGGCGGATGGGCCGGTTTGCAGCTTGGCCTGCGGGTTGGCCCCAAACATTGGTGAGGGGCTGGCTGGGCGGGTGGCCGTTTGTTTCAACGCTTGCGCCCGTACAAATTTTAAAGGATCGATAGCGTCAAACATGGCGCCAGTCCCACTCCTTCGTCTGCTGTCACTTCCATCGAATGAAACTATTCTATCTGAGATTTCTCAGTGTTAAAAATAGAAATAAAAACAATTAATAGATGATCAGGTTGAAATGCTGATGGCATAGGCTGAAATACCATGTTTACAATTCGCAATCATTGCTTGTTGTATATTTGACAAATAGCTTTGCTTGAATTAAAGAGTGTTCGGGTTTTGGCCTCTTTTATGGATTGACTACTCCAGAAAACGGTTTTGATTAATATAGAAATGCTTACCGCCAGCCCGTTTACTAGCCTTGAGAGCTATCATGTAGAAAATAAGGCGTTACCCGTTCATTTGTTGTAAAGAATGGCGATTCCGGGCTGGCTCATCGGAGTTCATTGGAAAATATATAGGAATGGTATAACAATTCCTGTTTTTTGATTGTTTTTATAGATTTACTGTCTCATCTTGGGAAAGTGTTTTTTATAAAAATTTATTGTCTATTGAAGCGCAAGCAGTATTTATAAGCGTAGCATTTAAGGAGAGTCTGTATGGTAAGCCCCATTCGTCCCGCGGGCGCTGGTAATGCGCCTGCCGCAAAAACTACTGCAACTGCTAAAACAACAGCGACCGCATCTACTCCACCTGCCAAGGCTGCTGCGGCTTCAACGCCTTCTTCCGGAACTACCGGCGGTGGTGGCGGTTCCGGACGAATCAGTGTGGAAGAACAGTCAAGAATTATCCGGGAAGCGGACGCGAAAGGCAGCGGCACCCAAGGTGATGGGCTGGCTACCAGGGACGACATATTTAAATATTTAATGAGCAAAGCGCCATCAAGCGGTACTTCTGACTCTCTTTCGATTTATACGGCAGAAGCTAAAGCAAAAGCTGACGCCCTGATGAAAACATTGGATGTTAAGCATGGCGACGCAGTTGGCGGAGACAATCTCGTTGATGATGGAGACGTGAAAAATAACAACAAAGAGATAACCTATTCGTTTACCTACAATGATGATAATACGAATGGAAATGCTTAACGAAGAAACTCTCATAGAAGATGGAAAGCCATCAGGGACAAACGATGTCCTTGATGGCTTCTAAGCTTTATAACCTTACCGGCGTCGCCGATGCGTTCTAGAAAATCTGTACTTTCCGGTCGGCCGGGTTCAGGAATCGGGTAATGCTGTTGCGGAACAGCAGCTCAATTTCACCGACTGCACCATTCCGGTGCTTGGCGATAATGATATCGGCGGTGCCAGGGCGCTCGCTGTCCTTGTTGTAATACTCGTCCCGGTAAATAAACATAACCAGGTCCGCATCCTGCTCAATGGCGCCGGATTCCCGCAAGTCGCTCAGCATGGGCTTTTTATCCTGCCGTTGCTCCACCGCACGGGAGAGCTGGGACAAGGCAATGACCGGTACCTTCAGCTCCCGCGCCAATCCCTTCAAGCCACGGGAGATTGCCGAAATCTCCTGGGTCCGGTTGGCATCGGTGCTCGATCCGCCGCCGGGTCCTTGCATCAACTGCAAATAGTCAATCACGATCAGGCCCAGGTCGCCACCGGCTTCCATCTGGATCTTTCGGGCTTTGGCCCGCATTTCCATCACCGAAAGACCGGGCGTGTCATCAATGTAAATCGGTGCGTCGCTCAGCTTGCCCATGGCCTGATTCAGCCGATGGAACTCATGATCGCCGATTTCACCGGTCTTGATTTTGTGGGCGTCCAGTTCTGCTTCGGCGCAAAGCATCCGCAGTACCAACTGTTCTTTGCCCATCTCCAAACTGAAGACCAGGGTAGGCTTTTGCTCCCGCATGGCCACGTGGGTCACAATGTTTAAACAAAATGCGGTTTTCCCCATGGAGGGACGGGCCGCCAGAATAATCAAATCGGACTTCTGCAAGCCGGAGGTATAACTGTCCAAATCGTAGAAGCCGGTGGAAACACCCATCAAGCTGCCCTTGTTGGCGCATCGCTCCTCAATCTGATCCCAGGATTCCGGTAGAATATCCTTGATGTGGGTTAAATCATTCGGAGTGCCGTGCTGGGCAATCTGGAAAATGGCCTGCTGGGCCTGATCGATGGCCTGCTCGGCATCGTTGATTTCGTAGCAGGAACTGGCAATTTCGTTTCCGGCGGTAATGAGCTGTCGCAGCAATGCCTTGTTGCGAATGATTCGGGCGTAGTAAACAATGTTTTCCGCCGTGGCGACCGACATGGCCAGATCCATCACATAAGGCCGCCCACCGGCCGCTTCCAGTGCTTCCTTATCGTTCAGCATTTCGGAGACGGTAATGATGTCGATGGGCTCGCCCTTGTTATAAAGGTCGGTCATCGCCTCAAAAATATGCTTGTGTGGTCCCCGGTAAAAATCATCGGGCCGAATCAGCTCGATGATTTTGTTGAACGCGTCCGGGGAAAACAGGATTCCCCCCAGCACCGCCTGCTCCGATTCCACACTGTGCGGTGGAAGCAGGGATTCCACCAAAGCAAGGCCGGGATCGGCCATGGAAGCTTCATTACTCTGATACGTGCGTTTGGAGGCCATAAACTCTAATGCTCTATTCTTTATTATTTTTTAATTGATTTTTTCTTACGTATTACGCCCTGAAAAATTCAAAACACTGATAACGCCCCGTTATGCCCGCAGACTTGCCGGGACTGAACGTGTGGGAGCCTCTTTCTTCTTACGATTATAGATCAGCTTGTTGCTTTGGTGTGACGTTATTTTGACTATACTGAACAGCCAAACCCGCTTTCATCCGCAGTTTTTACTACGGTGTGCGTAGCTATAATCCCTTTCGATTGGCCGGGCAATGATCATAACAAAGGCAAACGCCGCTGCGTTGGTATTACGTTAATAGTTTTTACATGTCGGTTTACCAAGGGGCAGACCAGGGGACAGAATGATGCTTCCATCCTATAATCAGGGCAGGTTTACCGATTATGCGTGGAAAGGACGTGGCGTATGCCCGCATTGGAAGTGGAAAGACTATACTGGTTGCCGTATTGCAGTACCTGCGTTAAGGCGGAGCAGCATTTGCTTGCCAAAGGCGCCGTGATTGGCCGCCATATCAACGTGAAGGAAGAAAAAGTCTCCCGCGAGGAGCTGGAGGAACTTTGCGAGGCGATGGGCGGTGTGGAAAAGATCTTCTCCAAGCGCGCCATGAAGTACCGGGCCTGGGGCCTGCATGAAAAGCAGCTCAGCGACGAGGACATGCTGAACTATATGCTGGAAGAATATACCTTCATTAAGCGCCCGGTGCTGGTAACCAAAAATAAGCAGGTGCTGGCCGGATTTTCCGCCAAGCAGTACGATGCCCTGTTCA
>JAJQJM010000006.1 GCA_021323475.1 Vampirovibrio sp.
ATCTGAAGCGAACCGGCCAAAGTCCCCTGATGCTTTATGAGATCCAACGGCCGAGCCTGACCTTCTACGGAAAGCGTCGTGTTCCACGTTTTGTGGAAGAAGACCGCCCCGAACTGGTCCAGGAGCTTAACAAAAACAAACAAACCTATGTGATTACAAAAAGCGCCTACCTGACCGACTTCAGCCAACTCATGCCTCCCTCGCTGAAAGTCCGGATCCTTGAAAAAGGCCCTGTTTATAGTTTACTTTCTGTAGATAAAGCGCCCTGAGCCCCCAAACAGGAATGCAAGAATGAGCAACACACTCGCCTCCACCATGACTTATCCTGAAGCCCACCCCTATCATCCATCCCACCCCGCCGTCGATGTGTCTTTTATCATCCCGGTATACAACGAAGTGGAAAACGTGGACGCCCTGATTCGGGAAGTGGCGCAGACCGGTCATCGCTTAAACCGCAGTTTTGAAATTGTGATCGTGGACGATGGCTCCAAAGATGGTACGGTGGCGGCGCTAAAGCACCTGGTAACAGAATTCCCCCAATTGCGGGTGGTCTGCCTGAAGCGGAACTTTGGCCAAACACCGGCCACGGCCGCTGGTTTCCGCTATGCGCGCGGCAAATACTTCGTTACCCTGGACGGCGATTTACAGAATGATCCGGCCCAGGTGCCCGAAATCATCAACATGCTGGAAGCTGAGAACTTGGATATCGTGTGCGGCTGGCGTAAGCACCGCCAGGATAAAGCCCTGACTCGCAAACTGCCCTCCATGATTGCCAACCGCATTATCGGCGCCACCACCGGCGTCAGAATTCACGACTATGGCTGCTCCTTAAAGGTTTATCGCGCGGAAGTGGCCAAGGAGGTTCCTTTATACGGCGAAATGCACCGATTCATTCCAGCATTGGCCAGTATAGACGGCGCCGTTATCAAAGAAGTCCCCGTAAACCATCGGGCCCGTGTCGCCGGCACCAGCAAATATGGTTTATCGCGTACATTCAAGGTCATTCTGGACCTGTTGACCGTACTGTTCCTCAAGCGATTCCTGACCCGCCCGCTGCACGTATTCGGCCGGGCCGGCATGGGCTTCTTTATGGTAGGCGCCCTGCTGTTGACGTATCTGGTCATCGATAAACTGGCTTTCCATCATGATATCGGCACCCGGCCGCTGTTGACCCTGGGTATGCTGATGTTTATTACCGGTATCCAGTTGATCAGCACCGGCTTGATTGCTGAAATTCAGGCCCGCACCTATTTTGAATCCCAGGACAAGCCGATTTTCAAGGTTCGCGAAGTGATTCAGCATGACGCAGACAGCCTCGGCTAACGCTTCGACTGACACACCTATGCCCCGAAAGATTTCGCTGAAATTGGTGATTAAGATCCTGGTCAGCGTGGTTCTGCTGGCACTATTACTGTACTATACCGGCTTTGAAAGCACCCTGAGCCGCCTGTCCGAGGCAAACCTCTGGTATGTGCCGGTCGGCGTGGCGCTTTATCTGGTTGCCCAGGTCATCAGCTCATACCGCTGGCAATTTTTAAGCGAGGCATTGGGTTTCAGACTCTCACTGCGGGAATACTACGATTATTACCTGATTGGCATGTTTTTTAACCTGTTTTTGCCCGGCGCTATTGGCGGGGATATGCTGCGGATGTTCTATCTGGCGAAAAGCGCCAACCGCAAAAAACGGGAGGCCCTGCTGACGCTGCTGGCCGAGCGGGGCGTGGGTCTGGTTGCCTTGTTACTGCTCATTAGCGTGGTGTGCGTTACACCCGCCATGGCCGGGAGCGACCTGACCATTCCATTGCAGCTGCCAGGCATGCCGGCCATGTTGATTGATTTACGATTGATTCTGCTATGCATGTCGGGGTTGATGGTCGCCGGATACATCGGCTTGTGGGTAGCTCCGCTGGAGCGACTGGCCGAGAAAATCCCCAAGCTGGAATTAATCGGCCAAGCCAAGGTCTATTGGGCCAATCTGGGGTTACTGGCAAAATCTGTTGCCCTGTCTGTATTTGTACACGGGCTGATGGTAGGCATGCACGTATTAATGGCTACAGCGCTGGGCGTCCATGTGGATTTACTTTATTTAACGGTGGTATATGGGGTGGTTTCCCTGGCCAGCGTGTTGCCCATTGCCTTCAACGGCTTCGGCGTTCGGGAAGGCACCTACCTGCTGCTATTAACCAAAGCCGGACTCACCCCGGAAACCGCCATGGCCTTTGCATTTTACTGGGTTATTATTTCCACCTGCACATCATTATTTGGTGGATTAATTCTGGTGAAAGGGCATTATAAGACTCCCTCTCTTCAAGAAGAAACTGATATGATTGACAGTTGAGGAACAAATTTTTTTGTTCAGTATCGTTTCTTTCCCTATACAGAATTCAGCGCTCGTAAAAACGCTCCCATTGGAGTTCATATATTAATATTTTCTTTACCTCCCAAAGGCTCTTATGGGACAATCCTAGTAAACGCTGAGGATCAACTTCAGGAACCCTTTCAAAACAAAATGAGGTTAACGCTTTGAAAAGCCATCTGTCCAAGTTTGTCCCCCCGCATGCCCTGATTGCCGTGCTGGCATTGTCCATCGGTATTTCTTCGCAATCGGGAATCGCTCGCGCAGATGATATACTGTCCCCGGCAGGCGATGTTCAGTCTACCGAAGAAGCGACCCCCACTCCATTAAGCGAATTCGCGCCCAATGAAGTTCGTCCGGCGCGCGGGCAAGGCTACGATCAGGGCCTTACTATCAGTAAGGTAGCCATTGAAGGCAACAAGCTGATTACAGCCGACAAAATCAAGGATTCCATGCTGATCCGTCCCGGCAGCCTATATAGCAAAAACACACTGAAGGAAGACCTGCGTCGTATCTACGATATGGGCTACTTCACCGAGAAAATCAAGGCGGTTCCGGTTTCCACCAACGATGGGATCGTGTTGCGCATTGTGGTGCAGGAAAATGCCCCGGTAACCGGTGTGCATATTGAAGGCAACACCATTATCGATGACAGCGAACTGCAAACCATTTTCGCCAACCAGACCGGCTTGCCACAGAATATTGGCCAGTTGAACGAAAGCATTGAGAAGGTTGAAAAGCTGTATGCCGACAAAGGCTACGTGTTAGCGCGGGTTTCCAACATTGAGGATGATCCCGACGGCGTCATCAACCTGAAAATCAACGAAGGCATGATTGATAAAGTCCAGTTCGTGGGCAACCGCAAAACCAAGGATTTCGTCATTAAGCGCTTGATGACCACCAAAGTCGGCGACGTTTACAATGAGAAAAACCTGAGTGACGACCTGAAGCGAATCTTCGGCACCCAGGCGTTTTCGGACGTTCGTCGGGTTATCACCGCCTCCCCGGACGATCCGGATAAGTACAACCTGACCGTTGAGGTCGATGAAAAACGGACCGGCTCCATCTCTCTGGGCGGTGGTATCGATACCGGCACCGGTCTGTTCGGCTCCGTAGGATATAACGATCCGAACTTCCTGGGCCGTGGACAGAACGTGAACTCCATCTTCGCGGTCGGCTCGGGGATTATCGGCCGGAACCGCGCCACGCAGGCCAGCGCCCGCAGTTACCAGTTCGATGTAGGCTGGAGCGATCCCAGCTTTATGAACACGGCCAACTCGCTTAGCGCCAACGCTTATGGCCGTAACTACAGCAGCTTTAACATCCCGCTGGGCGTAGAGCGCCGTATTGGTAGCGAACTTGCCTGGGGCGCACCGCTGAAGAGCTTCAAAAACACTTCCATCGGTCTGAGCCTGCGGGGCGAGAACGTCCGCATTCAAGATTACTCCAATAACAGTGATTTGCGTGAATTCAATATCAGCAAAAGCGACCGCAAGGAACAACTCAAGGGCGGTACGTTTGTGTCCCTGTCGCCCACCCTGGCGTTTGACACGCGGGACAACCGATTCAACCCCACCAGCGGCTGGCTGAACACGGTTTCCTTAACCGGAGCGTATGGCGCCGGCGGTACTTCTTACGGTATGGTTAGCGCCAACCTGCGGAAATACATTAAAATCCGCGACGGCATTACCCTGGCCCTGAACGCCCAGGGTGGTCATTCTTTGATGGGCGACATCCCGGCCTTCAACATGTACCGTTTGGGCGGCTCCTACTCGGTACGGGGCTTCCAGGAAGGCGGTCTGGGGATTGGCAACGGCTACCTGCTGAGCAGCGCCGAATTGCGCACCAAAATTCCCGTATTCGGTAAATTGAAGCAGATTCCGGTGATTAATAGCCTGACGGCGGCGACTTTCCTGGATGCCGGTACGGTCTTGGGTGGTTCCAGCCTGAACTCCACGTTTAACCGTAAGGGCACCGGCATTGCGACCGGTCTTGGCCTGCGGATGAACATGCCCGGCGTTGGCCCGATTCGGATTGATTACGCGATTCCGCTGAGCGGCAAAGGAGATTACTCCCGGAACTGGAACTTCGGCATCGGCGAGAAATTCTAGTATTTCCTGACGCAAAACCGGCCTGAAAACTCAGCGGGAACAAGACACAGCCTTTGGCATCTTGTTCTATGTGGTAATTTCTGAAATAATCACACAAATTCAGGTACGTTTGTCTAAGGAGTTTTTTAATCCATGAAACGTCTGCTAACCCTGGCTCTCTCCGCTCTGTTTATTCTGGTGGGCGGAATGCGCGCTGCTCATGCCGCTGATACGATCGGCACCGTCGATTATGACAAGCTGGTCCGCTCTTACAACAAAGCCCAACTGTTCAGCGATGACATGAAAACCAAAGAAGCCGACTTGGAAAAGACCCGCGCCGAATACGTCAAACAGATTCGCGAAGCAAAAACCAAGCAGCCCAATAACCCGGTTGCCGTTGATCAGTTGCAGAAGAGCCTGGAGGACAAGTTGTCCACCAAGGTGAACGAATACCGCAGTCTGCAGGAAAGCCAAGCCCAAGCACTGGAAAAAGAAATGAACAACGCCATTGAAACCGTGGCCAAAGGCAAGAACCTGTCCGTTATTCTGGCGAAGCAAACCGTATTCGTTGGTGGAACCGATATCACCAACGATGTGTTGTCCCGTCTGAACGCCGGTACGGCAACCACGACCACCAAGTAACATATCTAAATCAACTTCAATGAACCCCGGCTCTCAATCAGGCCGGGGTTTGTTGTTTTTTCCGGCGAGGATATTCAAAGCCGCTGCCCAGCATCTTTACAGACATTAACCCCAAAGGTTGCTACAATCTTGCCCATGAGAGAGACCGCCACCCAAAACGTACCGCCTGTCGCTCAAGGGCAATACAACACCATCAACTCCCTGACCGTCGATCCGGCCAAGGCCACGCCCATGGTCGCCCAGTTTATTGAGGTTAAATCCCAGTATCCGGGAATTATCCTGTTTTACCGGATGGGCGATTTCTATGAAACCTTTTTTGAAGACGCCCTGATTACTGCCCGTGTACTGGAGATTACGCTGACCGGGCGTGAGGCCGGACAGTATGGACGCATCCCAATGGCGGGCATTCCGGTGAAAGCGGCCGAAGCCTATTTAACCAAGTTGCTGTCTCAGAATTTCAAGGTTGCCATTTGCGAACAGATGGAAGATCCGGCCCAGGCAAAGGGGTTGGTAAAACGGCAAGTCGTACGGGTGCTTTCCAGTGGCACGGTAACGGAACAATCCCTGCTGCGCCCGGAAGAGAACAATTTTCTGGCGGCCTTAACCATGAAGGACAAACAACAATGCGGCCTAGCGTACTGCGACATTACCACCGGCCAGTTCCTGGTCACGGAACTGACTTACCTGGAATTACTGTCGGAACTGGATCGCATTCGCCCGGTGGAAATTCTGGTGAAAGGCAAGAAGCGCCGCGCCACCTCGGCCCAGGAACTGGACGAGTTTTTGCCGGATATACCCGCAGACATATCGGATAATTACCGCTGCACCCCGCTGGGAGACGATGCATTTCGGGCATCCGACACTCAATTCATTCTGATGGATTTGCTGAAAGTCAAATCACTGGAAGGGTTTGGCCTGCCTGCCCTGCCTTTCGCATTGCAAGCCGCCGGGGTAATTGGCTATTACATCAGTCGGAATTTCTTGGAAAACACGCCGGTATTTAACGGCATTCGCAATTATTCGCTTCAGCAGACCGTCACCATGAACACCACGGCCCGCCGCAATTTGGAGTTGCTGGCCACGGTGAAGAATAATCAATACGAGGGCAGCTTGCTGTGGGTGCTAAATCGCACCTGTACCAGCATGGGCACCCGTTTGTTGCGGCAATGGATTAATCAGCCGCTAACCAACCTGAATGAAATCCATTCCCGACTGGATGGAGTGGAAGAATTGGTGATGAGCCCCGCCATCCGGGAATCCATCCGCCATATTTTGCCGGATATTTATGATATCGAGCGACTCAGCACCAAGGTCGCCAATATTACGGCACAACCCAGGGATTTAATCGCCCTGAAGCAATCCATTGCCCGCATGCCCGATTTAAGCAATTTGCTGAAACCGCTGGAAACGTTTTACATTAGCCGGTTGCAGGCATTTCCGCCGGAATTGTTCAAGGTGATGGCGCTGATTGATCAGGCCATTGATGAAACCCCGGCGTTGAACCTGAAAGAAGGCGGCATCATCAGGCAGGGCTACCATGCGGAACTGGATCAGATGCGAGATTTAGTACGCAATCATGAAATCTGGTTGGCGGATTATGAGGCTGAGCAACGGGAACGCACCGGCGTTAAAACACTGAAAGTCTCTTTTAACAGCGCATTCGGCTACTTTATTGAAGTGACCCGCGCCAATAGCAGCGCGGTTCCAGCAGATTACCATCGGAAGCAGACCTTGACCAATGCCGAACGTTACACCACGGATGTGCTGAAAAACCATGAAGCGCAAGTGCTGGATGCCCAAAGCCGACAGTACGAACTGGAATACAACCTGTTCATCGAGCTGCGGCAAAAATTGCTGGCGTATGCTCCCATTCTGGCGGACTGCGCTCAGCGGGTCGCGGTGCTGGATGTGCTGCAGTCGCTGGCCACAGTGGCCGTGGAGCAAAATTACGTGCGCCCGAAAGTGGATGATTCCTATGAAATCAATTTGCAGCAAAGTCGCCACCCAGTGGTGGAAAAAATGCTGCCATTGGGACGCTTTGTGCCCAACTGCGTGAGCTTGTCATCGGATTACAAGGAATATAAAATTCCGCAGATGATGATTATTACCGGCCCCAACATGGCCGGGAAGTCCACCTACATGCGACAGGTTGCGCTGATTGTGCTGATGGCCCAGATGGGGTCGTTCGTACCGGCCAGTTATGCTCGTATCGGGCTGGTGGATGGCATATACACCCGCGTTGGCGCCGTGGATGACTTATCCAGCGGGCAGTCCACCTTTATGGTGGAAATGAACGAGACCGCGCAAATTCTGCATGGGGCCACGCAGCGTAGTTTGGTACTGCTGGATGAAGTGGGTCGCGGCACCAGCACCTACGATGGGGTTTCCATTGCCTGGGCGGTGTCGGAGTATATGGCCAATAAAATCGGTTGCCGCACCCTGTTTGCTACCCACTATCACGAACTCAACACGCTGGAGCAAACCAACTTAAAAATCGCCAATTACCGGGTCTGCGTAACAGAGGCCAACGGGGAAATTGAGTTTCTGCACACCGTGGAACCGGGCGCCGCCCAAAAGAGCTACGGCATTCAGGTGGCTAAAATGGCGGGCATTCCCGGCGAAGTGATTCAAAAAGCCGAAGCCCTGCTGACACAGATGCAAAAAAAGGAGTTGGCCGTGGTGGAGGCTCGTCGCAAAGAAAAAGCCGAAGAGACCGAAGCGCCCCAACTCAGTTTGTTTTAGAGAGTATATTTTTGCAGAGTTTGTTCTTGCGGCCTTGACTGCGGTAGACTGAAAGGATCCCTGGAGGTTCTTCCCTCAGGGAAGTGTCGCCGCTCACGATTGAACCGTTCGACACATCCAAGCAAGCCACTCAGAAGGTATTCCGAAAAGGTAGCCAAAGGTATCCTATGATTAGCACAGACACCACCATTGCCGCCATCGCCACAGCCCGTGGCCAAGCCAGCGTCGCGGTCATTCGCATCAGCGGGCGGGACGCCTGGACCATTGCCGGAAGGATATTCTCCAAAAAGAACGTCGCATTCCAACATGGGCGTTTTTACCACGGCTGGATTACCGATGAAGGCGATATCATTGATGAAGTGCTGCTGTTGACCTTTAAAAACCCCAAAAGCTACACCGGGGAAGATGTGGTGGAAATCCACTGCCACGGCGGCGATGTGTTGAGCCATAAAATTCTGAACCTGTGCGTGAAATACGGCGCCCGGATGGCCATGCCCGGCGAATTCACCATGCGAGCCTTCCTGAACAACAAAATGGACCTGACCCAGGCAGAGTCCGTCATGGACTTAATTTCCTCCCGCAGTGAGCGCCTGATCACCCAGGCGTCCGCCAACCTGAAAAACCGTTCCCTAGGGCAGTATATCGATGAAATGAGCAAAGGCTTGCTGGATTTGCAGGCCCAGATTGTCGCCAGCATCGATTTTCCCGATGAGGTGGACGAGCCGGATCGCCAAGTATTGGCAGAAAAGCTGAATGAGTGCCTGGATGGTATTACCCGCTTGAGAGAAAGCGCCCAGCGTAACCGAATGATTCGGGAAGGCTTAAAAGTGGCCATTTTAGGCATGCCGAATTCCGGCAAGTCTTCTCTGTTTAACGCATTGCTGGCCCGCGAGCGCTCTATCGTGACCGAACACGCCGGCACCACCCGCGATGTGGTGACTGAAAGCCTGGATATCGACGGCATTCCGATCACCCTGATTGACACGGCTGGCATTCGGGAAACCCGCCACAGCATTGAGATGATGGGCATTCAACGCAGTTGGCAAGCTGCCAGCGAAGCCCAGATTGTGATGTACCTGATTGATACCTCCGTGGGCCTGTTGCGCTATGATACCCAGATTCTCTCCAAGCTGGACCCGCAGACCACCATTGTGGTGGGCAACAAAAAGGATTTATTGCCGGTCAGCCAAAAGAAATATGCCAACTGGATTTATGTCTCGGTGAAAACCCAGGAAGGCATGAACGATATTTACGAGGCGCTTCAGCAGAAGATTCGGGCGTTTTCCCATGAGGAAACCGGCATGACGATTTCGTTGAATCAGCGTCAGGTGAAGTGCTGCATTGAGGTGGAAGAACGGCTGAAACACGCGCAGGAAGCGATTCATTCCACCCTGCCGCTGGATTTGGTGACCCTGCCGATGACCGAAGCCTTGCGCAAACTAGATGAACTGATGGGACGCGACACCACCGAAGAAGTGCTGACCAACGTGTTTCAGCAATTCTGTGTGGGTAAATAAACCCTTCATTTCTTCTAAAATAATAGAGGTTTTGGGCAATCGGATGCCTTGTCCGTAAATCACTGAACATCAGGTTGGAGTGCTGGATATCGTCATGGATGATCAGAATCTGTCTTTAGAAACGCAAGTGGCCCAACTGTTTATGGTGGGCTACAGTGGCGTGGAACCCAACCCGATTACCCACCGCTTTTTAGAGCGTGGCGTGGGAGGACTGATTTTCTTTCGGGACAACTTCGATAGCCTGCAACCCCAAACCGGCGAAACCGTTAAAAACCTGCTAAGTCGCCTGGGCGCTTCCATTCCGGCGCACATGCCGCGACCATTGTTCGGCATTGATCAGGAAGGCGGGCAAGTGGAACGCCTGGCCCACACGTTGTTTCCCACCGCGCTCACCCCGCGGGCCGTGGCGCTGGCATCGCAGCCGGACAAGCTGGCAGCGGACATGTACGATATGCTGGCCCAGCACCTGGTTGCTCTGGGGTTTCACCTGAATTTCTTCCCCACGCTGGATGTGAACTTCAGCCGCAAAAATCCCATTATTGGGGTGCGTAGCTTTGGGGATGACGCAAAGACTGTTTGGAAATACAGCAAAATCGCCTTGCAGGCGTTTGAGCAAGCCGGACTCATTGCGGTTGGCAAGCATTTTCCGGGCCACGGCAACGGCACCGTGGATTCCCATTTGGATTTGCCCACCTTAAACTTCACCGAGGAGGAGCTTACCCCCTTCCGGCAAGCCATTGAGGCGGGCGTACCAGCCATGCTGGTCGCTCACGGGTTTTACCCGGCGCTGCAAACCACGGAATTCGAGAAATCGGTTCCCTCATCAGCGTCCCCGGCGATTATTCAAGGCTTGCTACGCCAGCAATGCGGCTTTAACGGTGTGGTCATGACCGATGACATGTGCATGGGCGCCATCACCAAGCATTGCAGCCCGGTGGAGGCCGCCTTGGCATCGCTGAAGGCCGGCGTGGATATTCTGCTGTATAAACAAAGCACGGAAGACGAATGGGCCGTCTATGAGGCCGTGTTGGATGCGTTTCGTACCGGCGCGCTGCCGATGGAACAACTGCACGGGTCCGTGGAGCGTATTTTAGCGATGAAAGCCAAAGCCGGTAAAACGACCGGAATGAGCCAGGACATAAGCCCGGCCCAGGCACGTCAGCAGGCGGATGAAATTGCTCGCCGAGGAATTAGCGTCCTGCATGGGGATCCCGCGCTGCTGCCATTTCGCTCAGAAGCGCCCCTGTTGCTCATTCACCCCGACCGGCAACGCATGGGCAACTATGCCTTTGATGTGCCGACCTCTGAACCGTTGGATGCCTTGGTTCGCCAAGCGGGTTTTTCCAACATGGAGAGTCTGACTTACCCACCCACGGCCGCGTTTGACGCTACCACCCTGGCAGATAGCATTCAATCTTCGCCGGGAATGATTGTATTGGTTACCTTCAATCCATTGATTCAGACCAGCCAGGCCGATTTATACAGGAACTTACAAACCCGGTTCCCGCATACACCCATTATTCTGGCTTCCGCCGGAACGCCTTACGATTTGGACGCCTTGCCGAATCCCGCTTTGCATTTGGGATTATGCAGCTATCGACCGGCCACGTTACGGGCCTTGGCACAGGTTATGGCAAGTGGGCTTTCATCTGTGGCAGCGCCTGTTCCAACTGGCGCAACAGAGCCGCTTTAGGGTCTGCCATCGCTTCCTCAACGGATGCTCCTGACGGAACCAACGGGTACACCTCTACATTATTGAGTTCGGTGCTGAGTCCGACCAGGCTTTCCTGCACTTGGCCGCAAAATACCATAACCGGCTTTTCATCGGCCCACACCAGCACATTGCCGGTAGCCTTGCCGGAAAACGAGGTGGCATCAAAGCGGCCTTCCCCGGTGATAATCAGATCGGTCTGATGAATTCTGTCTGGCAGGTCCAGTTGCTCCGCAATCCATTGACTGCCGGAAATAATGCCGGACCGGGGCAGGTGTCTCAACCCGAACGCCAGCCCACCGGCCGCACCCACGCCCGGCAACGTGGAACAATCCATTTGGCAGACCTCCGTCATCAAACGGCTGAAATGGGCTAAACCTGCTTCCAGTTGCTGACACTGCCTGGAATCCGCACCCTTTTGAGGCGCAAAGACAGCGGCAGCCCCATTCGAACCCAACAAGGGATTCACCACATCCGTGGCTATCAGGAACTGTCCGGCATAGGGCCAGTGCTGGGGCCATACGACACGTTGAATAGAGCTTAATTGACCCCCTCCAATGGGCGCCGCCATCGGCCGACCTTGTGCGTCCTGAACTATCACGCCCAGGGCTTGCAAGGCTCCCACACCACCATCCGTAGAGGCGCTGCCCCCAACCGTTACCACGATTATGTCCGGCTGAGCCGCTTTCATGGCTGCCCGTACTAACTCACCCACCCCGTAGGACGTGGCTTCCATAGGCATCAGCCGTCCTTGCGGCAACAGCCTCAGCCCGTGGGCCTGAGCAGCTTCTATGACCAGCAGTTTCTTTTGCGGATGCACCAGATACGTTGCCGTAACCCGTTGCCCTGGGAGGGGACCCGTCACCTGTACCGAAGATTCCTGAAACACGGGATCGTGATTTCGCAATACCGAGAGCGTATCATCGCCGCCATCGGCAATCGGGCAAACATCCAGCAGCACCGAATCCGGCAACCGGTCACTTAAAAATGCCCGCATCACATCAGCGGTATCCTGCGCGGACAAGCTGCCCTTAAAGCAGGCGGGGGCTATTAAAATGCGGAAAGGTTGCTCACTCATCACTCTCTGCCGGTATCAAACAAGTCGTCAGCCAGCATATCGGCTCCAAAAGTATTGGCAATCCGTGTACTAATGCCATTATGACATAGGTTCTGCGGTTTCCTATTTGCCCCTCCATCCACGTATTAACCGCCCGCAACCCCTTACAACCGGACCGTCAATGCCAGAACAGGCGCTTAATTTTGAGAGCGTGAAGACATTGCTTGCCTGGAGTAATTGCTCGAAGGCCGCAACTATTTCAACCGGGTCTGCAAAAATGGATTACGGTATATCGACGCCTCCCAGACGCAAGCCAATATAACCTTTTTGCTTTCCCTTGCCTTCTGCAAAAGCCTGTCCGGAAAGATCAGTAATTTTACCGATGCAGGTCTCCACCAAAAATACGAATAGTATTATTAAAGCTATAATAAATAAAACAAATTAACGGGTGGCAAGCATATATCTCCGTTAAAGTTTAGCGATTGGTTTCCAAGTTCATCCCAAAATAGGAGACAGTGAATGAAAGCACAAAAGGGTTTTACCCTGATTGAATTGGCTGTGGTTATCGCCATTATCGGTATTCTGGCCGCAGTTGCTCTCCCCCGCTTCGGCGACACGACCGCTCAAGCCGAATTATCCAACATTAAAGACCTTAAATCGCAGTTGACCAGCGCGGCGGCTATCTACACCGCTGAGCAAGCCGCCACTCCGAACGGCTTCAATGACTACGTATCCAGCGCCACCACGGCAACCAAACCAATGACGATGGCTCTGGGCGGCTTTGGTCCTAACGCGGCCTCCAGTGCTTGCACGGTAGCAGCTACCACCGTTACCTGCACCGGGACCTTCAATAAATGGAATGTAACCTACAACTTCAACGGTGGTGGTGGTATTACCGGCACCGCTACCGGCAAAAACGGCAACACCGGTACCAAAACATTCTAGTCTAAAGTTAATGGAAGGCCGGATGCAAGTCGTCCGGCCTTCTTTTTACCATTCAGGGGCTTTTTATCATGTCCGCCCGCAGCTTAATTTTGGCGCCGTTACTCGTAATGGTGCTTTTAACCTTTCTGGTAGGAGGCACCGCCTATCAGCAAACGCTAAGCTGGAAAAACGGCGTCGATCGGGTCGCCAACAACATCAGCCAACTGGTCATCCTGAACAACATCCACTGGGGCTTACGAAAAGTCCAGCGGGAACTGCCGAAACACCCTCAGCAGGCCGAAGAAACTTGGCAAGAGATGCGGAGCGAGGTCATCTTACTGCTTAAACTGCAGCAATCCGAAAAGAATGAGGAACTCGAATCCGTCTCTCTGGCCTTACAAAGCATCCTAACCACCACGCATCCGACCCCCACCATTGTGAAAGCGTTGCTGCAAAACGATTTTCTATCGCCCAATCTGGAACAGGTGGATCAGTTGAAAACCCTGCAAAAGGATGCCGAACGTGTCACCCGCCTGATCACGCTGAGCATGATTATTCTGGGTTTGGTGCTGACCGGCTTGACCGCTTATGACCTGGATCGACTGTTCCAGCAACTGGTACGCTCCAGAGACTTGAACATTCGCCTGCAGGAAGAGGAGCGTCGCCGTATCGCCCAGGATCTGCACGATGGAGTGGTGCAGGAGTTAGTGGACCTGAAACGGAACTACAGCGCCGATAAAATCGATGCGGTCATTCATAACCTGCGACGGGTATGCCATAACCTGAAACCGCAGGTCTTGGAAGATTTAGGACTGGCGGCCGCCCTGGAATTTCTGGCGGACGACTTACGACATGCGGGCATTGCCGATGTGCAATTGATTCTGGATGAAGACGGCTTGACTCGACTGCCAAAACAGTATGAATTGCCTTTGTTTCGGGTGATTCAGGAACTCTGTTCCAACATTAAACATCATGCGCGGGCCAGCCAGGCCAAAATTACCGTGGCGTATAATCCCATGGAAGGCCCGATGCTCAGCGGATATGTCAGCGATAACGGACAGGGATTTGAAGTAGGAAAAGGAAATATCAGCAGCAACAGCATGGGCTTGGCGGGTGTTCGGGAGCGTATTCAGCAGGTGGGCGGACAGCTCCATATCCAGAGCCGCCCCGGCCAAGGCAGCCGTTTCCAGTTTTTAATCCCTGTAAAGCAGAGTGTGAAACATGCCCTCTCCATCTGAAATGCCCATTAAGCTGTTTTTAGTCGATGACCATGCGGTCGTACGCCAGGGAACGCGGGAAATGCTGAACCGCAATCCTTTATTTACCGTGGTCGGCGAGGCCGAATCCGGCGAGGATCTGGCGGGGTTGCTACGCCTGAAAGAGCCAGATTTGTTGCTGCTGGATATTAACCTGCCTGGCAAAAACGGACTTCAATTGCTGGCGGAAATTAAACCCCAATTTCCCCGCTTAAAAATCATATTATTTTCAGCGTATGCGGATCCTCAATACATTCGCAAGGCCCAAAGCTTAAACGCCGATGGATTCTTAAGCAAAACAATCAGCGAGCAGGAATTGCAACAGGCCATTTTAACGGCGATTCAATCCAATGGCGTCCCTATTTTTTCTACGGATATTCATGACAAATACAAATCCGTGGAAGCCAACAGCAAAGAAAGTCAGCTGACCGCTCGAGAGTTGGAAATTTTAAGCCATCTGGCGCAAGGGCTCAGCAATCAAGGAATTGCTAAAAATTTGTGTCTTTCGGTCAAAACAGTCGATACGCATGTTGCAAACCTGATGAAAAAAACCGGCGTCCATAAAAGAACCCAACTTTTGGCCTATGCCTATGAAAACGGCCTGGTATAGACAAC
This sequence comes from Vampirovibrio sp., assembly GCA_021323475.1. Lineage (GTDB taxonomy): Bacteria > Cyanobacteriota > Vampirovibrionia > Vampirovibrionales > Vampirovibrionaceae > Vampirovibrio. Next base: position 14,911 of record JAJQJM010000006.1, read on the forward strand.
CATTGGGATTCAGCCGGTTTGGCATACGTTTTATGCTCGGCCGCATGGTCTATTTCACGTTTCTTAAGTATCAGTTACAATAAATGCTATGAAGAGAGCAGTGGTTATGATGGCGTTGGGCGGCGTTGCCCTGAGCGGAATCGGCTTGGGCATGCAGACCCGTTTGCCTGCCTTCGGCGCGGAACTGGATGGTTTCGCCATCAATACGCAGGACAAAGCCGTCACCATTACCTTGTTTACGGATCAGCGGGTTCCCTACACCACGGAACATCAGGGAAAACAGTTTACCATTGTGCTGCCCGGCACCCAGCTTTCTCAAGAGCAGGTGGATAATGGCCTGCCGGTCGTTATCGATAATAAAAACCGCTTTATCGGCCGCGCCGTGCCCACCGAGGACGGGAAGGTCAAAATCATCCTCCCGAACTTGCCGGCAACCGATTATGCCGTTTCCATCCAGCAGAAACGTCCAGGTCAAGCCTCTGCGGCACCGGCAAACGAGCCTGCGGAAAATATCCAGCCCCGGCCTGCCGTCAGCCAACATGAAGCGAATCGCTTCGAGCAAGTGGCCTCGAATTTTCCCAAGCCCGCCAAACGCAAAACAACTACATCGGCCAATCACAACAATGCTCGCAGCAGTAGCATGAAACTCAGCCCGGCGCCCAACCGCACCGTGGAATCAACTGTTTCCGGCAACGGCTCCGTCTGGAATCCGTATGTGGTGAAAGCGCCAGCGGTACCCAGCATCGCCACATCGGCCTACAGCAACTACCGACCGGTTAATCATTCTCCAGCCGCAGCACCTGCCATTCATCAGGCGCTCAACGGAGATGCCCCCATCAACACAATTTCTGTGGCGGAAACCCTGCAAAATGGTTCCGGCAATGCGGTTCGCCTGAATGCCAACAACCCTGCCGACCCACTGTGGTACCTGCATTCCCTGCCGCCTGCCAATCCCGGCGCTCTTTCGGATAACCTGGAAGGCCCTGCGGCACAAAGCCTGGCCGCCGCCATTTCCTCCCCGGAGGTGAAAGCGACTCCATCGGGCAATAGTCCTACTCAAGCTGACGGCAAAGGATTCAATCAAAGCCTGAAGGATGCGGTCTCCGCAATTCCCCGGTGGCTGCTGATTACCCTGGCGGTGTTTTTAGGCGGCATGGGCCTGTTTTCATCCATCGGTGGCCTGGTGTTATTACGGGTACTGTTTAGCCAAACCAAACAGCATTTTTACCCCAGTGGCGCACCACTTCAGCCAGTAGGCGCCAATCCGAACCCAGGAGAAGCCTCAGCCAATCGCGCTGGGAAATCCGCTTATGCCAGCCGCCCCAATGCGCCTCAGCTGGCCTTTGAGGACAAGACTTCCATCAGTTCCCTGGATTATCTGAAGGGCAGCCCCAGCAATATTAGCCAGGCGGTTCAAAATACCGTTCTGCTCAAGTTCCCCTCACACAAAAAGCACAGAAGCAGCCTGAAGCGTCCAGCCACCAAGGCTCCCGCAGTCAGCGCCAAACGCTAAATTTCCAGGTACAACCGCTGGGTTCCGCCCGTTCAGCGGACTTTAGTAATGTATTTGTAAATTTGCTTATGTTATATTGAAACCGGCAAATGAACCGTAGCAGCCCCTTCTGAAGGCAAGGAAGGGTTATGGCCCAGCCAATCCGGCAGCGCTTCTGTTACCGTTTTCGCCACTGATATTTGCTACGGATGATGCCATGCCCATCGCTTGCGAAGCGGGCGCAGACGTAGTAAAAATCAACTATCTCAAGTTCAATTCGCCCGGAATTGAAAACCCTGTACTTATCCGTCATTAGCAGTCATTTCCAAACCCAACGGCAGTGAAAAGCACGACACATTGTAATCCCTGCCGCAACGGCCAAAGCAAATGGCTGATATTGATTAAATAAGGTACGGAACACGTATAAATCTGGAGAAAGGAACACCCTTATGGCTAGCAAAGTTGCCATTAACGGATTCGGTCGTATCGGTCGTCTGACCCTGCGCGCCGCTCTGTTGAACCCTCGTGTGGACCTGAATGTGGTGGCCATCAACGACCTGACCACACCGAAACAACTGGCCCACCTGTTCAAGTATGACTCCACCATGGGCATTTACCCGGGTGAAGTAGACTTTACTGAAAACTCCCTGATTATTGACGGACGCACCATCCGGATTTATGCGGAAAAAGACCCGGCAGCCCTCCCCTGGAAAGAACTGGGCGTGGACGTGGTTGTAGAATCCACCGGCTTCTTCACCGATGGCACCAAAGCCCGCAAGCACATCGAAGCCGGCGCCAAAAAGGTCATCATCAGCGCCCCGGCCAAAAACGAAGATATTACCGTGGCCATCGGCATCAACGTCAATGAGTACGATCCGGAGAAACACCACATCATCTCCAACGCCAGCTGCACCACCAACTGCTTGGCGCCCATCGGCAAAGTGTTGCATGAGAACTTCGGCATCGCTTCCGGCCTGATGACCACTGTACACAGCTACACCGGCGATCAGCGCCTGCTGGATGCGCCTCATGACGATCTGCGCCGCGCCCGCGCCGCTGCATTAAGCATGGTGCCGACCTCCACCGGCGCCGCCAAAGCCATTGGCTTGGTATTGCCCGCGCTGAGAGGCAAACTGAACGGCTACGCAGTTCGGGTCCCTACGCCGGACGTGAGCTTGACCGACCTGACCGTGATTACCGAAAAACCGGTCACCGTGGAAGCAATCAACGAAGCCTTCAAAAAAGCAGCCGAAAACGAGCTGAAAAACGTGCTGTACTATGCGGATGCCCCGCTGGTCAGCACCGATTACATCGGCAACCCGCACAGCTGCGTGTTTGATCCGGAATTCACCCAGGTGGTTGGCCAGAACATGGCGAAAGTCATTGGCTGGTACGACAACGAATGGGGTTACAGCAACCGTCTGGCGGAATTGACCCATCTGGTCGCCGAGCGTATGCCGGTTACCGCCTAAAGGCAACTGTTTCGAGGGGAGCGCGCAACGCTCCCCTCGTTTTATCCGCTTATATTTGTTTTGATCGCAGGAGAGAGATGATGGCCAGCACCCGCCGCCCAATTATTGCCGGAAACTGGAAAATGTATAAAACCACCCAGGAAGCCGCCGCGTTTACCAAGGCGCTGTGGGAAAAAATACAGCCTCATGCGGGCGCTAGTCTGCCGGAAATTGTGATTTGCCCGCCTTATACAGCATTAACCACCGTCAAAACCAGCAGCGCCGATTTGAAAGCGCCCTTTATTACCGCAGCCCAAAACATGGAAAGCCGTGACAATGGCGCCTATACCGGCGAAGTTTCCCCGCTGATGCTGCTGGACTTGGGCATTCGCTGGGTAGTTATCGGCCACAGTGAGCGCCGTCAATATTTCAACGAAACCGATGAGTCCGTAGCCCAAAAGACCGGTGCCGCTTTGAAACATGGCATGACTCCCATCGTTTGCGTTGGAGAAGCCTTGCAGGATCGGGAAAACGGACTGACTGACCGAGTGATTGAGCAGCAGGTTCGGGCCGTTCTCACTCAAATTACCGCCGCCGCTCTGCCCAAAATCGTCATCGCCTATGAGCCGGTCTGGGCCATTGGCACCGGAAAGGTATGCGACGCAACGGAAGCCAACCGGGTCTGCGCCCTGATTCGTCATTTCATCAGCGAGTACGGCAACGCGGAGCAAACCCGCATTTTATACGGCGGCAGCGTCAAGCCGGACAATACACACGCCCTGATGAGCCAAAGCGACATTGACGGCGGCCTTGTAGGCGGTGCCAGCCTGGAAGCGGACAGCTTTTTCGGCATTATTGAACAAGCCTGTCTGGTTAAAGCGTAGGAGGGCATAAACATGACTGTTGCAACCCGCCCCAATGCCGTAGAAGTCGGCATTCACCGCTTGCCCCATGCGCCTGAAAATCTACCCGCATATGCCACGCCCGGCTCCGCCGGAATGGATGTGCAAGCGGCTATTGAGGCTCCACTGACATTACACCCGATGGAACGCACGCTGGTGCCGACCGGTTTGGTGATGATGTTGCCGGAAGGTTATGAGTGCCAGGTTCGAGCCCGCAGCGGCCTGTCCATTAAGCACGGCATTACGTTGGTGAATGGGGTAGGAACCATTGACAGCGATTACCGGCATGAAGTGAAAGTGGCGCTGATTAACCTGTCCACCGAGCCGTTTACGATTCAGCCCGGCGACCGGATTGCCCAGCTTGTGATCGCCCCGGTTACCCAAATCCGGTGGCAGGAAGTGAATACGGTTACGCTGGAAGATGGCCGTAACGGCGGATTCGGCTCCACCGGCCTTAACTAGAACTTTCTTCAATATCATTCGATTCCACGGGATGCACCACCAGCACCCGTGGAATGTTTTCCTGATGCATCAGTTCCGCCAGTAACGTTGCCCGCTCTGAAGCCGAGGCTTTCTGTAATTTTTCGGTAATCACCTGAGACAGAAACGTTTCCGTTGGTACTTCAATACAAAAGGTTCCTGATTGCAAAACGCTGTCAAAATGTGCTGAGTCAGGCTCATAATCTGTCGTTTCAACCATGCTGGCACCTTGTTCCTGACTCAGCAGGATTCCGCCGCAATATTCAATCGGCGTTTCATCCTCCAGATTTGCCAATAATAGACCTTTGCGCAAAAGCGGCGGCCTATCAGGCGGATTAATCACTTCAATCACTTTCAATGGCACAGATTGATTCATAGGGATTACCTCCTTGGCGCTTTACCGTTCAGGCTTTCCGAGGCAGGCCAATTATTTTTATAATATGGAGTCTTTCCCTCAACGCCTATTCCCTGACTTACGAATTATGAGTGATAACCTATGAAATCCGTATTGCAACGAGTTAACCAAGCTGGTGTCTCAGTCAATGGCCAAGTGATTGCACAGATAAACCGGGGCATCCTGGTGTTGTTTGGCGTGGAAAAAGACGATACGGAGGACAAACTGGACTATCACATCGGAAAATTGCTTCGACTGCGCATCTTTCCGGATCAGAACGATAAAATGAACCTGTCGATTCAGGACATTCAAGGTGATTTGCTGATTGTTTCCCAGTTTACGCTGGCCGCAGACTGCCGCAAAGGAAACCGTCCGGGTTTTGATAACGCCAAACCGCCCCAAGAAGCCGAACATCTTTATAACCGCTTTGTGAACCAGTTACGGCAGGAATCGGGCCTGACCGTCCAAACCGGCTCATTCGGAGCCAATATGCAAGTCAGCTTGACCAACGATGGCCCAGTCACCTTCCTGTTGGAAAATTAAGGCTTGCCGATCGGCTATGCGTCCAGTTATGGGGAATCTACCGGCAGCTTTTGCGGTTGACGAATGGCGTCCAGAATTTCCCGGCCACCCTCATCCAGCAAAATGGCGGCCAATGCCCGCCCGGATTCCGCCGGTTGGTTAAAATCCACGGGCAAATGGGCATACACGGCCTCATTGCCATCCGGGGACAACACAACGCCTTTCATGTCACAGCCATCATCCGTCACCCGGCAATAAGCGCCCAAAGGCAACTGGCAACCACCGGCCAAGGCGGACAGAACCGCACGCTCGGCCAATCGGGCCACTTCCACGTTCTTGATAGACAGCGGCTCCAGATAGTCCAGGGTTTTGCAGTCTTCTTTACGGTACTCCACACCCAAAATGCCTTGGGCCACCGCCGGGATGGTTTCCTCCCAGGCGTCAAAATACTGGGTAATGCGGTCATCCCAGCCCAGACGGTTGACACCGGCCGCGGCCAGAATAATAGCCTGATACGGCCCTTCTTGCAGTTTACGGTAGCGGGTTTGCAGATTGCCGCGAATGACTTCATATTTCAAATCCGGCCGAATCCGCCTCAGCTGGGCCTCTCGCCTGAGAGACGATGTACCGATAACCGAACCGGCGGGCAATTCGCCGAACGGAATGGCATCTTTACCCAGCATCACGTCCCGCGGGTCTTCCCGATGCCCAAAAGACACCAGCGCCAAATCATCCGGCAGCTCACCCGGCATATCCTTCATGCTATGCACGGCCAGGTCAATTTCATTCTGCCATAAGGCAACTTCCAGCTCTTTTACAAAGAGCCCCTTATCACCCGCCTTGGACAGGGCCTTATCCAGAATGAGATCGCCCTGAGTTTTGTAGGTCTTAATTTCCACGCGCAACTGGGGCCACCGCCGCTTGAGCGCATCCGCCACCATATGTGTTTGCGCTAGCGCCAAAGGACTTTCCCGGCTCCCCAGCCGTAAGAAATCCGGTACAGTCAAGCCAAATCCCCCTTATGCGGACGCGGTGCCATCCAGCCGTTGAACGTTGGGCTTTTCGCACACGTCCGACTCAATAGCCGCGGAATCAATATTAAACAAATGGCTGAGTACCGATGCCTGCTGGGAAATATCTTCCAGATTGCGGGAATTTTTCAGCCGAACCGTAGGGTCATGCAAGATTTTACGAATGAGATTCTTGGAGATGGTATCCACCACATCGTAATGGGTGCCGACCGATGAAGCCTCCAGCTCCGCCTTGCGAATGCTTTCCACCTTTTCACGCAGGCGAGTTAAAGTGGGCACCACCGAAAGCGACATGCGCCAATGCTGGAAGTTAATGCACTCTTCCTCCAGAATGGCCTGGGCCTGCTCTTTGAGCTGTTGCTGGAAATCGCCGGAAAAACCACCGGCGCCAGCCAGGTTATCGGTATTGAACAATTGCACGTCCGGCAGTTCCATAACCCGAGGGTCCACATTTCGGGGAACCGCAATATCAATCACCAGCTTCTGGCCTTTGCCTTCAAAATCGGCCTTGCCCAGCACCACATGGGGTGCGCCGGTCGCCACAAACAGAATATCGGCATGCTCAATAGCCTCATCTATCCGCTCCCAGCCAAGCCCTTTAAAACCATACCGCCCGCACAATTCAGCCAGCCGCTCCCGGCTGCGGTTCACAATCACCACGTTGGCCTGCTGCTCCGGCGTCATGCCCTGCTTAAACAGAGACATCATAATTTCGGCCATTTTCCCGCCGCCGATTAAGGTAATACGGCGGTTCATCAAGTCCGCATCGGACTGTCTGGCAAAGTGATAGGCCGCCAGCGATACGCTGACATCCTTGTCGGCAATGCCGGTTTCGGTGCGAACCCGCTTTCCAACGGTCAAGGCCGCTTTAAAGAGTTTATCCAGCAAATTCCCGGCGGTTTTTTCCCGCTGGGCAAATGCCAAGGCATCCTTAACCTGCCCCATAATCTGGCCTTCGCCGATGATCAGGCTATCCAGACCGGACGCGACCCGGAACAGGTGGGCAACAGCATCCTCATGCAACAGGTTAAACGTATATTGCCGGTAGGGAGCGATATCCAGACCTTTGAAAATTTTATAGAACTGCTTTACCGATTGCAGACCCAGCTCGGTATCGGTGACCACCGCGTAAATTTCAGTCCGGTTACAGGTGGTAAGAATGGCGCACTCCTCAACTCCGGCACAGGAGCGCAGGATTTTCAAAGCCGCAGCGACCTCTTCTTCGAGCAAAGCAAATTTCTCTCGAACTTCAATGGGCGCTGTTCGGTGCCTGACACCGCTAACCAGGATGTGCATGCGTTTTTAAAACACCTCGGCTTGGAATTTGGTTTGGTTTTCCGCTTGTTTCCATGTGGATCAGTTGATGAATGGTGACCAAAGGAGCAGGTAAGTTCTGTAAAAGCTTATAAGACCATTATGGCCATCATCCTAACATTCTCTCTAACCTAAAGTATATGAGCAAAATTAAAAACACTCAATCTGCCCAGCTAGATAGATTGAGTGTTTTTTACATTTGTAAAGATATTAGAATTTCAAATTGTCATGAAATTCCGTTAAACGCTTACAGCGCTCGGAGCAGCTTTCAGCTCTTTACCGGCAACAGCCTGGCGCAATTCGTCCACTTTATCCAGACGTTCCCAGGGCAGATCCAAGTCCGGGCGGCCCAGGTGACCGTAAGCGGCCACATTGTGATAGAAACGGCCTTTGTTCTTGGAAGGCAGACCTTGCAGGTCGAAGTTCTGGATAATGGCAGCCGGACGCAGGTCAAAGTGCTTGTCCACCAGGTCGGCCAGTTCGGAATCGCTCAACCGGCCGGTGCCCCAAGTGTTTACGTTAATGGACATGGGGCGGGCCACGCCGATGGCGTATCCGACCTGCACTTCGCATTTGTCGGCCAAACCGGCGGCTACGATGTTTTTAGCCACATAGCGGGCGGCATAGGCAGCGGAGCGGTCCACTTTGGTGGGATCTTTGCCGGAGAATGCCCCACCGCCATGACGAGCATATCCGCCGTAGGTATCCACGATGATTTTCCGTCCGGTCAAGCCGGCATCACCCTGAGGGCCACCAATGACGAAACGGCCACTCGGATTGATGAAGTACTTGGTATTGGCATCCGGCTTCACATCGAAGTTCTTGAAGACTTCTTCAATCACGAATTTCTTCAGGTCATCGGTAATGCGTTGCTGAATTTTCAGGTTATCGGTCTCGTTCTCGATGACCGGGTCGTGCTGGGTGCTGATAACCACGGTATCGATGCGGTGGGGTTTGTCGTTCACGTATTCGACAGTCACCTGAGATTTACCGTCAGGACGCAGGTAAGACAATTTGCCGTTTTTGCGGACTTCGGTTAGCTTACGCACCAGGGCATGGGCCACCTGAATGGGCAGCGGCATAAAATCTTTGGTTTCATTGCAAGCAAAACCGAACATAATGCCCTGGTCACCGGCACCGATTTGATCAATCTGATCATCCGACAGCTTGCCGCGCACTTCATGCGCCTGATCCACGCCACCGGCGATATCAACGGACTGCTCATCAATGCTCAGCAGCACGGCGCAAGTTCTGCCGTCGAAGCCACCGGCGGATTCGCCTGTGTAGCCGATTTCCTCAATGGTGCGGCGCACCACCGAAGCGATATCCACGTAACAGTTGGCCGTGATCTCACCACTCACCAGAACCAAACCGGTCGTCACGGACGTTTCGGCCGCCACACGGGCTTTGGGGTCCTGAGTCAGGAACGCATCCAGAATGGAATCGGAAATCTGATCGCAGATTTTATCCGGATGCCCTTCGGTAACCGACTCCGAAGTAAAGAGATAACGGGAGGTGGACATTTTAATTAACTCCTTAATTAATGCCTGTTAATCCTTTTGACTCTTGCCTGAATCCTTGCCTGAACCGGGCTTAAACCGAGAGGCCCCGCATGTCTGAGACCTCGCATTTTTTAAGGTCGGAAGAGGACCGTGAGAGGAAAATTTATCTAACACAACCGATACGCCTGTCTCCCACAGAGATATAGATATTATGACACGCTCAGCCTGTTCGCAGCCATTGTAGTGCATCCCGGTAATCGATGCAAATATCATGGACTTCCGCTTGTCAAAGCAATTTCGCCTGTTTCGGAACAGCCTGCACAAAGCGACGCGTAATTTCATGCGGCCGGGTTACCGCAGAGCCAATCACCACGGCATAGGCACCCAACTCAAACGCGCGGGCCACTTCCGACGGCTCCCAAACACGCCCCTCCAAAATAATCGGCGTTGCCACACGGGAAACCAATGCCTCCAGCAAGGCAAAGTCCGGCCCACCGGAAACCGAATGACGTGTTTCCCCGGTATAACCGGACAAAGTGGTGCTAATCAAATCAAAACCCAGCCGGGCGGCGTTCAATCCTTCTTCTAACGTGGCCACATCAGCCATCAGCGCCAAAGCCGGATACTGCCTCCGGCTTTCACTGACGATTGAGTCCAGCGTTTCACCGGCCGGGCGAGGCCGCATGGTGGCATCCAGCGCAACAATATCGCAAACCTCGGCCAAAGCGGCCACATCCTGAAATCCTGGGGTAATATAGACCAACTCATGGGCATTGGCAGGAATCACATCCGGCTTGGTAATTCCCATCACCGGAATCTCCGGATGGCGTTCCTTGAAATACCGGATGTTATAAGGCTGAGCCATTCGCACAGCACAGGCTCCGCCGTTCAATGCAGCTTCCGCCAGGGCACAAAGGTGCTCCGGCTTATCCATCGGTTCCCCTTTGGCCGCCTGGGCAGAAATAATGATCCCGTTCTTGAGCTTCGAAATGATCTTTCTCATGGAAAGTACGCTAAAATATCACCACCGGAAAATCGGCTGTAAGGTAATTCTACCATTCCCCCGATTCCCAGTTCTCCATTCGTCATTCACGGTCATATCCCTTCATAAAGCTGGATGCGTGGGACACAATATGGTAGCCTATTGCTACCTACCGAGATTGGGGAGCCCTAACCGTCAACCAACTGGCCAACAAGCAAAGGCATGTCTTTAAAGTCAGACGGATCAGGGGTACAAGCATACGGAAGCAAACAAAGGTACGACGTCAATAGGCAGGAAGGCTTGATGGCACTAGGCGTCATGCAGATTCGGGAATCGACGGAAGCACTCGAAAAACAGGTGCTTCACCCGCTGGCTGCCCGCAGCGAGCTGACTCGAGGCCGGGAAACCCCGGAAGCCCTCTGTTCGATTCGCACCGCCTTCCAACGGGATCGCGATCGTATCCTGCACTCCAAGGCATTTCGCCGCCTGAAGCACAAAACCCAGATGTTCATTGCGCCGGTGGGCGATCATTACCGAACCCGCCTGACCCACAGCCTGGAGGTAGCACAGGTATCCCGCACCGTGGCCCGTGCTTTGCGCCTGAACGAGGATTTAACCGAAAGTATCGCGTTGGCGCACGATTTAGGGCACCCGCCATTCGGGCATACCGGCGAGCATATTCTGGATGAGCTTTCTCCTACCGGCTTTCACCATCAACAACAAGGACTTCGCATTGTTAAAAAGCTGGAAGCGCTGAATTTGACTCTGGAAGTGCTGGACGGCATGGAAGGGTTGACCGAAACCAAAGCCGAATTTCTCACGCTGGAAGCCCAAATTGTAGACACCGCCGACCGTATGGCCTATCTGCACCACGATGTGGAAGATGCCCGCCGCGCCGGGATTATGACGGAAGCCGATTTACCCCGTGATATTTTGACCACGTTGGGCAGTACCCGGCAAGAACGCCTGGACCGAATGGTTACGGATATGGTGCATACCAGTCTGGAAACCATTAATAGTGATAATCCACGAATTTCGCTGACGTCCGAGATTCGCGAAGCGGTGATGACATTGCGGCAATGGATGTTTGACCATATCTATCTGGCGCCGGAGCGCATGGAGCAGACCGAGAACGTGCGTCGGGTGCTTACCGCCCTGTATGATTTCTATCTGAAGCATCCGCAAGCGTTAAGCCCCAACCTGCCTGCCGATGAACCCTTGGAGCGCCGCATACTGGATTACATTGCCGGCATGACCGACCGGTTTGCCATTGAGGCCTATAAAGCCCACCTGCTGCCCAATACCTATCAGGCCTTTACCGTCAATCCCCGCCATGAGGGCATGCCGTCATGAGCCGTCTGCCATTCGCGGAAGCCGCCGAGCGCGTTAAAAGCGGGCTGGACATTATCGATATCATCCAGCGGCACGTCATTCTGAAAAAGAGCGGCCGCAATTACATGGGCAAGTGCCCGTTCCATAACGATAAAAGCCCCTCCATGAACGTGAGTCGGGAAAAGGGCATCTTCAAATGCTTCTCCTGCGGGGTGGGTGGCGACTCGCTCACCTTCCTGATGAAGATAGAGAACAAGACCTACGGCGAAGTCATCCGGGATTTGGCCCAAGATCAAGGCATTGAAATCGCTTACGAAGGGCAAGGCGCGGAAGCGGCCTCCATTCAGCGGGATGCCCGCCAGAAGATTCTGGATTTGAACTACGCAGCGGCCAAGTGGTTTGAAGAGCGCCTGCAAGAGCCCACCGCTCAGCCGGTAATGCATTACCTGAGCAGCCGCTATACGGATGAAACCCAATGCCAAGCAGCCATTCAACAATTCCAGCTTGGCTACGCCCCTGCCGGATGGGAAAATTTGACCCCTTACCTGAAAGGGCACTTCGATTTTGTGCAGGCAAACCCGGATTTACTAACCACCGCCGGGCTGGCCAACAACCGGGAACACGGCCAGGGACACTATGACCGCTTCCGAAACCGGTTGATCATTCCCATTCTGGATGAACGGGGGCAAGTGGTGGCCTTTGGGGGTCGGGCGCTGTCCGATGAAGACAAGCCCAAGTACCTGAACTCCCCGGAAACAACCGTTTATAAGAAGAGCCAAGTGCTGTACGGCTTCCATCAGGCACGGGAGGCCATTCGGCAGAGCAAAGCCGCTGTCCTCATGGAAGGTTACTTCGATGTCATCAGCGCTCACCTGGGCGGGATTACAGAGGCGGTAGGCTCCTGCGGCACGGCCATGACGGATAGTCACCTGAAACTGCTCACCCGCTTCGGCGCGGAGACAGTGTATCTGGCATTCGACTCCGATGAGGCCGGACTTAAGGCCGCCCTTAGCGCAATTTCCCTAATTGAACCCTACATGGGAGCCAGCGAACTGCAACTGAAGGTTTTAATTGTGCCGGACGGCAAGGACCCCGATGAATTCATCCGTCATCACGGGGGAGACGCCTTCCGGGAGCTGATCGCAAACGCCCGGCATTTCCTGGCGTTCAAATTCGATATGGCCCTGAAAGATTTACCGGTGCATACACCGGAAGGGCGCATTCAGGCAGCGAACCGGATTACCCCACTACTAGCCGCCATTCATCGGCCCGCCACCCGTTCGGAATATATCAAGCTCTACTCGGAACGCATTGAAATTTCAGAAGAAGCCCTGCTGCTGGAAGTAAAGCGTTATGAGCAAAGCCGAAATCCGGCACCACCACGGGCATGGACGGGCTCACAAAATTCCGGCAAGAAAAAGGCAATTTCAAAACACGGTTCGACTTCATTAAGGAGAAATGAGCCTATACTGACGGACAATATGTCCGAATTGCGCTCCCAGCTCACTCCTCGGCAAGTCGCAGCCGAAAAAAACCTGTTAAAACTGACCTTGTTTAACTCTGAAAGTTTTCACGCCATGATGAGTGTTCTTGATGCCCAAACCTGGTTGTCCTTTGACGACCCCGCCCACCAGGAAATCCTGGAAGGCTTGCGCGGCTTGTCTCAAGACCCGGAAGCCCAGCAGAACGCATCCTCATCTCAAGCCTTTCTTGGAACATTGATCGAAAAAATGAATCATCTATATTTTGACAAGCCTGATGTCATACACACATTTGCCGAACTGGCGCTGACGGCGGAGTCCTTTTGCGACTCGCTCGGTTTGGGTGAAATCAAGGGAACACCACTGAAAGACAAGTTGAGCAACTTGGCGGAACAACAATTAACTCTGTTAGCCAATGCCCGCAGACACCGTCAACTGCAACAGTTGAAAGCGAATGCCAGCCAAAATGCGGGAGAGCAAGTCGAGTTACTGTACGAATTCAAGGACCGGCTTTTTGCCGACGCCCGGCCGTCACCCGGTCAGGCGCAAGGGCAAACCTGACGCCCCGAATCTGAAGCCACCGTAGAATTCTGTCATTAGAAAAAGTGTAATGTCTACCAAAATAAGGGATGGAAACCACAGATGACCAAACGCAGATCCTCAAAAAAAAGTGAAGACTCCCTGCTGGCCATGATCAGCAAGTCGGAACGAGGACGTGACGAACGCAGCGGCATTGACGAAATCCTGTCCGTCGATGACGGTGATTCCGATCAGATCGGTTCCCTGTTTACCGATGGCGGTAGCGGCAATGTTGCCCTGCTTAGCGGCGAAGAAGAAAGCGAAGAAGTCAGCTTTACCGTTGAAACCCGCGGCTTGGCCCTGGACGATCCGGTCCGGATGTACCTGCGTGAAATTGGCCGCATCCCGCTGTTGACCGGTGACGAAGAGATTGAACTGGCCCGCCAGATCGTAGCCGGCGGCGAATCCGGCGCCCGCGCCAAACAAAAGCTGGTGCAAGCCAACCTGCGTCTGGTAGTCAGTATCGCCAAGAAATACGTAGGCCGTGGCATGCTGTTCCTGGATCTGATTCAGGAAGGCAACCTGGGCTTGATTCGCGCCGCCGAGAAATTCGACCACGAGCGCGGTTACAAGTTCTCCACCTATGCCACATGGTGGATCCGTCAGGCCATTACCCGCGCCATTGCGGATCAGGCCCGGACCATTCGGATTCCGGTACACATGGTGGAAACCATCAACAAGCTGAAGAAAATCACCCGTAAACTGGCCCAGGAACTGAGCCGCAAGCCGACCGAGGAAGAACTCGCGCATGCCATGGGCATTTCGGTACCCAAGCTGCGGGATATCATCAAGGTCGCCCAAGAGCCCCTGTCCCTGGAAACCCCCATCGGGAAAGAAGAAGATTCCCGTCTGGGCGATTTCATCGAGGACCGGGAAGCCAAGGCTCCGGCCACTACGGTTGCCCATGAACTGCTGCGGGAAGACCTGACCGAAGTGCTCAGCTCCCTGTCTCCCCGTGAGCGTGACGTATTGCGTCTTCGCTTCGGCCTGGACGATGGTCGTCAACGCACCCTGGAAGAAGTGGGTCAGTTGTTCGGCGTTACCCGTGAGCGGATTCGTCAGATTGAAGCGAAAGCCCTGCGCAAGCTGCGCCACCCCAACCGCAGCCGCCGCCTGAAAGAGTACATCGAGTAGATCTTTCAAAACGCCTTAAACCCTTCAAGTGCGCTATCCATTTTGGATGGCGCACTTTTAAGTTGGATAAGTCAAATTAAATTCAAGCGCTAGTGCTGAGTTGCCTGCTGCATAATGCCGCCCACCGTTGCAAAAACGGACGTATAAATCAGCAGGATGACACTACCGATGATCAAGGCCACCATCACCAGTAACAGGGGTTTCAGCAACGCCATAAATATTTGCAGACGGGCGTCAATTTCCTGCTCCAAGTACTCGGATGCGGTGCCCAGCATGGATTGCAGCATGCCGGATATTTCCCCCGTATCCACCATTTCCTGCACCATTCCGGGCAGGTAGCCTACATCCGCTAATGCCTCGCTGAGCGAGGTCCCGGCTTGCAGTCGCTCCGCCACGCCGGCAAACATGCTTTTAACAGAGAGATTCGGAATCGCATCGACACCCAACCGAACGGCATGTTCCAGCGGTAAACCTGCCTGATAACCCAAACCCAAACCGGTCATAAAATAGGAACATTGCATCACCTGAATGGTTTCATTCAGCAAAGGAACATATAAAACCAGTTCATCCAGAATTTCCCGCCCCGGCTTGGTTTGGAAGAAGCCAACGATTCCGGCAATGAGTGCGCCCAACAAAACCACTAGCACCCACCAGAAGTGGGCAACCGTATTCACTATCAATAACAACCCCTCGGGTTTACCGAGCATGGATTCGGAAAGGTTCAGAATATAAGGAATAATCAGACTCAGGAATAACAGCGCATCAAACAACGCCACCCCAATCACAAACACGGGATAGACCAGCGCGGCAATCACCTTCCGCCGTAATACCAGAAATCGTTCCAGCGCATCGGCCACTTCCCGCATGGCCATGTCCAATTGGCCGCTTTCTTCACCCACCGTAATAATGCTTCGGTAGAATTCATCAAACAGCTTCGGGTGTTTCGCCAACGCATCACTGAAGCTCATTCCGCTGGAAACAGCCTGATATATTTGAGCCAACGCATTCCGCAACGGGCCATGCGAGATATGCCGTTGCTGACGATGCAGAATCTGTTCCAGCGACAAACCGGCCTGCAACATGGTCGCCACATTGCGGCTGAAATGAATTAAATGGCACGATTGATCCCGCAGGAACAAGGAAATAAACCAATTCCCTTGTAGAGAGACCGCCGATGACGGTGCAGGCCCTAATGACTGCTCAATAGAAGGATAATTAGACGGCAAGGGCACTTTGGGCCACCTTTTTCAACAGGCCGGTTCGTGCAACCGGACAATCTTGAAATGAATGCCGAGAGGAACGCCATCTACACCCCTTTGGCATGTTGCGCATCGTTTAATGGATATTGTCGTAAATACTGAACAGCGGCAGGTAGATGGACAGGGCCACAAAACCCACCACAGCCCCGATAACCAGCAACATAACCGGCTCCATTAAAGACGTGAGGATACCCACCCGGTGGTTAATTTCCTCTTCCAAATAATCGTAGGACGCTTCCAGCATCTTCTCCAAATCCCCGGATTCTTCCCCGGTGGAAATCATCAGCATCACGATATCCGGTACATACCCCGTGGAGGCAAGAGCCACCGCTAGCCGCTGACCCGTCTGGATCTGCACGTTCACCCTTTTAAACGCGGAGCGGATTTGCGTATGGGTTAAGGTTTCCGTGGCCAGAAACAAGGCGTCCGTAATCGGCAAACCAGCCCCGAATGAAACATAGAGGGTGGACACAAAGTGAGAACTTTGGGTGTGCTTGATAAGATCGCCCAGCACGGGAACCTTCATCACAAACGCATCCACCAGGACTTTTCCGGTGGAGCTGGTAAAGAATTTGAATAAGCCGAAAAGGCTGAAACCCAACGCCGGAAACGATACGAACCAGTAATTTCTCAAGGCGTTGCTAATGGCCATCATAATTTGGGTAATGAACGGCAATTTAACGCCCATTTGCTTATAAATATCCGCAAAGGTGGGTAACACCAGTACAAACATAATCAGCAGCACCAGCGCCAGAATGAAGACGACGATGACCGGATAAGCAGCCGCAGAAATAATTTTCATCTTCAACTGCTCGGCCTTGGTCAACAGGTGGGTTAAACGCCCCATGGTCTGATCGAGTTCACCGCTGCGTTCCCCAGCCTTGGTGACGTTGACGTAAACATCGTCAAAGAGATGCTTGTGCTTTGCCAACGCCTGGCTGAACGAATAGCCGGAAATAATATCCTGCCGGACACGCGAAACAATTTTGCGGAACTTGGGATTGGTGGCGTAATTCTCGTAATACAGCAGGGCTTCCGTAACCGGAATCCCAGCCCGAATCATCATACCAATGTTTCGGGTGAAAGCAATTTTATCCTTGGAGCTGACCCCCATAACCTGTTGCAGGAAGTTGGTCAGCGGATTGCCTTTTTTACCCGCCTGCACCGCTTCACTGTTGATAATGACAATTTTGGTGGGAATTAAATTCTGTTCCCGTAGCAACTCGCGCGCTTCTTTTTCGCTGGCGGCGTTAATGGTGCCGTTAATACGGCTCCGGTCGCTAATCTTTAAGGCTTCATACTGAAAAGAGGCCATACGGCACTACTGGCCTCCCAGATTGACGCCCAGCACTCGGGTTACTTCCTCAACCGTGGTAACGCCCGCAATAACCTTGGCACGGCCGTTCATGCTTAATGTCCGCATACCGGCGGCAATGGCGGCGTCCTCAATTTCCAGGTCCGAATGGCTGTCGTTAATCAATTGCCGAATTTCACGGTCAACAATCAGAATCTCATAAATCCCGCTTCGGCCCGAATAGCCGGAGTTCATGCACAGTTCACAGCCTTGCCCCTTGTAGAGCAAGACTTTCTTCTGACGCTGATCTTCATCGTAGGGGAACAACAGGTCTTTTTCCCATTGCTGGGCCTCGTACGGAACCTTGCAATACGGGCATATATTTCGCACCAATCGCTGGGCCAACACGCCGACCAGGGCGGAGCCAATCAGGTTGGAGGCGGCCCCCATCTCGATCATCCTGGTAATGGTGGCCGAGGTGGTATTACTGTGAATGGTGCTGAATACCAAGTGGCCAGTTAAAGCAGCGTGTACCGCCGCTTCCAGGGTTTCATAATCCCGGATTTCACCGACCATGATCACATCCGGATCCTGACGCAACAGGGCCCGCATGCTGCTTGCAAATGTATAATCCGCCTTCGGATTGACCTGAGACTGGTTTAATCCCTCTATCTGCAATTCAACCGGATCTTCCACCGTACAAATGTTTCGGATGTCATCATTAATTCGTTGCAGTACGGTATACAGAGTAGTGGTTTTACCGGAACCGGTCGGCCCGCACACCAGAATAATGCCGTACGGGGATTTATACAGAAATTCCAGTTTTTTGACATCGTCCGCATCAAAGCCCAACGATTGAAAATCACTGATATTTTTCGACGGACGCAAAATACGAATTACGATCTTTTCACGACTGTCGCTTACCGGCAGCGTGTTAACCCGCAAGTTGTAATCGGTCCCCTTGTATTTAATGGTAATCCGGCCGTCCTGCGGACGACGGTGCTCGGCAATGTCCATCCGGGCCATAACCTTGATACGGGTCACAAAACTGGCTTCCATGTTTTGCGGCACATCCAGAATCGTGCGCAAAATACCGTCCACCCGGAAACGCACCAGATATTTTTTAGGACGCGGCTCAATATGAATATCGCTTGCGTTGCGTTCAATGCCTTCTTCAATAATGGAGTTGACCAATTTAACCAGCGGGTTGGTCGGATCAGACAGTTCCGCATCCCGTTGCTGGCGAAGATCGACTTGCCCCTGCTCCACCACCATTTGATCAGAAAAGTTGGAAATCTCATCCCGCAACGTGTTGGAGGAAACCTCACTCAGGTGCTTGTTGCAGAATTCCACGTATTCCAGTTGGGTGGTGACTGTCACCAACGGGCGCATGCCAGTTATAAAGGTGATTTCATCAATCACTTCCCGGTTGGTGGGATTGACCATGGCCACCACCAGACGGCCCCGCTCCTTGGCAATCGGCACCACCTGCTTGTCCCGGATAAATTCCTCGGGCAGCAGATCCAGCAAGGTTTTATCAATATTGATTTTGTTGATATTGGCGTATTTAATGCCAAACTGAACACTCAACGCCTGACCCAATTGCTCTACGGTTATTTTTCCGGCGCGCACCAAGGTCAGGCCGATAAACTGGTTATTTTTGCGGGACTCAATCAGCGCCGCCGCCAAATCCTCTTCCGTAATCAGCCCTGCATCTTGAAGAATCTCGCCGATGCGTTTTTTGACCGGCCGGGATACCGGCGGCGGCTGAGTTGAGGTATTTTGCAATGTGGATTCTTCTGGGCTCATCGGAAAAACCGTCACTAACACTCCTGACAGGAACTATCGGTCAAAAAATACCGGTCTTTAATCTTTTACAATTTCATCCATAATTTCCAGGCGGGTTTGCCGCGAAGACGCGGACTGATCCTGCTCTGGCACCAGTGAGGCGCCTGGGGCCGCCTTACCTTTGCGCGGCATCTTCAGGGCATCCAGCGAACCGGCCTTGACCACCGCCTTAGCGGATGGAATCAACTCCACTTTGGCGGACCGCAGCCGCTTGCTTAGCTCCAAAGCAGTAGAATTCTTCCCAGGGATCGCTGTTTTTTGAGCGGCATCATCGCTTGCACCGGAAGCGGGCAGCGCGGCCGGAGCTATCGGCACCATCGGAGAAATCGCTGGGGAAGGCGCTTGTCCGTTTTGGGGCATCATTTCCATAGGCCCGATGAATTTAGGAAGGGAAACCGGCTGGATACCGCCCTGCCCCTGGTTCGGGCTGTTAAATTTACCGCTGGAGGCATTTTGGAAGTAAGTGACCGCGTCTTCTTTTAAAATGTGCGGAGTCACCATTAACACCAGTTCAGTCTTATCCTTGTCGTGGTTGTTAATACTGCGGAACATGGCACTAACAATCGGCAATTTATCCAGACCGGGCACCTTGCTCATATCGACCCGCTCGCCTTCGCGAATCAGGCCGCCGATTACCAGGGTTTCCCCGTCCTGCACCCGAACGGCCCCGATGTTCATGCTGCGCTTGGAAATCAGCGTGGTGGAGGCAGAACCTGTATCGACCGTACCGGCGGGTTGGGACACTTCCGGGGACAAGGTCAGAATAATAGAGCCATCATTATTAATTTGCGGGGTCAAGGTCAAGGTAACCCCGGCTTCCTGAGTGGAAATACTGGTTGCGGTTACCGGCCCGGTTGCCGTGGTGGTCACGGTTTGGGTAATGGTCGGGATTTGATCGGTAATGTTAATGGTGGAACTGGTGCCGTCCATCGCCACAATCGTGGGGTTCGCCAACACCCTGTTTTTTGTGTTGCCATTCGTATTGGTCAGGCTAAAGTTGGACAGGATGTTATTCTGCTTAATCCCGCTTGGATTAGCGCCTGCGGTCGTAGTATTGCTGTAGTTATTGTTGATGTGGTTGAACAAGAAGGTGCTGAGACCGTTATTATTCAAAGTCAACTGCACTTCTCTACCCAGATTCAGGGTGCCAAGCGTCGGCTTCAGCGATCTCCGGTCTGTATTCTGCAATTCCACCAGCGACACTTCAATCACCGCCTGCGGACGCCGCACATCCACCTGATCAATCAACGAGTCAATCAGAGCGAGCTGCTCTTCGGTACCCAACACGGTCAGTGTCGAGGCAATAGGCTCTGAAATAAATGTGACGCCACCGGTCGTAAAGGTACTTAATCCACCGGTTCCGTTGGAACCATTAGTACCACCGCCAGAGGTGCCGCCGCCATTGGCCGTACTACCACCGCCGGTCGTGGTTGAATTGTTGCTACCGCCGGTTGTCGTATTCCCGGTAGTACCACCGCCTCCACTTGTATTGGTGGAATTTGTACTGTTGTTATTGCTGCCGGAATTGTTGTTGTTATTGGTAGCACCGTTATTATTGCCGTTGGTAGCGCCGCCATTTCCATTGTTGTTATTGCTGGTAAAGAAATTGGCCGCCAGTACCTGGGCCACATAAGACGGTCTGTTGTGGCGAATATTATATACTTTGCGGTTTCTGGGCACATCCAGTTCGCGCAAGGCGTCCGCTACCAGCTTCAAATCCGAGTCGGTGCCGATAATCAACAGCGAATTGCTGTCCGGATCGGAGGCCGCAATGGCCGTAGAGCTGCCACCGGGCCGGGAAATTTTAAACAAAGTGCTGTTCAACTGGTTGGCAATCATGGTGGCGTCTTTATAAAGCACCGGAATGGCCTTAAACGTTTTTGCGTTCAGATTTTTCTCATCGGCGCTGTCTTTGGAAGCCACAATGACCGTATTCCCATCTTTGGTATAACTCAGGTCGGCAACCGTAAAAACGTATTCCAGCGCCTTGTTGATGGAAATGTTTTTAATGTCCACCGTCAAGGTGCCATCTACGGAATCATCCATGATCAGGTTAAATTTGCCTTGCTGCGCCAGCATGTTCAACACATCCCGCAGGCTGGCGTCCCGCATGTTCAGGGATACTTTATCGCTGCCGGGAGCAATGTTCACATCTCTGGAGATGGCAACCTGACCCCGGACCGGCTTTGCCGAAGTATCCAGAATCTGCGCCTGGGTGGGCATTCCCGAACTCACCATGAAAAAGGAGGAAGCCAGCAACAAGGCTGCCGTCTTGCGAACCAGCGTGGTCGCAGTTACGGTCGTCCGTTTTACGGCAAGAAGGCCATCCTTTTTCATAGGTTTCTCTCCCATTACGGTTCTTTCAAACTTACATTAGGGGCTTTTGCGGCACCGCCCCCATTTTGCAATTCGCCTTTAGACAGTTTGCGGATATTGGATAAGCCGGTGTCAGGGGTTCCTCCGGATTTCGGCGCGCCGTTGGACGCACCGGCACTCATCCCGGAGCCCATCATGGGCTTCGTACCCGGACTTGCCTTTTCAGCGGATTTTGATGCTGTCGCAGCACCGGAATTATTACTATCGGCAGCGGCGTCTTTCGCACCTGACGAGGAATAGCCGATGACGCTGGGCAGGCTCATGGTGCGCTTCTCGCCACCGGTACCTACCTTTTGGAAATCAACGCTATCCGGGCGGATAACCACGACCTTGATTTGTCCACCGTCCATCATCAACAGATCGCCGGCCCGGACCATTTGCGTCTGGGTTTCGCCGCCACTCACGGCAATCAGCGCCATTGGAGATTGCGAATGATAGGCAATTCCCAGCAACGAAACGCTTTCAAACGGATCCGGCGGCAAATCCACCTGCACAGGAGCTGTGGAACCGCCAGTCTCAGCTGGAATCTCAACCATTGGTTTGGCCAACCGATCCAAGAAGGGGTTGGCTTTGGCAAAAATAATCTCGGAAGCCAGATCGACTATATTTCCGGCTTGCTCCACCTTGGAAAGCGGGGCCATCGGGTTCACAGCGGAATCGCCGTCTGCCCCGCTCTGCCCATCCGGCTTGGCCGACACACCCGGCGGTGTCATCGGGGAGGCACCCACAAGGCCGGCGTTCAACGGCTTTACGGCAGACTTATTCGCATCCGCCGCGGACGGTTTCGCCCCCGGAATCGAACTTGCTTTCTGAATGGGCAAGGATCCGGCATTGGCGCCGGGAGTCGGCGCACCCGGAGGGCCCATACCCGGTCTGGCTCCTGGTGGCCCGGATGCGTCATCGCAGCCCGTTACCAGGAACAAGCCTGCCAGCAGCAGTCCGGCAATGCCGTAGGAGCCGCCGACACAGGGCAAAATTCGGTTTTTCTTATCCAGAGGCGTCTTCATAATGTTCCTTTGAACCGGATATTTAAAGCGCCAGGCGCGCATTTAGAATCCAAGTGAAACATTTAGCCCATAATTTGGGCCTTATTTTGAATGATAGCCTGTTATGATCTGACTCCGGTTCCTCCATCCAATGGAACTCAGATACGCTTCTATCCATTGAATGGTGGGGCTCTGGGAATTATTAATTTTTCATTAACCGGATAGACAAGGCTTTTCCTCTTGCCTAGGATAGAGTCACTGAATTGTATCGTTATTAGCATTCAGTTCTGTACTACGTATCAAACACTGATCGTCAGAATGAACGTTAAATGGAGGACACTATGCCCGCAACTGAAACTCAGGTAAACATCAAGCCGCTCGCAGACCGTGTGGTGCTGGAAGTGTTGAGCGATAACGAGCAGACCGCCGGTGGTATCTATATCCCCGATACCGCTCGTGAAAAGCCTCAACAGGGTATCGTTCTGGCTGTAGGTCCTGGTCGCCTGAACGACAGCGGCAAACGCGAAGAAATGCAAGTGAAAGTGGGCGATAAAGTCCTGTTTGCCAAGTACAGCGGCACCGATGTCAAACTATCCGGCAAGGAAGTCAAAATCCTGTCCGAGAAAGACATCCTCGGTATCGTGGAAGGCTAATTCCCCCAGCCCGATTGGTTTAAGCAAGTATCAGTATTTAGCAGAGGAAAATAACAATGGCAAAACGCATTGTATTTGAAGAAGAAGCCCGTCGCGCGTTAGAAAGCGGTATTGATGCCGTTGCCGATGCGGTGAAAGTAACCTTGGGACCCAAGGGCCGCAACGTGGTTATCGAGAAAAAATTCGGTTCCCCGCAAATCATCAACGACGGTGTCACCATCGCCAAAGAAGTGGAACTGGAAGATCACCAGCAAAACGCCGGCGCCCAGTTGATCCGCGAAGTCGCTTCCAAAACCAACGATGTGGCTGGTGACGGTACTACCACCGCTGCCGTTCTGGCTCAAGCCATTGTGCGCGAAGGCCTGAAAAACGTTGTGGCCGGCGCCAACCCGTTGGGCATCAAGCGCGGTATCGACAAGTCCGTGCAAGTAATCGTGGAAGATCTGCGCGCCCAGTCCCGCAAGATTGAGAACCGCGAAGCCATCTCCCAGGTAGCCGCCGTTTCCGCCGGCAACGATCCCATCGTGGGCAACCTGATTGCCGACGCAATGGATAAAGTGGGCAACGAAGGCGTCATCACCGTTGAAGAATCCAAGTCCATCGGCACCCAACTGAAGGTGGTCGAAGGGATGCAGTTCGACAAAGGCTACATCAGCCCCTACTTCGTAACCGACACCGAGCGTATGGAATCCGTTCTGGAAGATTGCTTCGTGCTGTGCGTGAACAAGAAAATCAACCTGGTCAGCGATCTGGTTCCGATCCTGGAGCAAGTGGCTCGCGAAGGCCGTGGCATCCTGATCATCGCCGAAGATGTGGAAGGCGAAGCGCTAGCAACCCTGGTTGTCAACAGCATGCGCAAAGTCATCCGCGCCGTGGCCGTTAAGGCTCCCGGTTTCGGCGATCGCCGCAAAGCAATGCTGGAAGACATCGCCATCCTCACCGGCGGCCAGATGTTCACCGAAGACCTCGGCCAGAAGCTGGAAACCTTCACCGTTAAGGATATGGGCCGCGCCCGCCGCGTGAGCGTCACCCGCGAAAACACCACCATCGTGGTGGACGAGCACACCAAAGAAGCGGTTGAAGCTCGCGTGAAGCAAATCAAGCGCCAGATCGAAGAGAGCGACAGCGAATACGATAAAGAAAAACTGCAAGAGCGTCTGGCCAAGTTGGCTGGCGGTGTTGCGGTAATCGAAGTCGGCGCTGCCACTGAAACCGAACTGAAAGACAAAAAACTGCGCCTGGAAGACGCGTTGAACGCAACCCGCGCTGCTATCGAGGAAGGCATTGTGCCCGGTGGCGGTACCGCGTTGCTGAAAACCGAAAAAGCGCTGCGTAAGTACGCCGACACCCTGATTGGCGACGAGCGCACCGGTGCTGAAATCCTGCTGCGCGCCCTGGAAGCTCCCTGCCGTCAAATCGCTGACAACGCAGGCGCTCGCGGTCAGGTTGTCGTAGAAAAAGTGAAAGAAGAAGGTCCGCAAGTCGGTTTCGACGCTCTGAACGGCGTTTACACCGACATGTTCGCAGCCGGTGTGGTTGACCCGGTTAAAGTGACCCGCAGCGCCCTGGAAAACGCAGCCAGCATCGCCGGTCTGCTGTTGACCACCGAAGCGCTGATCGTTGACCTGCCGGAGAAAAAAGGCCCCGCTATGCCCGGTGGCATGCCCGGTATGGACGACTACTAAAACTTAATTCCCTAACCGGAATTAAACCAAAAGCGGCGGGCCTCAAAACCCGCCGCTTTTTAAATTCAATTTAAATTCAAAATAGATGCGCGGTTTATTGCATGGGCCTTCCGCCGTTGGCTTCCGGCCAAACAATGGCAGGCCCCGGCGCCATAAAGTGGTTCGCCCCATGTCCTCCACCATGTCCGCCGCTACCTACCGTGTAGTTAATGATTCGATTTTCATGCGGGAAGACATTGGCATGGAACTGCTTGGTTTTTAAGTCAGGCCGCTTTTCCCCAATTTTGGAGCTAATCCATTTCGCCAACGGCGTACCAATTACCAAGCCGGTAATAATATAACCGTAGATGGGGTTCATAGCCCGGTTAAAACGGGTAAAGCTGGACTGGGAGTCTTCAATTTTGGCCAAAGCGGCCCGTACCGCCGATTTATTCTCATACTCAACCGTGGAGTACAGTTCATTGCCCATTTTTTCTACCCGTTCGGCAATATTGGACTTCAGTTCCATAATTTTATTGCGGAAAGGCTCTAGCACTTCCCATTCCGGCTTTCCGCCATATTTTCCGGTTTTGGCGTACAACGCATCGTGATCTTTATAAGCGGTTTTCAATTCGGCCAAGGCATCTTTCAAGCCCTTGGCATCCTCATTGGAAGTGGCCAGGTTCGCCAGATGCGTATCCACCCATTTCTTGAATTTGGCCTCGTGCTTGCCTTCGCCCTTCAAGGCATTCTTAATGATGTGATCATCATTGGCCCGGCCCGCTTCGGCAAAACTCTCAAACAAATGAACCCCCGCCCAGCCCAGCAGCATACAGATGCCGGTATTCACCATGGCCTGCACTTTCTCTTGCGCGGTATGCTTCTGACCGGAGCGATACGCCGCCAAGCCCAAGCCAAACAAGGGATAAAGCCCGGTCGTGTTTTTCAACACCCAGGCGCCGATTGCGGATTCCAATAAAATATTGAGCCAGGCGTTTTTATCACCACCATTTGGTTTGGTGGCCTCGTTCCCCTGATGGTAGAGCATGGCCCCGCCCGCTACAATCAACGGCAACATGGGCACCAAGGGCACCGATACGGCGGCTCGGGCGTTTAACTGCCGGGCATTGAGGCTACCATACATAGCGCGCCCGACTTGCGTAAACTTATCCGGAAACGATTGTCTGTTGAAGCCAAGAATCGGCATGATCCACTGCTATCCGGTTAGGAACTCTGAGAGAGAAAACCTGATAAAGCGGAAAGGATGCTAAATTCAGCAAGTCACTTTTAAGATTTTGTTACAAACCTACATTAAAGGTCCAAGCGCCCGGTTCACTTTTTCCAGGTAGGGCATGCAAACCGGGGCAATCCCGTTGCGATCCACAAAGCCCGGCCCTTGGTAATAGGCAGAGAGGGCATATTCCAGCTTGCCGTTATACTTCTTGACCAACCAGGACAAAAAGCGGGCAGTTCCGGCAATGTTATCCACCGGATCATACGGATTCATAACACCCAGCCACTTGGCAGTCGCCGGTTTCAGTTGCCCCATGCCAATTGCGCCGGATGAGGATACCGCATCGCGGCGAAATGAGGACTCAATGGCAATCAGGCTGGTCAACAAGCGGTAATCCACGCCATAGCGCTCGCTGTATTGCACGATGGCCTGGGAAATGTTCCCAACCTCATCGGCAGCCAGACGACGGTTATACGATTGAATATAGTTGGAAACCAACAGCAGCTTGCGCCGTAACAGGTCGGTACTTTCAGCCGCAAAATAAGGGCCCGTCGGCACTTCGCTGATCTGCAAAGGCTCAGCCAACTTAGCCGGTTCAGGGCCGATTGCGCCAGTAGCAGCATCTTCAGATGCCGTCGCAAAGGCGCTTGAGGGATTCAGGCAAACGAACGAACAAAGTAAAACTGCACTTGCAACCGAGGCAACGCCCCGTTTCCCAAGGATTTGATTCACACGCATTTCAATCTTCCCACGCAAATAGCTCATTATTTGCATATATTCCCCATGTCGGGGGTATTTACACAAAAACTCTAACATACGACTCAACAACCCTTCTCAGGTGTAGGTCATATTATAACCATTTTTTTTAAAAGGATGGAACCCTTAAGGGACAGAATCCAAAATTCGGATGAGATCAGCGGGTGTGTCTACGCCCACGGGAGCTTCGCTCACCAGTACGGCATAGATGGGTAGTCCGGCCTCCAAAGCCCGCAACTGTTCCAGTTTTTCAGCCAGCTCAAGCGTGGAAGGCGGCAATTGCGTAAAGTGTTCCAACGCACTACGGCGATACAGGTAAAGACCGATATGCCGATACGCATGAGCAGGCACTTCCGGCGCATCCCGGTGGTAAGGAACCGGGGAGCGGGAAAAATACAACGCCCGGTTATTCCCGGCCAGCACCGCCTTTACCAGGTTCGGGTCCCGCCAGGAGTCCGCATCCTGAATCGGCGTAATCAGCGTAATGATCGCGGCATCGGGATGCTGATGAATCGCATCCATTGCGGCCTGCAAATGGGTCGGATTAATGAACGGTTCATCGCCCTGCACATTTAAAACCCAATCGAACTGCGGCAGATTTTGGGCGACTTCCCAAATCCGATCGGTGCCGGACGGATGTTCCGGGGAGGTCATGCGTACTTCCGCGCCAAAGGCTTGCGCGGCTTGCTGGATTCGTTCGTCATCCGTGGCAATGATGACCTTGGCAATGGAGGAAAGCCCATTGACGCGTTCCCAGACATGCTGAATCATGGGCTTGCCCTGAATTTCCACCAACGGCTTACCCGGAAAGCGAGTGGATGCGTACCGGGCCGGAATTACGGCCAGAATTTGAGGGACGGCTTGCGGCATTACCTGACTCATACTGTCACTCCAGTGTCCATGCTTTACCGACAGAATTCCGTGGAATGGATTAAACTAGTTAAGCACGGTCG
>JAJQJM010000104.1 GCA_021323475.1 Vampirovibrio sp.
CGCTGCTCCATTTGTGATGGCGGAAGTATTATTGGGCTTCTGAGTCGCGGGCTTTGTTGCTTGAGGCATATTCGCCTGCTGATTTGTGGGATGCTGAGAACCAGCCTTTAAGATATTGGAAACGGTATTGTTTACAGAAAGCCCGAGCATTGATAAGGCTGGAATCGCTACCACTGCAACCAGTGCGCCTATCAAGGCATACTCAACCAGAGCATTACCGGACTGTGCTGCACCGTTTTGACTTTGAAACATGACAATTACCATAAATTATATTTCCATCACTTTGCCCGGATTTTCTTAAATGCGCAGAATTGCCCATTAGACATATTCCTTTCGTCAAATTTAAGTTATTTCTTGAGCCTTTGGCAAAGATTTATGAAAATCCCTCGAGCTAACGCCCTGAGAGCCAGGCGCAGCCATACAGCATCTCTTGGATGTCCTCCCGCAATGGTGTTCTAACCTCTTACGCCCTAGGCAAACTTGGGTATCTGTGAGGAAATCATCAAGCTAACCAGCCTTCTTTAGCCGGTATAAATGCTTTTGCCAAGCGGGAGCTGCTCAATCAGTCCTTGTGTACTGGGTTAGGGGGTCATAAAAGCTCAAGTTCCATTGTCTTGAAACCTTATCCCACATTCCCATTACTTTCCTTGTTGAAGAATAGTGGTGCCGGTGGTCAGAGTCGAACTGACATGCCTCGCGGCGGTCGATTTTGAGTCGACTGCGTCTACCATTTCGCCACACCGGCTTTGGAATAACGGAAGTGTATCATCCTCGGCTTGTGGATTCAACCGCTAAACACAAGCTTTTTATAATTCTCGCAGGCAGCTTTACGCCGGATTAAATTTCCGCCACGATGGCGGTCACTTCGGTTTCAACTTCCTGCAGACTGACTGTTTTAAAACCAGCGCCTTTCAGCCAGCTCTCATATTCGGAGCGGGTGAATACATCCCCTTCTGGCGTGGTGATCAGCATGTTCACCCCGAAAATCAGGGGCCAACCCGGCCTGGAACGCTGATCATCCGGTACGAAGTCCACAATCGCCAACCGTCCTCCTGGCCGTAATGCCTTGGCCAGCTTTTGAATTGCCTTTTGAGTCGCGACCGGGCCCAACGTATGGCAAATGTTGGCCATAATCGCCACATCAAACATCTGGTTCGGGATCTCCATCTCTTCCAGATCGCCGGCCCAATAGGTGTAGCGCTCTTCCAGCCGGTGATGGCTTACATATTCTTCCGCTACATGGGTTACGGAGGGGAAATCGATGACGGTTGCCCGGCTACCGGGATCTTTCTCCAGCATGGCAATGGACCAAACGGCGGAACCGCCCGCCACGTCCAGAATCTCAAGGTTTTGGGATGTGGAGCCGATTCCCAGCATTTTGGCCAGCTTTTGGGCCGTGGGGTAATTAGATACGTACAGGCCCTTCACCAGTTCCGAAAAATAAGTTTCCAGTTGCGCCAAGCTTTGCGCCCCGCCTACCGGCTGCCCGGAGTTCACGGCATCCGTCAACATGGACCAGTTCTCATACAAGCGCTTGCAATGATGCACCATACCGCCAATGTAGGCATCACTTTCCCGAACCAGGAATCTGGCCGCGTCATCCGGCAGGCTATAGCCTTTTTCCGCGTTTACCCGCAGAAAACCAATGCCCACCAAACCGTTCAACAGCAGCCGAAGCCCCCGCTCATCCAGGTTGAGTTGCTCCTGCAACGCGTTGAGCGTGGTATGCCCCTGGGCGATAAGGGTGAATAAATCCAGATCGATAGCGGCAAACAGAATTTGACTGCGAGTAAACGCGTACAGCGTGTCTTGAATGCGATCACTGGTAACGGTTTTTTCTGTCGTGGTTGTCATGGGCGGCGTTTCCTTCAGTGATGCCTGAGATCAGGCGATGGACGTTTCGGCCAATTTTTCCATTTTAGCCTGCTGATCGGCCAAGGCAAGCTGTTTAATGACCTCTCCCACATCCCCGTTGATGATGGGCGTTAGCGGGAAGTTCTGGCCGATGCGGTGATCCGTGACCCGATCCTGCGGATAGTTGTATGTGCGAATGCGCTCGCTGCGATCGCCGGTACCCACCTGGGAGCGGCGCAAATCCGTGATCTCCTTCTGCTGCTTCTGCTGTTCCAGGTCGAACAACTTAATTTTCAGCAGGGCCATGGCTTTTTCCCGGTTCTGCAACTGGCTGCGTTCCTCGGTCATGTGAATCTGAATGCCGGAAGGCTTGTGGAACAACCGAACCGCGGTTTCCACCTTGTTGACGTTCTGGCCGCCGGCGCCGCCGCTGCGGGCGGTGATAATCTCGATGTCTTCCGGGCGGATCTCGATGCTGATATCCTCAACTTCCGGCATCACCGCCACCGTGGCCGTGCTGGTGTGGATACGCCCCTGCGATTCCGTGACCGGAACCCGCTGCACCCGGTGAACCCCGGATTCATATTTAAGTTGGCTGTAGACGTTATCGCCCTTGATGGCGATGATGACTTCACTGTAGCCGCCGATATCGTTCTCCGATTTGCCGACCACAGCGGCCTGCCAGCCGATGTTGCCGGCATAGCGCATGTACATCCGCATCAGGTCGCCCACGAAGATGTTGGCCTCATCGCCACCGGCGCCCGCCCTGATTTCCAGCATGATGTCCTTGTCATCATTGGGATCGCGGGGCAGCAGCATGATTTGCAATTGCTCGGCCAGCTCGTCCATGCGGCTTTCCAGCCGGTTGATTTCCCCGTTCAGGAAATCCCTCATGTCCGCATCGGTCTCGCCTTTCAGCAACTCGCGCGAATCGGCGACGTCCTGGTTGGCCTGTTTCCATTCGTCAAATACCTGGATGGTATCTTCCAGCGCGGCCCGCTTTTTGGAGATATCCTGCAATTTATAGGAGTTGGACAGCACTGCCGGATCCGACAACATATCGCCCAGCTGATGATAGGTGACTTCCACTTCCTTTAATTTTTCAAGAAGGCTTTCAATACCTTTCATGACACGTCCCGTTTAGGTTTACTGTCTAAAATCAAACTAAAACGCAACCGGACAGAACCAGATGGCCCAGATCGGTTGCGTTTTTGGAATGTTACTTTTTGCTGTAGCGCTTGTTGAATTTCTCGACGCGGCCCTCGATGTCCATCAGACGCTGGGTGCCGGTGTAGAACGGGTGGCAGCCACTGCAAACATCCAGACGGATATCGGCCATAGTGGAACCGGTTTCAATGGTGTTGCCGCAAACGCAGGTTGCAGTAACCTTGTTGTATTTGGGGTGGATTGCTTCACGCATGGATTCTTTAATCTCCTGGACTCGAGCATGGGGAATGATTTCAGCATTGTATTACCCTGAAAACCCAAAATCAACTCTTCCGAATTCAGGGGACCAAGCCAACCTATATATTAGCGCATTTCATTTCCGGCGAAAGAGGGGGGCGCCCAATCAGGTAATAAAAATTAATCGGAAGCTGAGGCGCGTAAACAGGCTCTTACTAATAGGTGGAATACCGGTCGCCGCGCTTTTTTTCAATGTCCCGCTCCCTCAGGCCACGGGCCCTTGGCTCATCGGAGGCGTTTTCCGTGTTATTGGCCTCTGCGGCCGCTTCTTTGGCCCGCCGGGATTTTTCAACCATCGGTGTATAAGCGCCGCTGTAAAAACGGTCCGCATTGGAGAAGAAAAAGCCGATAATCAGGAACACCAGGCAAAACAAGCCGATACAAAAAAGGATCAGTTTTTCCTGCTTGTTCACTTGAGGCTTGCTCTCCGACTGATTGGGATGGCTGGTGACCGTTGACGGAATCTGGTGACTTTCAAGATGCAGTATGGGGTATATGCCCTCATGTCGCCTCCCTCAATCGGATGAGTTATCCGCTCGGGTGCTGAGGCCGGATGGATGAAAGCTTCCGTGTTATGGAATGAGAGAGAACACGGTAACTGTGCCCGGCAGGAGAGGAGAAACAGTGAGCCGTGGAGACTGGATTCCTTCAATTCACCCGTCCGGCCTCCGGTTGACATGCCTTTACGCTCTTGCCACAATACCGACTTGAAGCAATTCTCTTACGTTAACGTACAAGTTTCAGCAGGATTAACCTTGACGTAAACGTTAAGGTGGATTATCCTGAACATGACACCGTTTCTTTTATTCTCAACGGATGTTTGTTTTTGATGTGTCGTATCCGTCGCCCAGCCAAACGAGGTATTGATCGTGTCCCGTAATCAACCGATCGATCTTGCGGACAATAACATTGCGGAAACCAACGACTTCCTGACCATTGGGACGTTGGCGAAGCTGTGCGGCGTTACGGTGCGAACCCTTCGCTATTATGAGGAAATGGACCTGATTGGTCCGGTTAAACGCTCCACGGGT
Organism: Vampirovibrio sp.; assembly: GCA_021323475.1. Lineage (GTDB taxonomy): Bacteria > Cyanobacteriota > Vampirovibrionia > Vampirovibrionales > Vampirovibrionaceae > Vampirovibrio. Next base: position 4,350 of record JAJQJM010000104.1, read on the forward strand.
AAGTATCGGCTATATAACCGGCATTCCCTCAAACGGGTCAGCGCCATTTTAGCCCTGCAAGGGCTCAACTTCTCCCTGGAAGAGATATTGTCCGTGCTGGGGCCCTATTCCAGAAGTCGTACCTATACTAAGGAAGAACAGATTGCCCAGACCCGGCAATCACTCAGCCAGCAAAAAGAATTCATAAACGAAAAAATCAACCAGCTAAACACTCTGAATCAGGATATTGAAACCCGCCTGAAATTGCTGGACACTGTTTGCAATCCTTGCCTGGATCACCAGTCGCAGGCGTGTTGCTCGGATACTTGCTCCTATCTGGAGGTTCACCTCTAGTTCTCTCCCTGTTTTACGCCGGAAAGGCGTATCAACTCCCTCACCAGGAACAATCAACTGATGAAATTTCCCTTCTCACAACCTTCTTTCCACTCCGAAACCCAATCCGGCGTTTTCGGAATCCGAACCGTTATCAATCATAGAGTCTGTCCGGCGTTTACACCTTTAAACCCGTATCGGAGCCAGTCCGCATGAAAAGTCTTGAATCGCTCACCAATCAGGAATACAAATACGGTTTCCGCACGGAAATCGAAGCCGACATCATCCCCAAAGGGCTGTCGGAAGATACGGTTCGCCTGATTTCCGCCAAGAAGAACGAGCCGGAGTGGATGCTGGAGTTCCGTCTGAACGCCTACCGCCATTGGCTGAAGATGGAAGAGCCGGACTGGGCGCACCTTAGCTACCCCAAGATTGATTATCAGGACATCATTTATTATTCCGCGCCCAAACAGGCCAAACCCAAACTGCAAAGCCTGGATGAGGTGGACCCTGAACTGTTGCGCACCTTCGATAAACTGGGCCTGCCCCTTTCCGAACAGAAGCGTCTGGCGGGTGTGGCGGTGGATGCGGTGTTCGATAGCGTATCGGTGGCAACCACCTTTAAACGCGACTTGTTGAAGCATGGCGTTATTTTCTGCTCTATTTCCGAAGCGATGCATGATTACCCGGATTTGGTGAAGCGTTACATGGGCAGTGTGGTTCCGGTGACGGATAACTACTTTGCGGCCCTGAACTCCGCCGTGTTTACGGATGGTTCGTTTGTATACATTCCCAAAGGCGTCAAATGCCCAATGGAACTGTCTACTTACTTCCGCATCAATACGGAAGGCTCCGGCCAGTTTGAGCGGACGCTGATTATCGCCGAGGAAGGCAGCCAGGTAAGCTACTTGGAAGGTTGCACCGCGCCAAAATTCGATACCAACCAACTCCATGCCGCCGTGGTGGAACTGCATGCAGCCAAGAATGCGGATATTAAATACTCCACCGTGCAGAACTGGTTTGCAGGCGATCCTAAGACCGGCAAGGGCGGGATTTACAACTTCGTGACCAAACGGGGCCGTTGCGCGGGTGAGAACGCCAAAATCTCCTGGACTCAGGTGGAAACCGGCTCTGCGATCACCTGGAAATACCCCAGTTGCATTCTGGAAGGCGACAATTCCGTCGGTGAATTCTACTCCGTGGCGCTGACCAACCACTTGCAACAGGCCGATACCGGCACCAAGATGATCCACATCGGCAAAAACACCAAAAGCACCATTATTTCCAAGGGAATTTCCGCCGGAAACTCCAGCAATTCCTACCGGGGGCTGGTATCCGTGAAGAAGTCCGCAGAAGGCGCCCGGAACTTCACCCAATGCGACTCCATGCTGATTGGCGGTAACTGCCAGGCTAATACGTTCCCCTACATTGATATCGCAAACCCTACGGCGCAGATGGAACACGAGGCGTCCACCTCCAAAATCAGCGAAGAGCAACTGTTTTACTTCCACCAGCGTGGCATCGGCACCGAAGAAGCGGTATCCGCCATTATCAACGGCTTCTGCAAGGACGTGTTCCGGGAGCTGCCCGGCGAATTTGCCGTGGAGGCCACCCGTCTGCTGGGCCTGAAACTGGAAAACAGCGTCGGCTAGGCGCGCATCAAAAAGAATTAAGCGATTGAATGGAGTATCCCCACCGTGACCACCCCGATCCTTGAAGTAAAGAACCTCCACGCCAGCGTGAACGATGTCCAGATTCTGAATGGCATCAGCCTGACTGTGAATCCCGGTGAAGTCCATGCCATTATGGGGCCCAACGGTTCGGGGAAAAGCACGTTGTCTAAGGTTTTGGTCGGTCATCCGGCGTTTGAAGTGACCAGCGGCGAAGTGCTGTACTTTGGTAAGAATCTGCTGGAGCTGGAGCCGGAAGAACGGGCGCGGGCCGGTGTGTTCCTGGCATTCCAGTACCCGGTGGAAGTGCCGGGCGTCAATAACGCGGGCTTCCTGCGGATGGCCTATAACGCCAAGATGGCCCATGAAGGCAAGGACGAGCTGGATCCGCTGGAATTTGAAGACCTGCTTGCCGAAAAAGCCAAAGTAGTGGAAATGGACCCGGAGTTGCTGAACAATCGCTCTGTGAACGAAGGTTTCTCCGGTGGTGAGAAAAAGCGGAACGAGATTCTGCAAATGGCGGTGCTGGAACCGAAATTGGCCGTGTTGGATGAAACCGACTCCGGTCTGGACATTGATGCGCTGCGCATTGTAGCCAGTGGCGTCAATCAGTTGCGGACTTCTGAAAACGGTATGATTCTGGTGACCCACTACCAGCGCTTGCTGAACTACATTGTGCCGGATTTTGTTCATGTACTGGCCGAAGGGCGCATTATCAAATCCGGCAGCAAAGAGCTGGCGCTGGAGTTGGAAGAAAAAGGCTACGACTGGCTGCTGGAAAAAGCCGGTCTGACTGCCGGACAAGAGGCGTAAGACGATGATTGCGCCCGTGCAGCCCCAAGCCCCCTTAAGTTTATTTGAGCAAAGTTTTCGCGAGCGCTTGCAAGCCCTTTTGCCGGAAAGCCCGGACTGGTTGCAGGATTTGCGCCTGAGAGCCTTGTCTCGCTTTGAATTACTGGGTTTACCGACCCGTCGCCAGGAAGCCTGGAAGTATATCAGCCTGCGTCCGCTGCTTGGTCAGGTATTTCAGCCGCATGGCGAGGTTGCGACGATATCTTTAAACCAGTTGCGCGTTCATTGCATGGATGATGTTCCTTCCGAACAGGCGATTCGACTGGTGTTCGTCAATGGCCGCTATAGCCCCACCTTGTCCGCTCAGCCGGAATTAGGGGAAGGCATTCTCATTGGCAGCCTGAAAGAGGTCATTGCGGAGCGTCCTGAGCTGGTGAGCGGCCATTTGGCTGCGCAATTGACGGAAGAGCCGGATGCCTTTGCCGCCCTGAATGCCGCCCTGTTTGAGGACGGGGTGCTGGTGCATGTGCCGGACCAGACCGAAATTCAGCCGTTGGTGCAAATTCTGTTTGTGACTACCCCGAATGAAGAACCCCGCGCGGCCTCGGTGCGAAATTTGTTCGTCATCGGCAAGCAGGCCAAGGTAAATTGCGTGATGACCCACGTGGGCCTGAGTGATGGCGCTTACTTCAACAACTCCGTGCAGGAGTTTGTGGTGGATGAAGCGGGCCAGGCCGAATGCACGATTATTCTGGATGAAGCGGCCCAAGGTTGGCATTTAACCGCGACCCGCAGTCAACTCCAGGCGAAAGCCAAACTTAACCTGAACACGGTTACACTGGGCGGGCAAACGTCTCGCCATACCATCAGCACCTTGCTGAAGGGCGAGCAGGCGGAGGTAAATCTCAACGGTCTGGACGTGTTGTGCGACAAAACCGAGATTTATCACCATACGGTGACCGAGCATTGGGTGCCTGATTGCGTGAGCAACCAGTTCTACAAGGGCATTCTGGATGATGAAACCAAGTCCGAGTTCAACGGTATGGTTTTTGTCGCCCAGGGCGCCAATGGAACCGATTCCCAGCAGTTGAACAAGAACCTGCTGTTGTCTGAAAACGCCCGTGTGTGGACCCGTCCCCAGTTGCAGATTAACGCGGACGACGTGAAATGCGCGCATGGTGCGACCGTAGGCCAACTGGAGAAAGACCAGCTTTTCTATCTGGCCAGCCGTGGCCTGGATCGCGAATTGGCCCAGGGCTTGCTGACCTATGGCTTTGCCGAAGACATCATCCAGAAAATTGCGGCCCCCTCGGTTCGGCGCTACCTGGATGGTCGGGTATTGAACAATTTGCATCGCGCGGATGCCAATGTAAAGCGGCAGTTAGGAGCCTGACACGATGAGCCAGCCGGTTTTGGAAGACACGAAAACCACCGTTAAACCCCCTTCGCTTAGCGATGATGAAGTGCGGCGCCTGCGGGCCGATTTCCCGGTGTTGCGTCAGCAGGTTTACGGAAAACCGCTGGTGTACCTGGATAACGCCGCTACTACGCAGAAACCTCAAGTGGTGATTGATCGGATTTCCGATTATTACGCCAATGAGAACGGCACGGTGCGTCGTGGCGTCTATAAGTTAAGTGAACAGTCCACGCTGGCCTTTGATGAGTCCCGCCGGAAAGTGGCTTCGCTGATTAACGCCGCTTCTTCCTCGGAAATTATCTTTACCCGTGGAACGACCGAAGCGATTAACCTGGTGGCGTTCAGCTACGGGCGCACGTTTATCGGGCAGGGTGATGAGATTATCATCTCCGCCATTGAGCATCATGCCAATATTGTGCCGTGGCAGCAGGTTTGCCAGGAAAAGGGTGCGATCCTGAAAGTGATTCCGGTCAATGATGACGGCGAACTGGATCAGGATGCGTTTGAGGGCATGCTCTCCGAGCGCACCAAGTTACTGGCCATTGGGCATGTTTCCAATGCGTTGGGCACGGTGAATCCCATCAAGCGGATGATTGAAAAGGCACACGCCTTTAATGTGCCGGTACTGGTGGATGGCGCGCAATCAACGCCGCATATGAGCGTGGATGTTCAGGACTTGGATTGCGACTTTTTCGCTTTTTCCGGCCACAAAATGTACGGCCCCACCGGTGTTGGGGTGCTGTACGGCAAGATGAAACACCTGGAAGCCATGCCGCCTTACCAATGCGGCGGGGACATGATTCATTCCGTCAGCTTTGAAAAGACTACTTTTGCCAAGCCGCCCGCCAAGTTTGAAGCCGGCACCCCGGCCATTGCGGAAGTGATTGCACTGGGCACCGCGATAGATTATTTACAGGCCATTGGGTTGGACCGAATCGGTGCCTATGAGCACGAATTGCTTCAATATGCCACGGCCCGCGCCTTGGAGATTCCTGAAATGCGCTTGATTGGGACTGCCAAGGATAAGGCCGGTATCTTATCTTTCACCCTGAAAGGCGCTCATCCGCATGATATTGGCACCATCCTGGATCGGGAAGGCGTTGCGGTTCGCGCAGGCCACCATTGCGCCCAGCCCGTCATGGAACGATTTCATGTGCCTGCTACGGCTCGGGCGTCGTTTTCGTTCTACAACACCAAAGAGGACGTTGATGCCCTGATTCGAGCCGTTCAGGTGGTGATCAACCTGTTCAATTAAGGCCAGCCAGCCCAACTCCTTTGTTCAAATTTTCAAGAGAAGCCAAGCATGTCCGATTACAACGAGCTTTACCAGCAAATTATTTTGGAACACAACAAGAAACCCCGTAATTTCAAGGTGCTGGAGTCGGCCAATGCCTATTCCCTGGGCAAGAACCCGCTCTGTGGCGATCAATTTGCCTTATACGCCCAGTTGGATGAGCAGGGAAACATTCAAGATATTGGTTTCCAGGGAGATGGCTGTGCGATTTCCAAGGCCAGCGCCTCGCTGATGACGAACGCAGTCAAGGGCAAAAGTCGCGATGAAGCTCTAGTGATGATGGACGAGTTCCACAAGCTGCTGACCGGCCAATTGGATGAAACCCAGCCGCATCATTTGGGAAGGCTGACCATTTTATCCGGTGTGCGGGAATATCCGGTGCGGGTTAAGTGCGCCACACTTGCCTGGCATACGCTGGCCGCTGCCTTAAAGGGCGAGAAAGAAACCACAACTGAATAGTTTGGGGTTGAAACTCTGTAATAGTGCGTGTTTTCGTTAAGTTCTATTCGGCGGCGGGGAGATTTAAAATTTCCTAGCACAAGAATTTTTTTCGTTGTTTTTATATAAACACAAGGGACAAATGAAGATGCCAGTCGCTAGAGGCGCGGCACTTCTCCGCTAAAAGGCACAAGGGGTTCAATAAGGGTTTATGCAGGGTGGCTGAATTTGCCCATCTGCTGGTTCATCGCTGAATACCGCAGAGCTTGGTAAATAGTGGCCATCCTAATCGGGACACAATTTGGGACAGATTTATAAGCTACTTTCGTAACACTCCATACTTCCTCTTCTCTCTCCTCTTCAATCATTTGAGGGCCTCAGCTTTGCGCTGGGGCTTTTTTTTTGCGCTGTCGGATGAGAATTGAAACCGTTGGAAACTTTTTTCGAATACAAAACGACCTAACCCAATAATGACGATAATTCACTGATGCCGTCAGCGATTTAAAAATTTATCGAACATTTTTTTGAAAACTGGGAACTTTTAAAAACAAGTTACCGTCATCCGTTCAAGAAGCCCCAAAAAAGTTAAATGATCCCAAATATGGGAACAAACAATTTAGGGCTTTATTCATATTTAAAAAGGCGAGTTTACGTTCTAATCCTTTAGATAAGACCGTTTCTTGCCGAATAATAAGCTCGGTTAAAGCCTTTTTGGGAATACAACCCATCAAAAACAAGGCTGGGCAAGCAGAAAATTTTTTTAGAAAAAACGCTTGCAATTCGAAAATTCCGAGATACTATAATTTCACGAAGCGCAGTTGAGGCGCACGTTTCAAACACCTCACTCCCCCAACAATCACTCTACACCTCGTAAGTCAGATTGCTAAAAGAGATAAGATTACGAAACGTAAAACTCGCAAAGGTTAACTGAAGTCACTGGTTGACAAAGTTAATTGAGCGAAATAGGATGAAAATCCACTCAACACCGGGTCGTCACCCTCTCGTTTGAATCAGTCAGAGATGCTTGACAAGCTCAACTGGTCGAACTAGGATAAGACTCCCAAAGCCCCTCGTACCTTGAAAACTGAATAGTGAAACATTAAAAGACTCCGTTCAAATCTAA
>JAJQJM010000105.1 GCA_021323475.1 Vampirovibrio sp.
TGATATGCGGGAGCGGGATTACGAGGGGCTTCGCGCCAAATTGAACCAGGGTTATTTTTACTTGCCCGAAGACGTTTAACGCCTACCGGCTTCCGCCGTTCGTTTGGCCCTGAATATCCCGCAAATGCTGACGGGTCATTTCCAGCATGCAGTTCTGGTAAGCCAAGGGGCGTGAGGCTCCGCTTCCGCTCCCTTGAGCGGCTGCTTTGTCTCTACATGTGCTGTAGCGGTTGCGGGTCCAGGCCAGTTCATTTTCGATGTAAGTGGTTTTGCTCGGGCCGCTCAGTTGGTCAATGCGTTTCACGTAAGCAGCATCCAGCGCCGCTTGAGCTTTGCCGTAGGCTTCGCCCAGGCATTGCAGCTTATCGGCGGTACTGCCGACACATTCTTCCGCCATTGCCGACTGGGTCAGCAATGCGAAACAACCAAACGCAACCGATACCTTTAGCATGTTCATGTCGGCAAGGACGTTCAAAATATAATCCGGTTCTCTATTTAACGACCAAATTGACCAGCTTGTTGGGCACCACAATGACTTTGACGATCTGTTGCTCGCCGATATGCTGGATAATCTTGGTGCGCTGGCGGGCCAGGGCTTCCAGTTCCGCTTTTTCGGTGTCGGCGGCCACATTGAACTTATCGCGCACTTTGCCGTTCACCTGCACCACAATTTCAACCTGATCGGCCTGCGTGGCCGTAGGGTCCCAGGTGGGCCATTTCTGTTCATGGATAGAGCCCAGCCCGCCCAAAAGCTGCCATAATTCTTCGCTCAGGTGGGGCGCAATGGGGGCCAGCAGCTTTAACAGGGAAGAAACCGCATGGCTGTATACCGGACTCGGCTCGCTGCCGGGGTTGTACTTGCACAGGTAGTTCACGAATTCCCGAATTTTGCTGATGACGGTATTGAACTGGAACTCGGTTTCAATGTCCGTGGTCACGCCGGCAATGCTGCGGTTGGTCCACTGGAAGAGTTCGCGGGTGTCGCCGCTCATCTCTTCGTAGCTGGGCAGCGGCAGGTCAAAGTTAATGGCCATCCGGTTATCCATCACGCATCGCCACACCCGGTTCAGGAACTTGTAGCAGCCTTCCACGGCGGAATCTTTCCAATCAAAGTCCGCTTGCGGGGGCGAGTCGCTGAGAATGAAGAACCTGGCGGTATCCGCGCCGAATTCCTTGAAAATTTCATCCGGGTCCACAATGTTGCCCTTGGATTTGCTCATTTTAGAGCCGTCCTTCAGCACCATCCCCTGAGTCAACAGGTTCTGGAAGGGCTCGTCCTGCTCGGTCCAGCCGCTGTCGTTCAAGGCCATCATAAAAAACCGGCTGTACATCAGGTGCAGAATGGCGTGCTCAATGCCGCCCACGTATTGATCCACCGGCATCCACTGGTGAATGAGTTGCGGTTCAAAGGGTTTGGTCTGGTTGTGTGGATCGATGTAGCGCAGGAAGTACCAGGAACTGTCCACGAAGGTGTCCATGGTATCGGTTTCCCGGCGAGCCGGGCCGCCACACTTATAGCAGGTGGTGGTGCGGAAGGATTTGGAGGTCGCTACCGGCGATACGCCTTGCACCCCGAAATCCACGTCTTTCGGCAGACGAACCGGCAAATCCTCGTCCAGAACGGGAACTGTGCCGCATTTGTCGCAATACAAAATGGGAATGGGGGTACCCCAGTAACGCTGGCGGGAAACCAGCCAGTCCCGAAGGCGGTACTGGATTCGTTCCTTGCCGAAGCCCTTGTCTTGGGCGAAGCGGGTAATTTTGGCTTTCGCGGTTTCGCTGTCCAGTCCGGTAAACTCACCGGAGTTCACCAACGTGCCCGGTTCGGTATAAACGGCTTCCAGACAAGTTTCCGTGCTGCCGGGGTTGGTAATGACCTGCTTGATGGGCAGGCGGAATTTCTGGGCGAACTCCCAATCCCGCTCATCATGTGCGGGAACGGCCATAACCGCGCCGGTTCCGTATTCCACTAGAACATAATCGCCTACCAGGATCGGCACTTTTTCGCCATTGAACGGGTTAATGGCGTTAATGCCCAGGGGAACGCCGGTTTTCTCCTTGTCGGTGGCGGTACGCTCCATCTCGCTTTTCAGTCGGGTGTTTTCGATGTACTGGTCGATGGTTTCCCGGTAATCCTCGCTGACCAGCAGCTCTACCAACGGGTGTTCCGGCGCCAGCACCATGTAGGTCACCCCAAAAATGGTATCCGGGCGGGTGGTAAAAACGGGAATTTTAATGTCCCGGCCTTCTACCGGGAACTCGACTTCCGCGCCAATGGATTTGTTAATCCAGTTTTTCTGCATCAATAGAACGCGCTCCGGCCACCCCTTCAGGGAGTCCAGGTTGTTCAGCAGGCGCTCGGCGTACTCGGTGGTTTTAAAGAACCATTGGTTCAGCTTTTTCTTTTTCACCAGCGAGTCATCGCGCCAGCATTTGCCGTCAATCACTTGCTCGTTGGCCAGTACGGTCTGACATTGCTCGCACCAGTTGACGGGGGCTTCTTTCTTATAGGCCAGCCCGCGCTTGTACAGGTATAGGAACATCCACTGGGTCCACTTGTAGTAATCTTCCTTGCAGGTGGCGACTTCGCGGTCCCAATCCACGGCCAGGCCCAGTTGCTGCAATTGTCTGCGCATGTAGTCGATGTTTTTGAACGTCCAGTCGGCAGGAGGAATGTTGTTTTGAATGGCCGCGTTTTCGGCCGGAAGACCGAAACTGTCCCAACCCATGGGGTGCAGCACGTTAAAGCCGTGCATGCGCTTGAAGCGGGCAATGACGTCTGTGATGGTATAATTGCGTACATGGCCCATGTGCAGGCGGCCGGATGGATAGGGAAACATGGAAAGCGCATAATATTTGGGTTTGTGGGTTTCATTAATATCGGTCTGGTACAGACCACCCTCTTCCCAGTGTTTTTGCCATTTCGCCTCAATGGCTTGCGGCTGGTAGCTGTCAATCTGTAAAATAGACTTTTCGGTAGATGTTTCCATAATCCCATCCGTGTTCGTGCAAATAGGGCAATATTATAATCCAAAAGATAACTACAAAGAATGCGCCCGCCGATAGTAAAAGGTAAAGTGTCCAGTATGAGCTCATTTTTGCGTCATCCCCACTCGAATTCCCCTGCCGGCGTAGCTCGCCTGACGTTGCTGTCACTGATGCTGCTGGCCGCTTGCGCTTCCGCTCCGGCTGGTTTTGCAGCGGATGCTTTGCAGGACGTTGTAAACCGGGGCAATGCGGCCGCCGAAAAACAGGACTACGCCACGGCGATTCAATATTACGAGCAAGCCATTCAAAAAGCGCCTTCCGAAAGTATTTTGAAGCGTAATTTATCCGTGTTATATGCCAATTATGCAGTCAATTTGCAGGAGCAGAAGAAGTTTGATGAGGCCCTGCGTTATCTGGATAAGGGCAAGGCGTTAACCGCATCGGGCTCCAAGGAGGCGAAGAGCATTCAGGATGCCAGGGCCAGTGTGTTGTTCAGCCGGGCGATGGATATGCGCGACACGGTGCAAAATCCCACGGCTGCTGATTATGCGAAGATGCGGGAGCTGCTGGAGAATGCCATTACGTTAAGTCCCACGGAAGCGGCCTTTAAAAAGGGGCTGGCCGGGGTTTACATGGATGAGGCCTATCAGTTGGCCTTGCAGGAAAAATACGCGGATGCCAAAACATTGCTGGAGAACGCATTGAAGTACGACAGCCAGAATAAGGCGGTCAAGCAATCCTTGGCGAATGTGTACCTGGGTTTGGCGAAAAACGATATTGATCATCGCAAGGAATATGTGGAAAAAGCCCTCTCGCTGGATAGCTCCCCGCAACTCAAGAAATCCGCCGATCGGATGCTGGGGTTGGATATTGCCGCTGACGCCGGTGTCAGTGACGGATTTGCCGCGACACCCGATGAAAGCAAGGCCAAAGCGCCTCGGGAAATCTCCAAATTGTCCGTGGCGGAAATGATTCATGACATGGAAGCTCAGCTTCAACTGACGCCGGACAAGAACGCGACTCTCACCGATCGCCTGGCTGTACTGGAAAAGCAAGTGCTGGGCAAAACGCAGAACGGTGCGTTGGCGGTGCGGACCAAAACGGTTTATACGGCGCTCATGGGCAGTTTTGACGGTACCCTGGCCCAATCCAACCCCAAGCTGGTGCAGGCGCCGGTATTGGCTTCCACCGGCAGTTATCTGGATGAAATTTTCAAAGTGACGGACGGCAAGGTGATTCGCTGGGGTAAATTCCCGCTGCGTGTGTATTTTGAGGAGCCCAAGGACAATCCCCTCTTCAAGCCGGAATACAAAGAAGCGGCTCTCAAGGGCCTGAACATCTGGAAATCTCGTACCGATGGTTTCGTGAATTTCGTGGAAATCAAGAATCCACAAGCGGCGGATATTCTGATTAGCTGGACCGATCAGTACGTCAACCGTTTTACAGATCCGGACAAGGTGTCCACCTCATTCAAAAACTATACGCCGCCCAAGCGCAGCCCACTGATGACGGTGGCGCAGGTTGCTTCTATGGTTACACCAGGCTACTTCTCGCTGGCTCCGCAGGCTGCTGCGGCCGCGTTGCAATACCAGCAAATGAAAAAAATGGATGTGATCAAGGAAGAGTCCAAAATCAAGTTGGGCTTGGAACCCACCAAATCCCTCGCGCCGGAGGCGGCCCAATTGCTGATTCAGAACATGGCCGCTAAAGAGTTTGGCCATGCGCTGGGTTTGAAAGGTACCAGCCCGGAATCCGGTGACCTGCTTTACCCCGACCTGCGCTCGGATATTGCCCAGGTGCCCTCTTCACGGGATTTAGCAACCCTGCGCGATTTATACAACCGCCCGCCGAATATTATTTTGAATGTTCGCTAGCTGGGGCTATCGTCGAAACGGCAGGGAGAGTTCTTTATCCAGCGTAAGCCTTAACATCCCTGTATTGTCGCAGAAGCCAATGTTGTAACTTTCGGGATTCGAGTTGCCGTTGTCATTCATAGATACATATAAGTAACCAGAAGTAAGAGCAGGTTGATAATTTAAACTTTTCTTTAATTGGAAAGGCTGACCCAGTTTAGGATCTTCAAGTGAAATAGGATCTATCGCATCGGAGATAGTGGCAACCAAGGCTCCTGCTGCTGCGTTTGCAACAGGATAAGTGTCGGCCTCTTCGGGTTGTGGATAGGTTTCTGAAATATTTTGGAAAAAATGGTTCCCTGAATTTTTGTGCCCATGAGCAATGCCTGTTTCATTCAGGGCGGGATAGTGTTCTCCTCCCCGATTGCGATTCGATATGCCGATTCGCCAAAAACCATCCACCTTTGTGAGCTTGAATCCTTCCCCCTGTTTTAAATAAAGGCCGGTATTCTGCCAGGCAAAGCAGGGCCAGGCAACTTCCTCAGGCCGGTCAGAAATTTCAGTCTTTGCCTGCGGGTTTGCGTAAACTTCTACGGTGTACTGGTGCGTTATCCATTGATAAAGTCTGTCAGTGAGCACCTTGGTATCCAAGAAATGATTGGCTAAAAGCCAAGGGAAAATAATGCTAAAAAGCCCAACGATGATTTGTAAAAAGCTTGGTAACTTTTGAAACCAGAGAACTAACTTCTGAGTTAATACGGAATTTATAACATTGCCTATATCTTGAGCTGAGTGAACTGGCTGCGCTTGCTTAGTCTGCTTTTTAGACATTTATATTTCCTATGTTCAATAGGAATTTAACTTGGCAGAATTAAACTATCGATAGCTTGGAAAATCAATAAGACCGCATGGTCTGGAATTGGCGATGGATTTCGTTGGCGCGGGTAAACCAGGGTTCCAGGGCTCCTGGCTCTTTCAGCAGTGGAAGAGTTTCATCAATGATGCCACGCAATTCCACAAGTACCTTTTCCATGTTATCCGCGTTATGCAGCAAAATATCGCCCCACATGCTGTGCGGGCTGGCCGCGAGTCGAAGCTGATCATCCAGGCCCGCGCCATGATAAGCGACCAAATGGCCCGGCTCGTTGCGATACAGCAGATTGGTTAACAGCACCGAATACAATTGCGGCAAGTGGCTGACATAGGCCATATACCGATCATGCTTATCCGCGTCAATCAATTTGGGAAGGCCTCCAAGGCTTTTTACCAGCCCTTTTAACACTTCCAGCCGGTGAGAATCGGCCGCGGAATGAGGGCATAGCAGATAAGACTTACCTGCAAACAGCAGCGGCGTGGCATGCTCAATGCCGGAAAATTCCTTGCCCGCCATCGGGTGCCCGGCAATAAACTGGGAGGGCAAGAGCTCTTGCCCAATCGCCGCGATTTCGCTTTTGCAACTGCCAATGTCCGTCACCAGGATGTTTTTCCCTGCCACGCGAGGCGCTACCTGCTTCAATACCTCTAAACTGGGTGTCAGGTGGCAGGCAATCACAATCAGGTGAGGCTCCTCAAACCGCTCCGGCAACGTCAGGGATGCCTGATCGATCACCTTGTGCTTGAGGGCGTATTGGAGCGTTTCCGCCGTGGGATCGACGCCCTGAATCTGTATATCCGGAAAACGCTCCCGAATGGCCATGGCGAACGAGCCGCCAATCAGGCCCAGCCCGATGACCGTTAAGTGCTTAAAAGGTAAATCGCCTTCCATAATGAGACTGCCGGTTAGCGGTAGGTATGCTGTTTGATGGCTTCCCGAATGCGGCTGTATTCAGGATCCTTGAAAGCGGCCGAAGAGGCGGTGGTGGTTTTTCCGCTGTACTTGGTATAGCGCTTCTTGCCGTAGGGCAGGTTCGTGGTGGAACTCAGGAAGAAGCAAATCTGCGAGATGCGTACGCCCGGATACAACGGCAACGGCACGTTACTGACGTTAGAGAGCTCAAACGTCAATGCTCCCCGGAAGCCAGGATCTACAAAGCCGGCCGTGGCGTGAATTTGCAGGCCCAAGCGACCCCAAGTACTGCGACCTTCCAGACGGGCGGCCAAATCCAGCGGAACTTTCACGTATTCCAGCGTGGAAGCCAGGGCAAATTCGCCGGGATGCAGGATGAACGGCTCAGTGGGCTTGACCTTCACGTTTTGCATATGGCGTTGAATGTCCCGGCTCAGGTCTTCCGGGTCTTTCATCAGGTCCATATGGGTCAGGTTGGTGCGGCGCATCACCTGAAAATCCGTGCCCAGTCGAAGATCCACGGATGTCGGGCCGAACTGCTCTTCCGGCTTGAGCAAGGGGGTAATGATAATCCGCCGCTCGGGATCCGGATCAACCAGTCGCTCTAATATTTGCGCTTCATTCAGAATCATGGAAAACCTCGCTCTTTCAAAACTTATGCGTTGCACAGAAGCACACGATGCACTTCCGACACCTCAATGGATTTGCGCAACAGGTGATCCTGGTAGCTCAGCAGCTCCATTACCTTCTCAAAGCCCTCTTCCCGGTCTTCGTTCAGAATGGCGTACAGCCAGACCGGCGTCCGCTCAATTTTATGCAGCCAGCCCGCGTTCACAATCTCACGTGGCGTGTGGGGATATTCGGTCATCATGGACAGCGGCTCGTAAATGGAGAAATCCGCCTTGCTGCGATTGGCGTTCAGGTTCTCCGCCACTTCCTCCACCGGGTACATCGGGGTGCTGCTCAGCAGAACGCCTTGACTGACCCGATCCTGTAACTGGATGGCCCGTTCCATCTGCTTTTCCTGGAAGGCATACTTGGCCGGAATGACTTTTTCCACGGCCCGGAATACATTGGCCAGCATTTCCTCGGGCAACGGCAGCAATACATCGGCACCGGCCTTGTCCTGGCTGGGCTTGGAACGTTCACAGGCTTCATGCAGAATGACCAGGCTTTTGTGGGTGAAATTCTGGTGGTTGAGCCCGAAGAATAGCGCCGGTTCCGTAAAGTGCAGGAAGGATTCATCCTTGGTGAATGCGGTGGTAAACACGGCTTCCGCCAGCGCGTGAAAATAATACGCCGGGCCTAACAAACGCAGATTAATGGCGTGTTGCAGCAGGCTTTCAACCAGTTGCTCCGTTACTTGAGTCTGATGCCGTTTTTTCTCGCTTTTCAGCAGGTCCAGCTTCAAGGATTCCAAAGAGCTGGCGTTTTCCAATAAATGGCGGCTGTAGGATTGGGTCAGGCCCATCCAGCCCAACGGGTTGCTGCGCTGCAAAATGGACAATGAGTCCAACAGGACGTTGGGTAGCTGGGGCAGCGAACTGGCTAGAGTTTCGTTGGATTGTCCTTCTTCAGACAGAAACACGGACTGCTCGCCGGCATCCTTGATTAATTCGGTGGGGAGCGCGTCTTTCAGGAAAAGCAGGGTTTCCGGCTCAATATCCAGGGGTTTCAGTTGGATTAAGATTCGGCTTAATTCGTTCAGGCGCTTATAAATGCCCTCCAGATTGGAATCCAGGGCGAAGCCGGTTTGTTTGCTGCTGGCCGAAGCCGTGTCGTTGAACAGTTTGTTCAGGGTCGCTTTCTGGGAAAGGAGCTGTTCTTCCAGTTGATCGGCTTCCCGATGCAAGCTGCGGGCCAGCGACGGGGCGCTCTCATGCAGAAAGTCATCGCAATCGCTCAACAGAAGGCGAAAGCGGGCAATGCGTTCCACCAGTTCAAATACCATAAACTTGAGAAAGGTTTTCTGCATGGGCATTCTCTCTTCCTGGATGCTTAATGTCGGGTGCAAGCCCGATTAAATACTGCGGCTTTCCTGCGTTTCGCGGCGATGGATATATGAACGCAAGCCGGAAACTGCAACGTGACGGAAAGTTCTCCCTAGTATAGGGGGCTGAATTTTTCCCTAGCAACCGTCTACAACGATATGTAATGTAACATTTTGCTACATCCGGCCCTGTGTTGAAAGCGGCTTGGGGAGAAGCCTATTCGGCCTCACTCACCCCGGTTCAGGCAACTGAGGATTTCCCCTGCCGTATACAGCGAGCCGGTAATAACGCCCAACGGCTTTTGTCCGGGAAGCTGCTGTTGAAGGGCCTTCAGACGAGCCAGCGCCGCCGTGGGTGTTTCGGCAATTTCAACCGGGCAGCCGGGTGGGAGCTGTGGCCGGATGGATTCCGCCAGTTGGGTAGCCGGATGATATAGGTGCAGCGGATTGGACTGGGTCACCACAACACCCAAAGGCTTGCCAAATTGTTGAATCAGACGGGTTAAATACTCTGGATTCCGGTTACCTCGCAGGCTAAGGAGCCAAACCATCGGCTGATCCTGAAAGTAAAAGCGCATGCACTCCTGCAGGCTTTGAAAACCGTCTTGGTTATGGGAACCATCCAGAATCAGGTGTTGTTTCTCGAAATACTGGAAGCGGACCGGCCAATAGGTATGGGCTAACCCTTCCTGAATGGCGGACTCCTCAATGACAAAACCCTGGTGACGAAGCGCCTGAATGCATTCCAGTACGACGGCCAGGTTGTTTTTTTGGTACGGGCCCAGCAGGGACAGCCGATATTGCCTTCCCGTGTCTGATTGGCTGACGCAGAGGCCGGTGACAGGGTTTGATTCCTGTGGCAGCACTTGCAGCATATCCGTTTGGGCTATTTTGACCGGTACATCGTTTAACTCGGCCTGCTCTAGAATGGTATCCATTGCGTCCTGAGGGATGGCCGGCCCTAAGACCAACGGCACTCCTTGCTTCAGGATTCCCGCTTTTTCGGCGGCGATTTTGCTTAACGTGTCGCCCAGGTGCTGCATGTGGTCCATGCCGATGGTGGTAATCACCGTTAAATTGGGGTGTTTCACAATATTGGTGGAGTCCAGACGCCCGCCCAGGCCGGTTTCAAACACGGTAATATCGACCTGCTTGCGCTTGAAATACTGATAGGCCACCACGTTGATGAATTCAAAATACGTCGGCCACTCCTCACGGGGCAGTCCCAAGGCTTCCAAATGGGCTTTCAGCGAGGCAATCTCATATTGAAAGTCATCCTGAAGGATTGGGTTCCCGTTGATGACGATACGTTCCCGTACATGAATCAGGTGGGGGCTGGTAAAACTGCCAACCCGCAGCCCGGCCGACTTTAACACGGAGGAAAGCATCGCTGTTACGGAGCCTTTTCCATTGGTACCGGCAATATGCACCATTGGCAGACTATCCTGAGGATTGCCCAGCGTATCCATGAGTGTGCGGATGCGATCCAGGCCCAGCTTCATCGCTGAAACATCCAGCCCGTTCAGAAAACGAAGGGCGTCCTCGAAGGTGTGGATAGGGGACTGAATGGAAGAATCGGGCTTGGCGGAAGAGAATGGCATAGCGTGGGGAACCTGCATCGGGAACATGGCAATGTGCCCCATCATACCGACAGGCGATGGGGCTGGCAAATTTCTACATGTTTTCTGTTTGCTGTTCATTTAATGTTTGTTTTGATACAGTGAGGGGCTGATTGACCGCTTTTGCAACTTTTACCCGAACCCGGTTTTAAGATCAGTACGAACTTGAAGGAAAATGCGTTTATGAGCCAATTTAGCGGCCTGATAGGGATTTTTGCCCTCCTCACGGTGGCCTACCTGATGTCCAATAATCGACGGGCCATTAATTGGCGGCTGATCGTAAGCGGTGTGGCCTTGCAGGTGCTGTTGGCGGTGTTCTGTTTAAAGGTGCCCTTTGGCCGGGAGTTGTTTCATTCGTTGGGTCAGGGCATTGAAAAGCTGCTCAGTTTTTCCAATGACGGCGCCAATTTCGTGTTCGGATTTCTGGTATCCAAGCCCGATAAGCTGAATGAGATTTTTGGGCTTGGCAGCGGCTTTATTTTTGCCTTCAAGCTGGTACCCACCATTATTTTTGTAGCCACCCTGGTCAGTATCGCCTATCACCTGGGCATTATGCAGCGATTGGTGAAGTGGGTGGCCTGGGCGGTTTATAAAGTCATGGGCGCCAGTGGCTCCGAAGCACTATCCAACGCGGCCAGCATTTTTGTGGGTCAGATTGAAGCCCAGTTGCTGGTAAAGCCCTATTTGGCCACCATGACCCGCTCCGAATTGCTGGCGGTTATGGCGGGATCGATGGCCTGTATCGCCGGTGGCGTGATGGCCGTGTATATTCAAATGGGCATTCGCGCCGAATACTTGCTGACGGCAAGTCTGATGGCCGTGCCGGGCGCTTTGGTGATGGCCAAGCTGGTCTACCCGGAGACGGAGGCTTCGCTCACCCGTGGGCAGGTCAAACTGGAAATCAAGCGCGAGAGCGTGAACCTGATTGACGCGGCGGCTCGCGGCGCGGCGGATGGCTTGCAAATCGGTTTGAACGTATGCGCCATGCTGATTGGTTTTATTGCCCTGATCAGTCTGGTGGACTTCCTGATTGGAAAACTGGGCTTGAGCTTGGCAATGGCTGGGTTGAGCCTGAGCGGCCTGGGACTGGACCTTAATCATTTATCGCTGAACGGGATTTTAGGAAGCGTGTTTTCCCTGGTG
>JAJQJM010000106.1 GCA_021323475.1 Vampirovibrio sp.
GGTAATCAGCAGCTCAACCGGCATCGCTGATCCCTTGACGGTAAAGGGGAGGTTGGGAAGAATCTGCTTCCGTAACCGGGCGCTCCTGCCGCCGTCGCAGAATCATCTCCGCAATTTCTTTATCGGAGGGCTTATCCACGTCCATGCAGCATTCAGCAAAAGGCATGTCCACCACACCGGTCTCGCAGCCAAATACCTTGGAGGCATAGCGGGCCACGCCGTGAATATCCATCTGCCTCAGCAAAATCCAGAGCGCTACAAACGGGTTCAACATGGCCAGATTCTTCCAGGGCTTTTTACGGTTTCGATCAATGGTTTCCATAAACGTGGCCTGCCCGTGAAACTTCTGTCGGTTGACGAGAAACAGATTACCGCCGGAATAGGCATCACCCTTCACCGGGAAATACGTGCGACGGCTTTGGGGATAAGACTCATTCACCACGCTGCGGCGAACGGCGGCCACGCTAAAGGTTAAATCGCGCGCCAGCGTTTCATCCACAAAATGCTCAATCATCTCGGCAGTCAGCAGCGGATGATCGCCGGAAACGAACAGCACCCATTCCGCATCCGGCAAACGGTTCATAGCGCCCAGCAGGGAACGCACCGCCTGATCCTCGCTTGGCAGACAGGTAAAAGGCACCGGGCCGTTCAGGGAGACGACATCCGGATCGGCCGTGCTGACATAAATGTCCGGCAAATATTTGGTCGCTGCCAAAGCATCCAGGACATAAGACACCATGGGCTTGCCCAAAACCGGCAGCATGGCTTTACTTTGGATGCCCATGCCCTGGGTCAGCGGCCCGTGGGAATCACGAGAGCCGGTTAAAATTACCGCAGTCAGCTTATTTGGCCTTTTCATATCACGATGATGATAGCACACGGACCCCAGGGACGAGCGCCCAAAAGTAACAGTTCCTGAAACAGTTCTAAAAAAGAGGCTTGAGGATTCTGCCGGACTTGGTTAAAATAATTTTCCCAAGATGGCGGGTGTCGCCAAGCGGTTAAGGCCCCGGATTGTGGTTCCGGTATACGTGGGTTCGATTCCCATCACTCGCCCCATCTTCTTTCTTTAAAAATAACATTTGGTATGTGTTAGACTGGGGTAAGCGCATCAGCGTTTATCGCAACGTATGTGAGAGAGATAATGCCCCGTTTGCGTGGTCTGCGCAATTTCATCCTGAAATTCGCAGTAAGGCTTGTAGTGAGAAGTGGACTAACCGTGTTGCCCCTGGCAATGGTAATTCTACTGTGTTGCCTCATGATGGGTTTCCGAGGCAAGGCGCCCCAGCTCAAGGCAAGCTTCCCGGCTCCACCCAGCGCCGTACAAGCTGCGCTCGCCCCACCTGCGGAAGCGGCGGTCAGATCCGAGGTTTCACGCGCTTCCGCGAGTTTGGCGGCGTTTGAGCGACTCCACATTACCCACGCTCGGCTCAACGTCCCAAGCGATTAATCATTTTCTGGCGCAATCTGCTTAACACAGCCTCATTCAAGGGTTTCATACATCACAACGAATTCCGATCGAGATTCGTTGACAGACTGACTGAAAGAGTGATTTTCCATGATCCAAACCAGTCTTCACTCCTACGGGACTCAACTCAAGCACCCATTTCGGCAAAATGTGGGGCTGAATATACACATCCCAATCCTATACCCGGGCCTGCTTCATACGCTGCCGAAACTCACTCAGGACAGCGCACCCGAGGCAGATCAAGACCGGCTTGATCTGCAACACATAGTGTCACCTTCCTCAAGCCCGTCTACGGCTGAAGGGGAGCTGCTGAGTACGCTCAATACGCTTACAGCCCATGATCCTGCCAACGGAGCCAACCGTAAGGATTCCCTTGAGAAGGTTCGAACGCTTTTAAGCCATCTGGAAAGCCCGCTACTGGATAAACCCATCCCGCCGCCCGATTCATCCGCCGCCGAGAACGGGCTCAAACAAATCTCATTAGGGCTGAAGACCCTCTTTACGCTGGCCTCAGTTGGAGAAGCCGACGACATAGAGCTGTGCCGGCAACAAGGGCTTGATTTGAACACGGTGGAAGGCCCCGACCCGGAGGCACCCACCCCGCTGATGGCCGCCATCAAAGCCCGAAATCCCGAAACCGTCAAAGCGTTAATTCCTTATTTAGGGCCGGATAACCTGATGCGTACCAACTGCCACAATCAAACTGCGCTGGATCTGGCAAAATATCACCCCAGCTTGTTTAATCCGCTTTATCCGCTTTACCCGGAGCGGCAAAGAAGCTTGCTGCAAAACATCCTGACCTTTCTGCATCCACCGGAACCCCTATCGGAACATGTTCTCATCGCCCAAAGCCTGACCAGCGCCACAGGAAACTGAACCGGCCAGCCCGAAGCAGACAGCTCCCCCCTCGTGACAGGGCGTTGATTTTAGGCTACCCTAGGCGCTGGAAGCAGCCAAAGAGGTTTTTCATGACGACGATTTCTTCCGATGAGGCTTACAGACAAGCCGGCGTGGATTTGAAAAGCGCGGAGGCCGTGGTGGATATTGCCCGCCATGCAGCCGGGCAAACGAGCAAACCCTGGCTGCTGGGAGGTATTGGTGGGTTCAGCGGGGCGTTTGAAATTCCCGAAGGTTACCGGCAGCCCGTGTTGCTGTGCGCCTGCGACGGGGTCGGCACCAAGCTGAAACTGGCCTTTGAGGCCAACAAACACGACACGGTGGGCATCGATTTGGTGGCCATGAGCGTGAACGACATTCTGGTGAACGGCGGCGAGCCGCTGGTATTTCTGGATTACCTGGCTACGCAGAAGATTCAAGGGGCGCAACTCCAGCAAATTTTGAACGGCATTGCCGAAGGCTGCCAGCAAGCCAACTGCGCGCTGATTGGCGGAGAAACCGCTGAAATGCCCGGCTTTTACGCCAAGGATGAATACGATTTGGCTGGCTTTTGCGTGGGCGTAGCTGAAAAAGCCAACCTGTATCCACGAAAAGATCAAACCAAAGCAGGCGATGTGCTGATTGGGCTTGCCAGTTCTGGCTTGCACAGCAACGGGTACAGCCTGGTGCGAAAAATCCTGTTCAGCGATCATCAACTGGATTTATCGGCCCATGTGCCGGAACTGGGTGGCACTTTGGCGGATGTGCTACTGACGCCCACCCGAATTTACGTGCAATCCGTGCTGAGCATTCTGAAACAATTACCGGATGCGGTGCATGCCATGGTGCATGTGACCGGCGGCGGCTTCTACGATAACATTCCTCGGGTGCTGACCCCGGAACTATCCGCGGAGATTGACGCCTCCAGTTGGCAGTCGCCAGCCATTTTCCCGTACTTGCAGACATTGGGCAATTTATCCAACGAGGCCATGTGGCATACCTTTAATTGCGGCATCGGCTATATCCTGGCCGTGGATGCAGGGCAGGCTCAGGCCGTTCTAGATGCGTTTGACCGGCACACCGATGAGAAAGCGGCCATTATCGGCAGGTTGGTGCCGGCTCAGGGCCAATCCAAGGTCATCATTCAATGAGCCAGGTTCATCAGTCCAAATGCCGGTTAGGAATCCTGCTCTCCGGGCGAGGCAGTAACTTTACGGCCATTCAAACCGCCATAGAGCAAGGACGGCTTCCCAATGCGGAGATTGCGATTGTGATTTCCAACCATGCGGATGCCGTCGGGCTAACCATTGCTCAAGAAAAAGGCATCCCCACGACCGTTTTCGAAAAATCCCGGTTTGAAAGCCGGGTCGCGTTTGATCAGGCCGTAACCGATGCCCTCAAAGCCCATCGAGCCGATATCATCGTGCTGGCGGGCTACGATCGCATCATCAGCGCGCCCTTGCTGGAGGCCTATCCGGGCCGCATCATCAACATCCACCCCAGCCTGCTACCGGCTTATGGTGGCAAAGGCATGTTGGGCATCAAGGTACATCAGGCCGTGGTGGCGAATCGTGAGCTGGAGTCCGGGTGCAGCGTGCATTTGGTAACGAACATTGTAGACGGCGGCACCGTTTTGGGCCAAAGCCGGGTTCCCGTACTGGAAAACGACACACCTGAAACACTGGCTGCCCGCATTCTGGAGCAGGAACATCAACTTTACCCTCAAGTCATTCGTGAATTTATAGATACTCATATCGCGCATACCGTGCTCAACTAGAGAGGCATACACCTATGTTCATTCCGGATCGGCTTAAACATCCTATCTTTACTTCTATGGCACTTGGCATACTGCTTTCCAGTAGCGGTTGTCAGCAGGACGTGGTCTATCAACGCTCCCTATCCGAGTTAAACCAGAAAGCCCAGGCCATGATGAACGCCGGAGACTATGAAGGAGCCGTTTCCCGCCTGGAGGCCGCCCACGATCTGCAGCCGGAAGAGCCGACCACTACCTATAACCTAGCCATCGCCTACCAGATGAAGGGCGATTATGACAAAGCCATTGCCACCTTCCAACAGGTTATGGACAAACCCGGCATTAACAAGGCGGAAGTATTGAAGGGGCTGGGCATTTCCTACGAGGCCAAGGCGGATAAGGCTATGACCGAGGCCAAAACCTTGGAAGAATCCCCGAAGCCGGACACAACTAAACTGAAACAACTCAAGCAAGAAGCCGACACGGATTTTCGTCAGGCGCTGGAATACTACAAACAGGCAGAAAGCGGCTTGGCGAACCCGGAAGAGGTCAAGGCTCAGATTAAGGCGCTGGAAGACAGCCTCAAGAAACAGGAAAGCGGTGTGCCGCAATAACGGCGCCCCGGCTTTACCCTTCCACGGCTTACGAGTATGATGGTGCGTATGAAAGACACGTTGAGCAAGCTAATTTCAAAACTCAACCAGGGGCGCATCCTGGTGGTGGGCGATCTGGTAATTGACGAAATGGTCTACGGGGCGACCCACCGGCTATCGCGCGAAGCGCCGGTACTCATTCTGCGGCACCAGCGGGCCGATATCATTCTGGGCGCGGCGGGCAACGCGGCGCATAATGTTGCCAAACTGAACGCCAAACGCACGGCTATCGTGGGCGTTTCCGGCAAGGATTATTACTGCTCCCTGCTGATCGACGCCTTGCAGCGGGACGGCATTGATAGTATAGGGCTGATTCAGGACGAGGACCGTCCGACCAGCACTAAAACCCGCATTTCGGGCATTGCCAACCATTCCGTCACGCAGCAAATCGTGCGAATCGACCGGGAGTCCTCCGCACCGGTGTCCGCCAAGGTGGAAAACCAGTTGATGGACACTCTCAGCAAGCTGGCACCGGAATTTGACGCACTGCTGCTTTCCGATTATGGGCTGGGCGTGTTTACGCCGGGCGTCATCGCGCATTGCCAGGCCCTCAGTAAAAAACACGGGCTGATTATGGCCGTGGACAGCCAGGGCGATTTAAGCGCGTTCCAGGGGGCGACCATTTTAACCCCCAACCAGCCGGAAGCCGAGCGTAATGTGGGCTTCGACCTGAATACCCCGGCGGATGTACTAAAGGCCGGGCAGGATCTGCTGGAAAAAACCAACGGCCAGAACGTGCTGATTACCCGTGGCGAAAGTGGCATGAGCCTGTTTGAACGGCAGACGGATAATCAGCCGCCCAAGGCCACGAATATTCCGGTGTTTAACCACAGTGAGGTATTTGATGTCACCGGTGCGGGCGACACCGTGGTAGGAACCCTGACGCTGGCTCTGACCGCAGGCGCCACCATGACGGAAGCGGCCATTTTAGGCAACTTGGCGGCCAGCATTGTGGTAAAACGCTTTGGCGCCGCCACGACCAACCAGCAAGAGCTTCAAGCCGCGCTGGACAATCTGGATGATTCCCTGCTGAAAAATCTGGGCAGCAGCCCCATGCAGGTATAGCGGTTTTTCCTTTAAACAAGACAGGCAGACATTCGAATAGAGAGACAGATACCACCATGATCATCGATTCTTCCGGAAAATTGTTCGGCAAAATCAACATCATCGATTTTGGCGGCTTGGCCCTGGCCCTGCTGGTTGCGTTGGGCATTATGGCTGTACAGTCCGGCATGTACCAAACCTCCGGGCAGATGATCGAAGGCGAGGGCGATATCCACTACACCATTTACATTCGAAACCTGAAAACCCTTCAGCCTGACCTGTTTACGCCTGGTAAAAAGCTGTCCATCACCATCCGCAACCAGCCTCGCGGGGAAGTTTCGATTCTGGACGTGCAGCGCAAAGCCCGGCAAACCTCTTACATGCTGCCGAGCGGCACACTTAAAACCATGGAAGATCCGGCGGATCCGTACGGCTATGATTATCTGATTACGCTGAAGGATCATGCGTTATTCACTAAGGACGGCTATGTGACCGAGGGCATCAAGGTAAAAATCGGTTTGGGTATTGAAGTGGAAGGCCACAATTACCGGCTGCCCGGCGCCATTGTGGATGTACGGGAAGCCGATGCAAAACAGGCGTCCAGCACCCATAAAGCTGAAACTTCATCCAAGCAAGCCCATTAAGCGATGACCTTCCTGAAGTCCGCCTTAGAGAGTTCCCTGCTGCTTCGGCCCTGGGTTAGCCTGGCCGAAACCTCCGGTCTCACCATCTCGGATTGGATTCGCAACTCCGGCTTCCTGGGCGGACTCTATAAAGCGGCTGGCAAGCTGGGCGGGCCTAGCCCCAAGCTGTTGTGGTTCGGCGCCTTGTTCCGCTTTGTGATGGTGATTGGCGTGATTGGCCTGTTTGTTCTGCTGTCTTATCAGAGCACCGGGGTCATTGGCGCGGTTACCATTCTGCTGTTTATGCTTGTATTGGTCGGATGGGCCTTTTTTCGGCCCGCCATCCTGTCGCGCATTACGATTATCGATATATTGGTCATCTGTTTTCTGGCATCGGCGGTTTTATCGACGGCATTTTCCTCGTTTTTCCACACCAGCCTGATTGGCTTGGCCAAGATGATGACCTTTGTGGCTGGTTACGTGGTGTTTCGGGTCATCAGCGAAAACGGCAGCACCACCATCGGCGTATTGATGGGCCTGCTGACCGTGATTGGCTTGAGCGAATCCGTATTGGGTTTTTACCAGTACATTAACCACATTGAACCCCGCGCCACCTGGACCGACCCAACACTGAACCCGGAATTACAGATGAGCCGTATTTTTGGCTCGCTGCAACCGGCAAACCCCAACCTGCTAGCCGGTTTTCTGACACCTTGTTTTGCGGCCGCCGCCGGGTGCGCGCTGCTGTTATTCCGCAAAAAAACGTTCTGGATTTCGCTGGGCTGCATGGGTGCGGCGGCCCTGATTCTGGTAGCCATCATATTGACCGGCTCGCGAGGCGGATTCCTGGCCATTGGCGGTATGTTTGTTTGCATGTTCGGCTACCTGGGGCACCTGGTATGGCACGATAAAGAACTCGCCCGGTTCAAGTGGATGAAACCCGCGTGGCTCATCATTCTGTTGGTTAGCGTATTGGCTATTGCCGGTGGTGTGTTGTCCTCCGAGAAAATTCGTACGCGGGTGGCCTCTATTTTCGCCATGCGCGAAGACAGCAGTATCTCGTACCGGTTAAACGTGTACAACAGCGCCATGAATATGGTGAAAGACAACCCGGTAGTGGGTATTGGGCCTGGCAACAGCACATTTAAACTGGTGTACGGCCTTTATATGGTGCCTGGTTACAACGCCCTGGGCGCTTACAGCGTACCGCTGGAAATCGCGGTGGAGCAAGGCGTGATTGGCTTAACCATCTTTTTGTCTCTCTTACTGGTGCTGATTTTACGTACATTCCTGGCCATCGATTCCGCATACCTCACCCTGCAACAAAAAATCATTGCCGGGTCTTTGCTTACCGGCATCGTGGGTTCCTTTATGTATGGAATATTTGATACGATCTGGTACAGGCCCTCGGTGAACCTGCTGTTCTGGTTTATGGTCGCAGCGCTGGCCAAACTGACCGAGCCGCAGAACCCAAACGTATTCAAGGGAAAGCTTTAAATGCAGCCGGAAACCATCAAGAAGATCGCCTTTATCAACTTCGGCGGCATCGGTGATGAAATTCTGTTCTCGCCGGTGATTGAGGAAGTTTGCAAACATCTGCCCCAGGCGCATACCACCCTGTTTCTGGAAGACCGCAGCCGTTCCGTCAAAGAATTGCTGGCGAACGTGGATGCGGTGAAAGAACTGAACGTGCAAGGGCAATCCCGCCTGAAAACGTTCTTTCAGCTTTGGGGCATGCTGCGGAGCAAGTATTTCGACGTGGTGATTTCCAGCGGCAGCAGTCCGTTCATTCCGGTGCTGCTGTTCCTGAGCGGTATTCCGGTTCGGGTCGGTTTTAAAACCGGCGCGGTCAGCCGACGGCTTTTAACCGTGGAAGCCCCGTTGGCTCCCAAGCACGATCGCAAGGGCTATGCCGCCAAAATGTATTTCGCGCTGGCCCAAAGCTTTTTGGAATGGCTGCTGAAGGACCAATACACGCCCATGAGCCCGGTGGTGCCTCACCTCAAGGAACCGTTGTTGGAAGATTTACTGTGGGCCAAGGGCATTTTAAAGCCGGATGAGCCGGAAAAGAAAATTCTGCTGCACCCCGGCGTCAGCAAAATCAGTGTGCAAAAAAATATCCTCAAAAGCTGGGCCCCGTCTTGCTGGGCGGAATTGGTGCAGTTGTTGACCCGTGAAGGGCACAAGGTGTATCTGGTCGGTGGGCCGGATGACCGGGACGCCGTGGAAGAAATCCTGAAACTGCTACCGCAGGAATTGCCCCGCTTTACCAATTTATACGGGCAAACCAAAAATTTGCGGCAATTGGCCGCGCTGGTGCAGGAAAGCGATTTGCTGCTGTGCGTGGATTCCTCGCCCATGCATCTGGCGGTTGGGTATCAAAAACCGTTGGTCGCCATGTTCGGCCCGACGGATGAAAAGAAGCTGCTGCCCTTGGAAGATCCGAAGTTTCAGGCCGTATCCGTGTCCGATTTAAGCTGCCGCCCCTGCTTATGGGACGTGCGCAACGAAAACTGCGACAAGCCGGTGTGCCTGAATGTTTCGGTCGCCGCCATGCTGGATGCGGTGCACCATGCGCTGGCATTGCCGACGCTTTCCCAATAAGCAGCCCGACACCAACCGGGCGATCCCAAAGACGAACGCGGGTGTAAAATAGGCTTATGAGCAAACTGATAGAGAGTCAGGCCCAAGAGACCCAAGCCATACTGGAACGCGTACTCTACGAGTTGAAAAAGATCATCGTGGGGCAGGAGCATCTGCTGGAGCGGCTGATCATCGCCGTGATTACCGGCGGGCACGTTCTGGTAGAAGGCGCGCCGGGCCTTGCCAAAACGTTGACCCTAAAGTGCCTGAGCCAGGTCATGTCCGTGGATTTCAAGCGGATTCAGTTCACCCCGGACTTGTTGCCATCCGACTTAATCGGCACCCGCATCTACAACCCCTCCAGCGGCACATTCAGCACGGAAGTGGGGCCGGTTTTCGCCAATTTTATCCTGGCGGATGAAATCAACCGGGCGCCTGCCAAGGTACAAAGCGCCTTGCTGGAAGCCATGCAGGAGCATCAGGTGACCATTGGGCGGGAAACCTTCCCGCTGAACGAACCGTTTATGGTGATGGCCACCCAGAACCCGATTGAGTCCGAAGGCACGTTTAACCTGCCGGAAGCCCAGCTTGATCGCTTCTTGTTCAAGCTGCTGATTCAATATCCGTCTGCGGAAGAAGAAATGGTCATCATCCAGCGCATGAGCGGGGAAGCACTACCGGAACTGGAGCCTCTGCTGGACAAAGACAGCATTTTAACCATGCAAAACCAGGCCCATAGCGTGTATCTGGATCCCAAGCTGATGCAGTACATTGTGGATTTAATTGACGCCACCCGCAAACCCGGCCAAAAGAACATTTTATACGGGGCATCCCCACGGGGCTCTCTGGCGTTGGCGAATGCCAGCAAAGCCATGGCCCTGGTGAACGGACGCACGTATGTGACGCCATCCGACATTGAAAAGCTGGTTCATGATTGCCTGCGGCACCGCGTCATTCTCTCTTATGAAGGTTTGGCCAACGGATTGACCCCTGACACGCTGCTGAGTGAGATTAGCGCGACCGTTCCCGCCCCCACCATGACGGGAGTATAAACTGATGCAGGCCCTGCTGCGATGGCTGGACCCGCTTTTGAATCCGCTGGCCTGCTTGCCGCCAGCGCCGGACGCCTCTTATCGGCCGGAAAACGCAGACGCCTTGCTAAAGCGGTTAGAGGCCATGCTGCAGCACCAGCTTCGGTATGCCTTAAGCGGGGAGCAACGCAGCATTTTAAGGGGGCAAGGCTTGGACTTTGCCGACTTGCGGGAATACATGCCAGGGGATGATATCCGCAAGATTGACTGGAGCGTGTTTGCCCGCACGCTGACGCCCCATGTGCGGGAGTATCACGAGGAAAAGCAACTAACGTTGTGGCTGACCGTCGACCTCACGCCTTCCATGCGGTTTGGCCGGCAAAAAAGCAAGTTGCGCCATGCGCTGGATCTGACGGGACTGCTGGGTCTGCTGGCCCAAAAAGGCAACCATAAACTGGGCGCTATGCTGATTACCGGGAACGATACCCGTATTATTCCGCCAAAAACCGGCTATGTCCACTTGCAGCATATTACCAAAACCCTTCTGGATACGGCCAACCAACCGATTAGCGGCCCACTACCGAACGATCCGCTGCCGGACGCTTGCCAAAAGTTAGCGCACCTAGCCCAAAAGAACAGCACTGTCCTGTTTCTGAGCGATTTCCTATCCACATCCACCCAATGGAAAAGCCCGTTGGGCCAGCTCTCCCGTCAAACCAAGCTGGTCTATCTGGTCTTGCAAGATTCTGTGGAGGCTCAAGTGCCCGCCGACATCGGCCTGCTGAGCGTGACGGACCCGGAAACCGGCCAAATCTCAGCGATCGATACGAACAACCCATCATTTCGCCATGCTTACGGACAACAGGCCCGGCAGCAGATGCAACAAACCTTGCAAATACTGACCCAAACAGGCAAAGCCGCGATGGCGCCAACCGATCAGGATCCTATTTCGATTGTGGCCGCCTTAGTCCAGGAAGGGCAAGCTACCCGATGATTGGCGTTCAGGACATCAGCGCGTTCTACTTTGAGTGGCCTTGGGCCTTGGCGCTGTTATTGCTGATTCCCGTAGGCTGGGCGCTCTATATGCGTCAGTTGCGGCGGCGGTTACACCAAATAGCCCTGCACTTCAGTTATACCGCCGTGGTTGAGCAGATTCGGCAACAACCACCCCTGTGGAAGCGCTTATTACTTCCCGGCGCATGCAGTTTGCTTTCCGCGTGCCTGGTGATTGCCCTGGCTCGCCCCACGGTAGTCGGGAGAGTGCCGGTCAATTCCGTGGATATGATGATTGTGATGGATATTTCCCTTAGCATGCTGGCGGAGGATATTCGGCCCGACCGGAT
>JAJQJM010000107.1 GCA_021323475.1 Vampirovibrio sp.
TCCGGCTTCAGCAGGCGCCAGCTGACCTTGCGTTTGTGCGTGGTGATTCTGCTTTTGCCGTGTCCCCGCAGGTCCATGGCATACACCGAGTAACCGGCTTTCACCAGCAGGGCGGGCAAGTCATTCCAGACCACATGGTCCCGGTTCAGGCCATGTAACAGAATCACCAGCGGGTACTTGGGGCCTTTGTATTCCTCGTCCTCCGAGGCTTCTGCCGTCTCCTCCTCGGTTCCCTCCGGCTTCATGGATGGATCATATAACCGTCCATAGACGATCAACTGATCTTTCAGCGGAATGGAGACTTCCTCGTAAGGCAGGGTTTTCATGGCGGGGGGCAACAGGGCGGTTTCATCCGGTGGGCCAGTCTCTTCCTCGGCGGGAGCCGCCTCTTCAGCGGCCGCTTCCTCTTCTGCTGCTCCATGCTCTCCCGCTTTGGCGTCTTTTGCTTTTGGGTCCGGCGGAGGATCCCAGGGCATGGGCGGCAGTTTCATATCGCAGCCGCTACCCAGCGTCAGGCTGATGAGAAGCAAGGCAATGAGCCCGTGGTTCAAGCGTTTGAAAAGCGTTTGAGTCATCGTAATCGGTGTCCTACTCCTGAAAGGGGCGGGGCAAAATCAGGGCGAATGTGCTGCCCTTGCCGGGCTCGCTGGAAAGCAGTTCCACATTGCCGCCGTGGGCTTGCAGAATTTTGCGGCTGTGGGCGAGCCCCAGTCCGGTGCCGCTGCCCTTGGTTGAAAAATACGGCGTAAACAGCTTTTTAATATTGTTGGAATCGATCCCTTTACCTTCATCCGTCACCTTGATGTAGAGCTGCGGATCGCCAGCGCGATGCACCACTTGTACGGTTACGGTGGTCCCGGCTGCGGAGGCTTCCAGCGCATTCTTCAGCAGGTTGATTAAGGCCTGACGAATTTTATCGCTATCAATGTCCAAACGTTCCGTGGTGTGTGCATCCGGAATTACCAGGTTAACCTCTTTTTCCTGATAGGAAGGCCGATAGAATTCGCAGATATCCCGCACAAGCGTATGGATATCGGTTGGTTTCGAATTTAATTGCAACGGACGGGAATAGCTGGTTAATTCCGACAGAATGGTTTCCAGGCTGCCGGTGGCTTGACGAATCAGGGATAAGTTTTTCAGCAGCAGGGCTTTTTTGTCGTCTTGTTCGCTCAGCTCCAGTTTGCCCAAATGGTCTTCGGTCAGTTTGGCGTATAAATCAATCAGGCCCAGTGGGTTACGGATTTCATGGGCGATTACCGATGAGAGTTGACCAATGGCTGCTAATCGTTCGGTATCCACGTTGCGCTTGTTTAAAAGTTGCACCTGATCCAGGGCTACGGTCAGTTCCCGGTTGCGGTTTTCCAGGCCATGCACCAGGGATGTAATCAACACATTCAATTTATCGTCATACCGGCGATCGACCGGAGTTTCCTTCAGCAGATGGTCCAGCGACGGGTTATCGATATGGGCGATAATCTGGGTGGCAATGGTGCGGCTGTCTCCAGGGTGGAAGGTCCAGCCGCCATCGTACATGCGGAAAGTTTGGTGCGTGGCCGCCGACCAGAACAGCGTGGCGCACATCCGATCGGTGAGTACGATTAAAAAGCCGGTCTGATCGCAAATGCCGGTGCCGGACGGGAAAAAGTCAGGCTCGTTGAAGCGAAACAGCGGCAGGCCGTTAATACCCTCCAGGGCATGAGCCATCGTCTCGAAGGATTCGTCTTCCAGGGTCCGTGTGATGACAAAGCCCGACATGCGATGATCCCGCACCATGCGGGTGATGCAACTGTACAGGCTCAGGAAGGTTTCCTTGGAGTACAGGCCGGTTGACGAACATAGGTGGCCGAAAAGCCCGTCTAACTGGAGCTTTTTTAAGCCCGATTGAATATCACTCACTCGTTCTGCCTTTCAGAACAAAATCCCCGAATGCCTGGGCCGGGGATTTTGTTGGGTATAAATTTATTATATCGCGTCTGCAACCAATCGCGGAACGCTTAGGTTACACGGCGATGGGCTGGGTCGGTGCGTTGTTGGAACCACCTTCCACCAGGCCGTAGCGCAGTGCGTACAATACCGCCTGGGTGCGATCGTTGACCTGCAACTTTTGGAAAATATTGTTGACGTGGGTTTTGACGGTTGTTTCGCTGATGACCAGTTTATCCGCCACGCCTTTGTAGGTGATGCCTTCGGTCAGCAGCTTCAGCACTTCTTTCTCGCGAGAGGTCAGGTAGCCCAGCAGCGCTTGTTTGGTAGGGTCGGGGCGGCTGGTTTTGCTGACGCGGCTCTGGAACTCATCGAAGAATTTGGTGGCCAGGCTGGGGGGCAGGTATACTTTGCCGTTCAGCACTTCCTCAATGGCGGCGATGAGCTGGGAAGTCACCATGGTTTTAAGGATATAGCCCTTGGCGCCGTTCTTCATGGCCCGGAAGATCAGATCGGGATCATCGTAGCCGGTCAGGGCCAGAATTTTAAGGTTGGGGTTAATGGCGGTGAGTTGCTGAATGGCGGCCACGCCGTCCACTTCGGGCATGCTCATATCCATCAGCACAATGTCCACTTTGGCTTCGCTGAGCTTTTTGACAGCGTCTTCGCCGTTGGTGGCGATGCCGGCCAGGTGGTAATCGGACTGAAGCTCCAGCAGTTGCTTGATGCCGGCGCTGTGATTGGCGTTATCATCCACGATGAACACGGTAATTTCGGAAGATTGAATTCTTCTCATCATATTGCTACGAATCTCCTAGAGCTCCTGACACACTTCCACACTAAAAATCGGATCAAATTTTTCCACACTATCAAGATGATTGAAGGCAAACACGCCTGCTGGCCGCACCACCCTGGGCGCTAGTCCTACCGGAACCTTTCTCCACACTCGTTTATTTAATGTAATCTTACTTAATCATATCTCAGCCGATTAGGGCAACTCATCATCTGAAGGTTGGATATTGGACGCCTTGAGATCAATTTTTCAGGGGAGGTGTATAGTCCGAAGGGTGGAGATCCTCCCGTCAGAAAGGGCGTCCTATCCTATAATGAGGTTACTTGGTTTGATGGAGTAAGGATAGGAGATGCGGGGCAATGGGTAAGCGGGCCTTCAATGTAACCCGGCAACAAACGGTGGCCGCGGATGTACGGGTGGCGGACAATTACTTCACGCGCCTGATGGGTTTAATGGGCAAGCCGGGTCTGCCGTCGGAAGTGGGCCTGTGGATTGTGCCCTGCAACGATATCCATTCCTTTTTTATGCGGTTTGAGTTTGACGCCATTTTCGTGGACAAGCAGAACACGGTGGTTCACCTGGTAGAGCGGATGAAGCCCTGGCGAATTTCAAAGTTCGTCAAAGGAGGACGTGCCGTCCTGGAACTTCCAGCCGGCACTATTGCAGCTTCCGGTACTCAACTTGGGGATCTCATCGAGCTGCAGAATGGTTGATTTAAACTCTACTTTCCACGCTTTACCACTAGAACGTTAACCTGTTACAAAGGGTTGCTGCGCCCCTATGATGATGCTTAGCGACCGTTGCTGATATGGGACCGGCAGTATGCAACTGCGTACTGATATTTGGTGTTGTGGCAAATGGTGACCACGGCCAGAATGGCGGCATAGGTTACGGCGGCGTATATCAGGTTGGAGGAGGTCAGCAGTGTTAACATGCTCAGGTCCTTATTTCGTGCGCTTAACTGATTTGGCTTAAGTCAAGATGCATGGGGCGCTGGCTGGGCCACAACATTTCCATGAGGTGGCTGGGTATGCCTTCGTCGCGGTACAGGTTGCGTTGCAGGGCGGCCAGTTCCTGACGCTCGGCGGAGGTGTGGTTACCGAAATCCGCTTTCAACTTCAATTCGGTAATCCGCATCACATCCGGGCTATCGTGATACAGCGTCAGGTATTCCAGTTCGCTTTTTTCCATATCCGTTAATTTTTGTCCGGCCTGTTTGCGGTACAGGTAAGCAATTTCCCAAACGGCGCGACTTTGCCCGTAATGGATCAAGGCTTCCAGTTCCGCCAGGTTTTGTTTGCATTGTTTGGAAAACCGTAGCAGCCACAGGCCCAGTTGGTTTTTTTGCGCCAACTTGGAAGCCAGAATGCGGATACGGTGCACTACGGCCGGGGCTTTGTCCTGATGTTCGGTCAGGGCTTTCAGTTCCACGCGTTCTGCTCTGCTCAAACCACTTTCCACAGCTTTATCACTCAATTCGGAAACGCGATTGTCCAGTAATAAGGTAAAAACATCACTTGTCATAAAACCTCCCGAGCCGAAATTCGATTGGTTGTTTGTACTTTTCTTTGAAGCTGTACTACCGATGTCTCTCTAACTGGGTACTACCGGGTTGGATATTAGACTCCCAACAAAGATATTAGACACCTGTCTAATAACATTGTTCCATATATTTTAAAAAATAAAAACAAGTTTTTAATTTATAGCTGTGTTATTGCTCATCTATAAAATGCTGAAAACCCTCTGTTTCCTATTGTTTTCAGGTGGTTGAATAAAAAACTGAAAACCGCTATAAAATTTTAAAAAGAGTATTCTCCAACTGACTAATGCCCGGATAAAAGCTCTACAGTTGAAGTGGAAAACTCACAGGCTATTGCTTGAGCTTGGGGTGCCCTTAAGTAGAGGCGTGAGATTTCAGTTGTTCTCCCCGCTTTCGGGCGGTGGGTTTTGAGGGAATGATGAACGGGTTATAGGGCCATAAACCGAGCCGTGCTTCTAATTGCTGCTCAAAGGTATTGAGGTCGGCTCTGGCTTCTAATTGTTCTTGGCTTCTGGGCTCCATACGGTTGCCGTTTGCTTCAATATCCCTTTTCTCCAGGTCAACGACTCGTCCCACTTTTTTTCGTAACTCGACAGCAGCCTGATCTGTGACATGGGCAAGCATTAATACCTGATTTTTTGGATCTATATAACGGAAAGGATAGATATTTTTTTCATCATTCCTGGGTTTATGTCCTAAAAAGACGCCCGCAAACTGTGGCTTGTGAGAGGGAATGCTATTCATTTCAATGCTCTAATCAAACAGGTGAATTCCATGCTGATAGCGTTTAGCAAAAAGAGGGGTAGGTCAACAAATCATCATTAAATAACGCTTGAGCAGGATACCCAATAAATGTGCTTCAACCCGGCTTTAAAAACATGGAAATAAGGGTCGTAACAAGAACTTTTAGAGCGATAACTAAAAAACTAAAACTATCAAAAATGGCAGACCCTATATCCTACAACTGGGTAGGTATCAGCTCTGCCGTTTGTATGTTGTTATCTGTATAGTTGCGCTTACGAGAGCCTAAATAGTCCAGTTCGCTAACTCAATCCTTCTTTTTGATTGGCATTATTGGCAGGAACGATAAATGTGCCTTCAGGGCTATACCCAAGCTGACGTTTCAAATTATTTTCAAACGTCATCAAATCTTCGCGGGCTAAAAGCTGTTCTTGGCTTTGGGGATGTTGCTCATGACGATTGCCGTATTTTTCAATCGCTTCTTCATCGGCCGCAACCACCCGCACTACTTTTTGCCGTAATAAAACGGCGTCCTGCCCTGTGACATGGGCTTCGACTATTCCCGAGCGATTTTTGTGCGGTTCTTCCCCGTAAAATCTGAACGGATGGATTTGTTCAGCATCGTTCCGTTTTTTATGACCTAAATGGACGCCGGCAAAATAGGGTTTATACGTGGTAATCATTTTTATAAAATCCAATCAGTCCACGGTACTTAATGCACAGGTGAATTACATGGTCTGCCTATAATTTGGCAAAGAACACCTTAAGTCAACATACGGCATTCAGGTACCGTCTAAAATTATGGAGTATTCCCTTCCATGACACAGGACTCTTCCATTCACGACATAGGATGCTGTCCTTGCGAGCGACCCGCGGGAGCGCGGCAATCTGCTATCTTTGCCTATTGAATGTGCCCCGACTCGGCAAGGCGGATGGCTTTGTCGTTTCATGCCTTGCAAATGACAAGAATGTAGAGACAAAAATTAAGCTCGATAGGCCAACGGGGTATTCGGATGATTACAGGCTGACCTGGGCTTTTGCTTGCTGCCACAGGTCGTCCCATTGTTCAAAATCCAGGTCGGCCATGGCTTGTTCCAACGATTGGCCGGGTTGGGCTTGTTGCAGAATCAGCGTTTCCATGGCTTGAAACCGGCGGGTGAATTTAGCGGTGGCCTTGGTCAGGGCTACTTCCGGATCGATTTTGAAATGCCGCGCCAGGTTCACGCTGGCAAAAAAGATGTCGCCCATCTCCGATTCCAGTCGTTCAAACTGTTCCGGTGTTATGGTTTCCGCAGCGCCCAATTGATGAATTTCCTCGCGAAATTCCTCGTACTCGCTCATCACGCATTCCCACAGGGATTCCAGGTTGGGCCATTCAAAGCCGACCTTAACCGCTTTCTTGCTGGTATCCAGCGCACGGCTTAAAGCGGGCTGGCTTTTCGCCACGCCATGCAAAATACTGTCCAGCACCGGATCATCGGACGCATTGGCCTGGGCCTTTTCCGCCTTTTTAATGGCTTCCCAGTTGGTCACTACCGTATCCGCATCCGTGGCTTCCACTTCGCCAAACACGTGGGGGTGGCGGCGAATCAGCTTCTCGGAGATGTTGTCGCACACATCGCTAAAATCAAATGTGCCGGCGTCTTTCGCCAACTGGCTGTGCAGCACCACTTGCAGCAGCACATCGCCCAACTCCTCTTTCAGCGAAGCCGGATTACCGGTTTTGTGGGTTTCGTCAATGGCCTCTACGGCCTCATAGGCTTCTTCCAGCATGTAGGGCTTCAGGCTCTGGTGGGTTTGTTTTAAGTCCCAAGGGCAACCGTTAACCGGGTCGCGCAGACGGGCAACCACCTGCACCAGTTTTTCAATGCCCTGCGCTTGATGGAGTTCATGCATAAAGGCGGCTTTGTTCATGGGCGAGTTTGCTTTCAAAAATTTGGGCTGGAAAAAATTGCGGGGTATAATAGTGTGCAAAAGATAGCATTTTCAAGGAGTCTTGTCATTTACGAGGATTTTATAGCCGCTATCGGCGAGGCTAAAACCATTTTTATTACCGCCCATGTCGGCCCGGATGGCGATACGCTGGGCTCCATGCTGGGTTTCAAGTTTGCGCTGGAAAAGGCTTGCCCGCATATCCAGCGGGTGGATTGCGTCATTTCCGGTAAGATGCCGGATGCGTACCGATTTTTGCCGGGGATTAAAGAAGTGTTGCGGATGGAAACGGCCACCACGCTGTTACCCCAGTACGATATGGCCATTTCCGTGGACTGCGGCTCTCCCGATCGGCTGGGATTGGCTCGTCCGCTGTTTGAAGGCGCTAAAATCTCGGTCAATATCGATCACCATATCAGCAATGATCGCTTCGGCAAGCTCAACATTGTGGAAACCACCGCCGCCGCCAGCGCGGAAGTGGCCTTTGATATTCTGAAGACCATGAAAATTCCGATGGACGCCAACATTGCCACTTGCCTGTATACCGGCATCGTGACCGATACCGGGGGGTTCAAGTACAGCAATACTACCGCCAAGGTGATGGAAACCACGGCGGCCCTGATTTCCGCTGGGGCCAACCCGGAATATATTTTCAAGCAGCTTTACGAGGAGCAGCCACTGTCTCAGGTGATGCTGCAGGCGGACGCCTTGCGGCAAACCCAGTTTAATCCGGAATATACCATTGGCTGGGCGGTAGTGACCCGCGAACTGCTCAATCAGCACAATGCCCTGGATGAACACATTGACGGCTTGGTGGAATCCATTCGCCGGGTGGATACGGTGCTGATTGCCGTGGTGTTCAAGGAAACCGAATCCGGTATTACCAAGGTCAGCATTCGCAGCGATACGCATGATATCGATGTCTCTGCCGTGATGGCCCAGTTTGGCGGTGGAGGCCACAAAATGGCCGCCGGTTGCACCATGGAAATGAGTATTACCGAAGCCCCCAAAGCGCTGTTGCCGTTACTGGAAGAGAAAGTCCGGCAGAAACTGCTGGTTTCCTAGGCGATCAGACTTACGGAAAGCGGCTAAATCAGGTAACGCCGTATGGCGCTGCCAATGATTTCCTTGGCGCCCCGGTTGTTCTCAATCAATCGCTGCCCGTGTTCGGCCACAATATCGTGTACTTCCGGTTGGGTCAGCAGCCCGGTGACGGCATTGGCCAGTTCCTGCTGACTTTTAACCTGATAACCCGCCTGGGCTTCCAGTACCATGCGGCTGATTTCCGCGAAATTGTGCATGTGGAGGCCAAATATGACCGGCACCCGCTGACTCAGTGGCTCTAACGGATTTTGACCGCCTTTTTCCACAAAGCTGCCGCCCATCACCGCCACGCGGCTAAAGCTGTAGACCGTCAGCAATTCCCCGATGGAATCCAATACCACAATGGGCTGCTGATTGGGGTTGTTTTCGGAAAGCTGGCTACGCACCGCATAACTCAGCGCTTTGCTGTTCAGAATGGTTTTAATTTCCGGCAACCGTTCCGGGTGCCGAGGTGCCAGAATCAGTTTCAGCTCCGGGAAATCCTTCTTGAGCTGGATATACGTTTCCACCAGTGGCAAATCCTCGCCGGAATGGGTGCTGGCATAGGTCAACACCGTATCATCGTCTTGAATGTTCAGCAGGTGCTTCAAAATGGCCCGCTTGGTCGGATCCACGGTGGGCGTCAGGTCAAACTTCAGGTTGCCTGCGACAGTATATTGCTCGGGAGACAGTCCGCCCAGTTGCTTAAAGCGTTCCGCATCCGCCTGGGATTGAATGTAGAGATGGCTGATTTGCCGTAGGCAGGGCTTGATCAGAAACCGGATCCATCGATATCCCCGGTATGAATGTTGGGACAGGCGGCCATTGATCAGCAGCAGCGGCAAATGTTTCGCGCGGGTGGTCATATCCACCATGTTGGGCCACAGTTCGGTTTCCGCAATCACCACCAAATCCGGCTGAACCGTGTCCAGCACTTTCTGAATGACGGCCCGAAAGTCATAGGGGAAATACAGCACCGGCAGATCCGGGAAGGTGCGCTGGACCAGGTCGTGCCCGGTTCGTGTGGTGGTGGAAATGACGACATCGAACTCCTGTTTTAATTCAGGAATGAGGGTGCGAATGGCGTTAAATTCCCCGACGGATACCGCATGGAACCACACCCGCTTCTTGCCCGGAATGCGTTGGTTTAACCGACTCAGCAAATCGGGCGGGTAATGCCCCAGCTTCTCCCAAAAACCGGCCCTTGCTTTGGGTACCAACGCCAAATAGCCGACCCAAAGTGGAAACAGCAGGAACAATCCCAGAATCAGCAAAAAATTATAGACGATAAGAGCGAGGTGACTCATATCCTGTTTTCAGCCTATGCAACCATCCCATCATACCCTATTTCCCGTAAGGGCAATTGCCGAATTGCAGAAAACCCTTTCGGCCAGAGGGCTTCATCCTGTCCTCAATCCTGAAAGGCCGTATTTTTGAATTCCCAACCTAATTCAACGTGCACTTCTTCAAGTGTTCAATGGCCTTGTAAGCAATCAGGTATCGGGGTTCCAGTTCCAGCGCCCTTTTGTAATGGCGCAGGGCGTTCAGAACATCACCCTGGTATTCCTTGGCCCGTCCCA
Source organism: Vampirovibrio sp. (assembly GCA_021323475.1). Lineage (GTDB taxonomy): Bacteria > Cyanobacteriota > Vampirovibrionia > Vampirovibrionales > Vampirovibrionaceae > Vampirovibrio. The sequence continues at coordinate 9,593 of JAJQJM010000107.1, forward strand.
GGTTGAAATGCGCAAAGTGGTAGGCCCGGTAGCGCTTTGCGGTTAGCGCCTGCTGCAAATAGGGCACCGCTTCATCGTAGCTGCCTTGGGCAATCAGGTAGGCCCCAATATCGTTATAGGGATTGCCAAAATCCGGATCCACCTCAATGGCCCGGTGACATTCCTCGATGGCGGTTTCCAGTTCGCCCAAAAAGCTGTAAGTCCAGCCTAAAAACGTATGGGCTTCCGCTGTTGGGTACAACTCGATTGATTGCTGATATTTTTCAATCGCCTTTGAATAGTCCCGGCGCAGTTGCGCATGGTAGGCTTCATGAAAGCAGCCGAGTGCCTTCCGGCGTTTCCGCTGGCTGAGGCTGGTTTCAAAATTTAAAATCTGGGATTGGGTTGTCATAATGGTGCCGTTTGAGCATAGCGTTATGGAACCGAAGCGCCCAATATTCTACCGGAAAAGCGCCAGTCTTTAAACCATCTTTTTATAAACGAAAATAACGGAGGGTCGGAAACGAGATGGTTTATCGAGTGTTTGAGTCGGTAAAAATTGGATGCTGTCGGATAAAAGCCGCTCATCCAAATTTGTTGCTAGTTTATGTTAGGAATTGTTTGCCTGACGTATCAGTTGATCAACTGACTGGTTGGCTGCCTGCAGCCCATGCTCAGCATAAGTGACCGCAATATTACGCAGCGCCTCTATAAACTGCTCCGGCTGTTGCTCGCTGAATCGCCGTACAGGTGGATGCTCATTGCGTATGTTGGTAAGCCGACGGTGCAGGTCCGGTGCTTCTTCTACATCATCTAAAATGGCTTCAATCAATAGCTCCCGATCTTGGGGATTATGCGGATCCAGCTCATTGTCTTCAAACTCATCAACAGGAATAGCCGGATATTCTGGCATTGGGATGTAGTGATTTCGCTGAAATTGATCACTGCGTCCAAATTGAGGGACTGCAAACGTGAATTTGGAATGCTGTTGAGTTTGGGAAGCACCTGGTTTTCCCAAACGAGTCGTCAGGCTGGGCTGTTGGTTAAATGAAACGATGTTCATTGGAGGAATCCTTTTCAGGTAATTTTGCCAAGCTGCCATGCATGCCGCCTGGTCATTCTCGGTTATAAAATTCAAACTAAGATGATGAAAAACAGTGGTGCTGACAGATGTGATCGGTAAAGGAATTTAAGAGCATAACTGCACAGCATGGTTTTAGAGGAAATAATATTGAAAAGCAAGCTAAAAAGCCGCCGTTCTGTTAAAACGGCGGCTTTTCAATAGATTTGCTTCGATTATTCTTCGTCGAGAATAGCGTCGCTGCTGTAGTCTTCGTCTTCGAAGCTCTCTCCACTGCCGATGTTTTCAACATGCATGGAGGAGTCATCAATCAGCAGGTTTTCCATCGTCTCTTCGGAGATTTCAGGCGAGCCGAACATGCTCTCGATTTCTTCCAGAATGGCGGAAGGCTTGCGCAACGTAGATTTGGCTGCAAACGCCTGTTCCGCTTCTTCCAGCATATCGGACCGTTCGTCCTTGAAGTGCGGGAACCCGGTACCGGCCGGAATCAATCGACCGATAATCACGTTCTCTTTCAAGCCACGCAGGAAGTCTTTTTTGCCTTCCACGGCTGCTTCAGTCAGAACACGAGTAGTTTCCTGGAACGATGCCGCGGAGATGAAGCTCTCGGTATTCAAGCTGGCCTTGGTAATACCCAGCAGAACCGGGTGATAC
>JAJQJM010000108.1 GCA_021323475.1 Vampirovibrio sp.
CAGGGAGTCCGCCTCCCAATGGGTCATTAACGGCTTCTCTTCTTTAATGCGGGTTGCCATGAAATCCGCCAACCGAAACAGGATGGGATTCAGCATTATGGAAACAATCGCCCCCGCCAGAATCAAGCTATGGGCTTGCTCCGGCAATACCTTCAAGCTGGTGCCCAATCCCGCCAGAATAAACGAGAATTCCCCAATTTGAGCCAGGCTGGCCGAAACGATGAACGCGGTGCTTGGCGGGTAACGAAGGCCCAGAATCAGTAAAAATGCCGCCAGCGACTTGCCCAGAATAATAATGGCAACAACCCCCAGCACCTGAAGCGGATGCTCCAGCAGGATACGGGGGTCAAACAGCATTCCCACCGAAACAAAAAACAGCACCGCAAACGCATCTTGTAGCGGAAGGGCATTCTCTGCCGCCCGATGGCTGAGATGGGACTCATGAATCACGATTCCCGCAAAAAACGCTCCTAATGCAAAGGAAACGCCAAACAGATGGGATGAGCCGTAGGCAATTCCCAAAGCGACACCCACCACAAACAAGGTGAACAACTCCCTGGAGCCGGATTTTGCCACTTGATTCAACAACCAGGGAAACAGGCGCCGACCGGCCACCAGCATCAGCAAGACGAATAAGCCCACCTTGCCAATCGTAAGCCCAAGCGTGGCCCATACGGATAATGGCTCGGAATGGGTAGTTCCCAATGCCGATTGGGCCTGGGTACCGGCTAATGCCGGCAGCAATACCAGCATCAGGATCATGACCAAATCTTCAACAATCAGCCAGCCAATCGCGATATTACCGTTTCGGGAAACCAGATCGCCCCTCTCTTCCAGGGTTCGCAGCAACACCACCGTACTGGCAACGGATAACGCCAAGCCAAACACCAGCCCCGCCTCCAAGGTCCATCCCCACATCAGGGCCAGCCCAGCCCCCATGACCGTGGCCACCGTTATCTGAAGTAAAGCGCCCGGCAAGGCAATCCAGCGCACCGACAGCAAGTCCTGAATGGAAAAGTGCATACCCACGCCGAACATCAGCAGAATGACGCCAATCTCAGCCAATTGCGAGGCCATGTCCATATCGGCCACCAGGCCCGGCGTATAGGGGCCGATTAACGTGCCCACCAGCAAATACCCCACAATGGGAGACAGCCGAAGCTTATGGGCAATGAACCCCCCGATAAACGCCAACCCCAAACTGATGGCGATAGTAAAAATCAGGTTGGTTTCGTGCATGCCATTCCCCCCAATCCTGACAATCAACGTTTCAGGCCCAACTTACACTCAAAACGCTCATCCGAGCATCGTCAAGTGTTCTACTGACTTGTTAGAGTATAGCCTAATATCATCCTGTTAAGAAAAAAGCTGTCTCGCACTTCTATTTGGGAAGATTGAACATCAGGACGCTTCAGAAACTGCATTGAGCGCTGCCGCATTGTATAGTGGGGAGTGAGGACAGGTAGCCAAGAGAAACGGTTTATGGATACAGACTATGCAAACATCAGCCTGACGGCCAAATTGACCGCTTACATGCGGCAGGCTTCGGATATTCCTTTTGCCAAAGAGGTCGCTCGGTTTGTCCATGCGGATGAGGCGCTGGAAACGCTGCTTCAAGCGCAACAGATGCGCCTGGAGGAGATTCTCTGGTATGCCCCGGTCTTCGAAGTTCGCTATAAAAGCATTGCGTCAACTATCCGAAAATCAGGCATAAAACAGGTGCTTGAACTGGCAAGCGGACTTTCCTTGAGAGGGCTCGCGATGACTCAGGATCCGGAAATCAGATATACAGAGACGGATCTTGCCGGACTGACGAATGAAAAACATTCACTGGTCTCAACGCTCCGTGAGCATTACCATCTGGAAGACCAGGGGAATTATGATTTAACGGTTGCCAATGCGCTCGACCTGGCTCAACTTCAGGCCGCCACCCGGACATTTGTATCGAAGCAACCGATTGCAATTATTACAGAAGGGTTAATCCAGTATTTATCCGTTGAAGAATTGGAAACCCTTGCCAGGAATATCCAGTCCTTGCTGATGACATATGGCGGCCTGTGGATTACACCGGATTTCTCGTTAAAAGAAGACGCTAACAACACCTCTGAACAGCAAAAACGGTTTCGCCGCGCCGTAGCTGGCGCAACGGGCCGGGAATTTTACGCCAGCGCATTTGACAGTGACGAGCAGATGCAAGCCTTTTTCAGGAATCATGGATTATCCTTGCAAGCCTTAAATCAAGTGGATGAAGTTTCCGAGATTGTCTCACTCGGTGCGCTGGATGAAGTGTCTCTATCCATCTGGAACAGGATTAAGCCCAAATTGAAACTGTGGATCCTGAGGCTTTTGTAGAGTTTAACCCCTATTTGTTTTATCTGGCTGGACAAGTCGAACCACGTTGCTGGATTTGATAACATGAGTTGAGGCAACAGCCCTTCTCTATGCAGAAGCATCCTAAAACAGGGGATATCGTTTCTATAATGACCACCACTTTGAATCCATTTTCAGAAATCAAGAGTAAAACAATTGTCATCAAGTACGGTGGGAGTGCACTGGGTGAGCATACGCAGGTTCAGCCATTATTTCAAGAAATTGCGACCTTACAAGCACAGGGCATTCAGGTGTTACTCGTTCATGGCGGTGGGCCTCAGATTAGCCAAATGCTGTCGAGGCTTCAAATAGAGTCTAAACATATTGATGGCTTGCGAATAACGGATCAAGAAACCGTAGAAGTAGCTGAAATGGTTCTATGCGGAAGTATCAATAAACGAATTGTCTCTTCCTTGCAACGGGTGAACGTGAATGCCCTTGGGCTTAGCGGTAAAGATTTAAATCTGTTCTCTGTAAAGCCCAAAAAACACGCCTCAGTTAACTTGGGTTATTTCGGAGACGTGGAAACCATCAATACGTCTCAGATAAGCTTCCTGTTATCGCAACCGCTGATCCCTGTCATTGCACCGATCGGGACGGATGTATCCGGCGCTACTTTTATGCTGGATGCGGATCACCTTGCTTCGCAAATCGCAAGCGCATTACAGGCCGACAAACTCTTTATTTTAACCAATGTGGCAGGTGTATTAAGAGACGCAACGAATAATACGTCCGTCATTAACGCATTATCTAGCCAGGAAGCCGAAGATTTGCTGAACCAGGGGCATATCTCGGGAGGAATGATACCCAAACTGCAAAGCTGCATCGATGCAGTCAAAACCGGTGTCAGTCAGGCGTATATTTTTAACGGAGAGACTGCCAATTCTCTCTTGATGAACGCTTCCAGCACCGAAACCATCGGCACCGTTTTATCTTTATAAAACAAAGCCCTAAAGCCCACGTATGCCCTGAATAGTTATTAAAAAATACCCCCGGAGCGACTCGAACGCCCGACATGCTCCTTAGGACGGAGCCGTTCTATCCAACTGAACTACGGGGGCATCAACGTTCAGTTTACCACAACCCGACCCTGAATCCGCAAAAATGCCAAAAGGCCCACCGGGTTTAACTTTGGCCCGCACAAACCGGCAAACCGGTTTTAAAATGGCTCGCCATTATGGACGACAGCACCTCGAAGCCCCCACCCTCAATAGGCCGGACATCTGCATTTCCAAAGCCGAAGCAGACGTCACCCAAGAGGCATCAGCCATTCCGATTCAATCTCAATCCATAATCCCGATTCAAGTTTTTGTGACACGGTCCGATATATCTGTCAGTAAGAGTTCATATGCCTGCATGATACCAAGCACGTCAAACTGGCTTATATTAGAGCATGTGACACCTCACTCGTCACTACGTCCCACTGAAAAACCAAATAAACCAGAAACTGAACGGCTTATTCATCTGTATCTTTCCTTTACCGATCTTTTTAACGCAGACAGCCAATCTAACCAATTACAGCGCTGAAAAACCCATCTGAACTATAGCCGATGACTTGCCACTCCGGCTTACAAGCCTTCGTATGGGCTCAAGTCGAGCGTTCATCAGAATGGCGTTCCCTCTCTCTGGCAATGTTCTATTCCCGACATGTCTCCAATCTATCGAATCGCCCGCACCAGCAGTCATTCCAGGTTGCGTTTGATTAGTGCGAGCCGCCCAGTTGTTCCGAGGTTCCAACCCAGTGGCAGGCACAGCATTCCACCTGAACTTTAACGGACACTTCAGAATCCGTGCCGGATCTTTCACCGGATTCCGAGCGAATATCCTGAAATTCAAAGTCCTTAGAACCGCAATACGGACAACGATATGTTTTCATCCCTCTCCCTCCAGACAAAGCCGTAGAAAGCCACATTAAACTTACCAGTCACGCCCCGGAGCCGCCATTCCCCAACCAACTATATTTCCGTAAGTCATTACGCTTTACCCGATTGACTAATAGAAACAGGCCCGCACACTGGCTAGCATAAGGTTGCTAGGGGAGTGAGAACCAATGAGGAAAAAAGCGATTCGCGTTTTATTGGACGAGGATACGGCCGAGTTTCTGGCTTTGGCCCAGTCAAATCCCAACGCCAACGTGAGCAACTTTATTAACAGCCTGCTGCGGCAAGAGCGTTTCCGCCAAGGCTACCCGGCTCATGCAGGCTCTGGTGGCAATCGCCCGACGCCGATTACCAATCCCATAGAAAAAGCCATGCTTCAACGCAGCGGCCTGCTGCCATTGCCCGGAAAATATTAGCGCTTCCGCAGTCAGCTTCTTCATATTGATTGCCCGCTGGCAAGCCGGACAGGATTGCCGGATGAAACAGCTTGATTTCAGGCCCTTTGAGAAAATCCTGCGTTCGTTTGAGTTTAGGGGAAATAAACCACATGAACGAGGAAAAGCGGATCAAACATAGCCTATTTTGGAAAGTGAACCATCCGATTTAAAAACCGAGTTCGAAGGGAATCGGCGTTCCGGACCGGAGCGCCCACAAAAAAGAGAGATCCGTAATTTATTAGGAGATCAGGCTCATCGCTCTGAAGCAGTACCGTTTCAAGCTGCAGGCGGTTCTCGATTACCGTACCGAGCAGTTGAACATGGCCCAGCAGAAAGTGGCTGAAGCAGAACACAAGCGCATGCAAATCCTCCGGCGAATTCAGGAATGCGACGCGGTGATCGATCAGGCTTTCCGCGACCAGCAGCAGAAACTGGCCCATGAGGCGCTGGACCCGATGCAGATGCAATACTTCCCCAACTACATCTGGCGCCTCAAGCAAAGCCGCTTTCAGGACTTTCAGGCACTACAGGCCCAGGAACGCAAGCTGATGGCCGTTCGGGAAGAACTGAAGCAGGCCCTGATCAAAAAGAAATCGCTGGACATCCTGAAAGACAAAGACCACGCCAAGTACCGGCAACAACTGGAAAAGGCCGAAGAAGAATTCCTGGCTGAAATTGCATTAACCCGCTCCGCCCGCACCCTGAGCACCCGGTAAGAGAAGCCCCCGCTAACGGAATGAAGGACATTAAGTGATTCAATGCAACACTCCATTGATCTGACATCCAAACTTTCATTCGGCGCCCAGCCTAAAGGCAAAGTGACCAGAAAAGAGCAGAACGCCACGGCGGACGCTGACGGTACGGCCGGTATGACCGCGCAATTTTCCAGCGCCTTGAATCAGGCTATGCAGCCAAAAAGCGAACCCCACCACACCGACAAAACCAAAAAAGCGGAAACTAGCGAAGCGGCGGCAGATTCCAACACCAACCAAACAGGCGCCACAACCACGGCTGAAACGACTGAGAACGCGCCTCAAAACACCACTGAAAACGCCGATGAACCTAAAGCCGTTGACGCTGAAACTCCAGACGCGACGGACGAACCGAAAGACGAACCCCAAAGCGCCTCTGAACGTTCCATTGAGTTCGCGGTCCAGTTGCAAACCGCACTCAGTATTCCCGTGGCCTTGGCAATCCAGGTGGCTCCGCCCAGCTTACCGCAACAGGATATTGCAGCTTCCAGCCCGGCAGACATTGCCACAAATACCCCAATCGGCTCAATCACCCCTGCCATCGCCAGCATGGGCGACACCCAGATGTTAAAGCCTCAGGCTTCCAAGGCTGATATGGCGGCAGGATCGACCTTTGCAGCCGCCATGCCCAATATACAATTAGCGGCCCCAGCAGGAAATAGTGCGGACAACACACTCCCGACAGCAAGCAGTACAATCATGACAGCGGCAGAAGCTCTGCCGGTTATTCCTTCTGAGTCCAATCTACCTGAAACAAATTTGCCCTCGACTGCCGACAGCGGTCTGGCATTAGACTCAACCCTGACTCCACTCACCGAATCCCTCTCCCTGCCTCAGATAGAACTACCGGTCAAAGGAGCAGCAGATGGAGCCCAAGCTCCAGAGATTGCACCTTTGCCGGTTTCCGGGGCAGGGGCAAGCGCAGCAGAGAAGGCGGGCAACCCCCTTCCCGAAGCGATAGACAACCATCTGCAATCGCTGAGTGGGCTTTCCGATCAATTGAAAGCGTTAAACGGTGAAATTGAAAGCGTGTCCGATGAGGAGAGCGCCGATTTCAGCGCGACGCTGAGCGAAGTCGATACGACTTCAGCCGCCTCCCAGCCTGAATTGCCGACAGCACCCTTGTCTACTGAAGGACTGGCAACAAGCCAGCCAACGTCTCAGGCAGGTTTGGGCAAACCGGAAGGCCCGATTGCACAATTTACATCCACCGCCGCGCAACCAACGGAGCAGGTGGTTGACGGTGCCCTGTACAGCGTGAAAAACGGCCACAAGGAATTAATCATCCGCCTGAACCCGGACAACCTGGGCGAAGTGCGCATCAACCTGATTAGCCACGGCAACCAGGAAATGAGCGCCCGCTTGATTGCCAGCACCCGCGAAAGCCACGAGCTGTTGCAAAGCCAGGTGGATAGCCTGAAACAGTCGCTGGAATCTCAGGGACTTAACGTAGAACGCCTGAGCGTGATCCTGGCAGGAAGCCCGGAAAGCACCCGTGATTTTAACCAGCAAAGCAACCAGCAACAGACATCGCAGCATAGTTCTCAGCAAAGCGGCCAGCAACAGGCATTTAACCAACAAGGCCAGCCCAACCCCAACCTGTTCAATCAATTTGGGCAGTTCCAGCATAAACAGGGTTTTGCGCAGCAACCGGGCGAATTTTCCGTTGGCGGCAGCGCAACAACCCATACGGATGGCCTGACGAAAGTCGACACCCCCGCCCCCAAGAACGACAACGGCCGCATCAGTATTCTGGCATAGAGAGGCAAGGAGGAACCCCGTGAGTATCAACGCGCAAGATACGTTAACCCAACTGCAAAACAACACCAACCAGGTGACCTATCAGAACGGTCGCAAAAACCTGGGCACCGGCAAACTAGACCGGGAAGGGTTTATCCAGTTGATTCTGGCGCAATTGCAGTATCAGGATCCGACAGCACCGCAAGACAATACCCAGATGCTGACCCAACAGTTGCAACTGGAGCAGGCGGACCAGATGAAAGAAATGGTGAACGCCACCAAGTTCTCGCAGGCGGGCTCCATGGTAGGCAGGGAGGCCACCCTGCCCGACGCCAAATGGAACTTCGACGCCAACGCATCCGATTCGCCGGAGTGGGATTACCAGACCAACATGCCCAAAAGCGTCACCGGCACCGTGGAAAGCGTGATGTTTGATAACACCCACGGCAAGGCGCTGGTTAAAATCAACGGCACCTATTACGATGCAGACAAGATCCAGCAAATTTCCGCCGCGCCGGTGCCTCAGCAAAACATTTAGTTCATCACTGAATTAATCGCCCCATAACGGTTCATCATCCTTAACGTGCAAGGCATATCGCTTTTAAAAACGTGTGTGACAGAGAGATTTCAGAGAGATAAGTGGAGGTAGTTTCATGTCCCAGGGAATGTTTGCGGCTGTTACCGGCATTCGTGCCAACCAGACCAAGCTGAACGTCATTTCCAACAACGTGGCCAACGTCAACACGCTGGGCTTTAAGTCCAGTTCGGCTAACTTCGCCACCGTATTCGCCAGCACCATTACCGGCGGCACCCCACCCAGCGGTATTTTAGGCGGTACCAACCCCGTACAGATCGGTAACGGAACCCTGGTATCCGAAATCGCATCCAACTTCAGCCAGGGCGGCGCCCAGTTTACCGGACGCAACACGGATATGCTGATTAATGGCGAAGGCTTTTTCGCCGTGGAACGGGTCGACAGTAACAACGGCAATAATTCCACCGATTTTTACCTGACTCGTGCCGGTAACTTCACACTGGATTCCTCCGGAAACCTGGTAACATCATCCGGGAACCGTCTGCGCGGCACGTCCCAGATTGCCGGCACCGCCACCGCGACGCTGGGCCGCATCAAGCTGCCTACGGAATTCCTGATCAGCAAGGATTTGGACGCCAACAACGTGGTACTGCAAACCCACTTCTCGCCGATAGGCACCGACACCTCCGGCGGAGGCCCTATTGCAGCAGCCATTAACGCCGGTGCCACCAGCCAAACAACTGTCAGTGTCCAGTTGCAAAGCTTCACCGTTGGCGCGGACGGTTCCATTGCCGCCAAGTATTCTAACGGCGACATTATTACCGTCCGTATGAACCAGTCCACCGTAACCGCCAACCCCGGCGACCCGACCCTGTGGCGCAAGGAAATTATCCATCGCACCTATGAAGGCGGGATCTATGCCGCAAGCGATGTCACCGCAACCGACAACGGCTCCGTGGATGAAGTCGGCGCGACCGCCGTGTTCGATGGCGGCGTAGGTCTGGCCGTAGGCGGGGGCGGTTTGGAAGGGATGCAGTTACAGATGCAGGCCGCCAGCGTGACCAACCCGTCCGGCTTGCTCTATGACGGCAACAACAACTTCATGATCAGCGCCAACTCTGGCACAACCCAGTTTGGGACCGCCAGTTCCGGCTCTCGCGGCAGCATTAACGCCGGCGCGCTGGAATCCTCCAACGTGGATCTGGCGGGCGAGTTCACCAACATGATTGTGGCCCAGCGCGGACTAGAGGCCGCCAGCAAGGTGGTGCGCGCCCAAAGCGAGGTCATGCAGACCATTATCCAGATTATTTAATAATTCTCCCTGATTAACCCTGATTCCAGGTTCAGAGTATTCCAAACTTCCTTGAACCAAGCCCGCAGGTTATTGCAACCTGCGGTTTCTTTTTTTAGTGGGCCTGCGGAGGACGGTGCGCATACAACATCATCAGGGAGGCCAGCACGTTATTCAGCAAATGCGCCGCCATACCGGGCACCAGCGACTGGGTGCGCTCGCGCCACAGGCCAAAGCAAAAGCCCAGAATCAACACCTGGGTCAGCGCCTTGATGTTATCGAAATACGAAGTATGCAGCAGCAAAAAAACCAGGCTGGTGAAAATAACCGAGCGCAGGGGCGGGGAAATTTTGTGAAACGTGGACTGCACCAACCCCCTGAAGATCAGCTCCTCCAAAACCGGGGCCATCAGGATGGCGAAGGCGAACAACACCATCAGGTCGCCGGTGGGGTAATTCCGGTAAGGAGGCTCACCGCCTTTCAAGCCGGTTACGGTCCATATCACGTTCATGAGTAAAGTCAGGCCCACGGTCAGCAAAACCAGCTTGACGGTTTCCCAGGCGTAATAGCCTATCGGTCGGGTCAGACGCAAGCCAAGATAAGCCCGCAGATGGCCGTACTTCCAGTTCAGCACCGCAAAAATACTGGCCCAGGTCAGCAGGGTGGCACTTTGCTCTACAAACAGCTTGGTCCCGAATTCAATAAACGGGTTGATCAAGGTCAGCACGTTGGAAATCAGCAGCGGCACCAGGATATAGCCTGTAAACAAGGCCACCGCCACCGTATACATATCCCAGGGAGGCACAGCCGATTCAATGGGTTCAATCCGGCCCATCGTCGGGTTTTGGTCGGGAATGCGCGACGTACTTTCCAATTTGAAACCGTCCTGTTGTATGCTTATGACACTATGTGGACCAGCTTGAAGCGTTTTACAAACCGGAAACTGCCCCTGAATAGGGCCATTATATCAGACATTGCGCTCTGGGTTTTCCTGACGCTGCTGCTGGCGTTTGCCATTTACCAATTGGCCGTAACCTTGCCCGCTAAAAACGGACAAACCATTGTGCTGTCCTTCCGGGATGCCAATGAAATTTCCAAAGGGTCATCCGTTCGCATGATGGGCACCGAAATCGGCTTCGTGGACGACGTTCGCATCTTGCAGGATCACGTGGAAATTAAAGTGCAAACCTATCCCGACACCCTGAAGATCCCGTCCGGAGCCAGGTTTACCATCCTGTTCACCGGGCTGGCGGGCGCCAAAAGCATTGAAATCGATCTGCCGACCAATCCCAGGCCGGACGTTGACGGGCATCCTCTCTATCTGGTGGAAGAGCCCATCCGCATGAAAGATACGCTGAACGCCAGCATTGATGTGACCCAGGCCCTTCAAAAAGGCGCAGAAAATATTACGGACTTTTTCGGCAAGAAAAAGCCGGTGGAGGAATTGCAGTTTAACATTCGCCAGGCCCACCAGATGAGTGCCGTGGCGGTGAATCATACCCAATCCCTCAATCATGCCCTGTTAAGCTTCCAAAAAGACATTTCAACCAATACACTGACAGCCATCGATACGCTAAGCGGCCTGAAGCAGGGCAGCCGGAAAATACTTTCCGCCACTCAGCCCGATAAATTACGAGCGGATTTTAAACGTTGGACCGCCACCTTACGCAAGTTCACCAGTTTGTTCCAAGCGGAGACCAGCAGCACCATCAATCTGGTTACTTTACCGAATCGGCTTACCCAGCTTAATCAGGCAAACGGACAACTGGGCTATCAACTAAAAACCTTCAGCACCAAGGTACAGCAGTTCCCATTGAATCAGTGGTTGAATAACTTCAGCCAGGGGCAAAGTCGGTTTCAGGATTTTCTGACCCGCGCTGACCTGTTTTTTAAACCGGATCGGCTGCCCGCGCTTCGGCATGCCCGTCAAAGCATTCAGGACTTTAACCGACAACTGGAAACATTTAACCAAAAATTGAATAAGGCCAACTCATCTATTCCAAACGGCGCAAACAATCCTTAAACACTATCCGTTTAGATCCGCTAAATTGTGCCTGCGTCAAATTTACCCAAACCACAAAATAAAAAGCATCGACCCTCTTGAAGAAATTGGAGAACACTCCAGAGGTCGATGCAAAAGCGCAATATAAGAAGTTAAAGCCTATCTATCGATTAATTCTTAACCCAGCCTATGTTTTTTTAACCCAGCCATTTGTCCGTTGTCCTTACAACTATA
>JAJQJM010000213.1 GCA_021323475.1 Vampirovibrio sp.
CCCCCTTTAGCAGGGCTTTCACTTTACAGACAGTTAGAGGACTCCTTTATTTCTGGATTATATCCTTGTAATACACCAAAATTGTAGAGCTTGCAACCATTTTTAGGAAATTCGACCTTAAAACCCTTATTAAGCCTAATGTTTTCACAAGTAAAGTGCCTGGACCGACCTGAGAGTGGCAAAACAGTGACAAGCCCCATGGATGTAATCGTCAGCAGCGCCACAGTACAGGGTTCGCTCTAAAAAGGATTCCTCAAAGCAAGGTACGATCTAAAATATCAGCCTTGGGGTTGGTGGACAGGCAAAGTTACAAAAAAAGTTGCTCCTTGCCCTGGTTCACTTTCAGCTTCAATAGTTCCGCCATGACGCTCCACAATACGTCTGCAAATAGCCAACCCTACACCCGTTCCGGGATAAGCGCTTTTCCCGTGTAAACGTTCAAAAATACTGAAAATCCGTTGGGCATGCTTGGGGTCAAAGCCAATGCCATTGTCTTTGACCCGAATCGTACAAGCCTCTTTGCTCAGGTCCGATGTAATACTTACTTGCGGGATGGCATCCGGCTTTTGAAACTTCAACGCATTCTCAATCAGATTTTGGAATAACTGCCGTAACTGGGTGGCATCTCCCGGAACGGAACACAGCGGCCCTATCTCAACCAGAGCTTGTTTTTCATGGATCTGTGCAAATAGATCGGCCTTGACTTCGAGCAATATATTGTTCAGATCCACTGGTGCAAAAGGCTTACCTTGTGAGATTTGCGAAAGCGCTAGCAAGTCATTGATGAGATCCTGCATAGATTGGATCGATCTTTGGATCCGGCTTATAAGATCCTGGCTTTCAAGTGTTAAGTGTTCTTGTGTATCCGCTTTCAATTGCTCTAAGAATGCTTTCACTTTGCGTAACGGGGCCTGCAAATCATGGGAAGCAATCATGGCAAACTGTTCCAGATCTCTATTACTCAGTTCGAGTTCGGCTGCATACTTTCTAAGTAGCGCTTCGCTTTTGGCCAAAGCCTGACTAATCGTTTCAGCATTTGCCTGGGCTGCTTCGGCAATTTTCTGGGCTGCTTCAGCGATTGCTTGTGACGCCTCAGCGCGTTTCTGTAATATTTCGGCTTTTTCTTTTTCTGCCTCAGCACTGGCTTTAGCCGATTCGGCATGACTTCTGGAAGTTTCAGCACTGGCTTGTGCAGCCATTGCGTCTTCCCTGGAAACTTGCAGATTAGCCTCCACGCGTTTTCGCTCTATCGCCATCCCCAGTACGTTAGCAATGGCCTCCACAAAATGGATATCGTCTTCAGAGAACCACCGGGGTTCTTTGGCGTAAGTGCCCAGGATGCCATACGGTTTCTCATGAGCATATCCGTAAATTGTGACTGTCATCCCACTCATCACCTGATGATCTTGCAGAAAGGGCATACCGCTAAAGCGGGTTTCAGCCTCGAAATTATTTACCACCACCACCTTGTGGGACGCCAAGGTGTAGCCTGCCTGCGAATCAAGCCCGGCATCTATGGTGGAATGACGGGTCAACCCATGTTTCAGGCCATGTCCGGAAGCCAGCCGAAAGGCATTTTGCTCCGGCAAGAACTCCAGCACGTTGCCATAGTCCATCTTTAAGGTTTCGGCCACCAGTTCCACGGCCTGATCAATGAGAATGGTAAGATCAATCCCAAGCAAGCCGCGTTGGCTGAGTTCAGCCACCCCTTTTTGCTGATTGGCCTGGACTTGGGAAACCTCATAACGGTTCGCCTGATGGATGGCCATCCCCAACTGTCCCGCCGCTGTTTGGATCAGCTTTTTCTCATCCGTTGTCCAGGTTCGCTTCTCACGGCATTGGTGGAGAAAGAGAATCGCCAGCCCTTCACCTTGATGCGTAATGGCGCAACCAATGCCCGATTGAACCTGAATCTCTTTCAAATACGCGGTAATCTCCGGGTAAAAGCCCGGCGTGTCAGGGTCAAATTCTATGGGCTTGGCTTGGGCCGCCATACTTTCTAGCCAGTCGGGGGCTTTGGACAATTGTTGCTGTGTGCCGATCATCGTGGGAACTTCATCGGAAGAGAGATACTCGCGGCAAGGGGGCGATAATTGTTTTGAATCCGATTGATAGCGGGTAATAAAACAGCGATCCGCATCCAAATTCACGCCCAGTTCATTGACAATTCGTTCAAAAATTTCGGTCAGATTGAGACTACTACGCACGGCTTAGAGAAATTGCTGAATCATTTTCTCTCGCTCATTGCTCAATGCTTGCTGAGCGACCTGGGAGGCAGCGTTGTTATAGTATTGAGCGCCCCGCAACCCCAAGGTCTTGGTCAGCATCGCAACAGCAACGGTTGCCAGTATAAAGCTCACATAAGAACGCCGGTAGCCTAATTCTTCCAGGAGCCGACGCGGCTCAATCAGCTGGGCAATGGCATTGACGCCATAGACCAAAATAAATAAGCCCAGGGCAATGGCCGCATATCCTGTCCAGCGTACTTTGGGAATGGGAGAAACCAACGGCGACAGCAGGCCTTGAAAGGGAATGGTGCCTAACAGAATAGCCAGACCGGCCATAAAATAGGCCAGCCCGTCTGGCAAAGTCATATTGAAGTTGTACAGCACCGGCAAATCGTAATAATAGCCACACAAGGCAAACAGGCTCAGGCTCAGGATGAAAATGGCCGGGACACCGACAAAATAGACCACGGCGGTTTCAGAGCGCTGACGAGTCATAAAGACATAAAGCAGAACCGCGCTCAACAACAAGCTGAAGGCGGAAATAAAGGAAGGGGTTCCCGGATGGCTGGGTGTGTTTTGCACAAATAGATTCAGCAGATTAAAACGCGCCCCGGCCAAGTACCACAAGACAAAATAGATCCCGATTCCCCCGGATATTAGCAAGGATCCATAGCGGACAGACTGGAGCCAGCGCGGTTTCCCCTGATAGAGACCGCTATCCAGGACGGTTATCAAAGCAATGCCAAGAAACAGTAGTCCTACAGCAATTGGTGACAAGGAATCCCCATATAGGGAGTTTAGCCAGGACATTGCTATCATTGCGCAATCGGGAGCCTCTGTCTGGAAGTGTATGTACCATTTTGTCCCCTCTAAAGCGATCAAGCTCTACTTTATTGAGACAAACTCAGATTTGCGGTTATTGTAGCCCTCACAGGCTCCAATAGATAGTGTACTCCTGTCTAATTAATGATACACGTGTCCCTAGACAACACTTATCAGCCAGATAGATCTGACTCGAAAGACTAGATCCGAAGCGGGAACAGTCATTACTTATCATTAAAGTGTATCTATTTCTTAATAGGATGAGGATGAATAGGCTCGACCGCATTCCGGGCATTGATTCGTATATGTCCCGTTTGGCTGGGCAAAGTATTCCGTCTGGTTGCCACATTGAGAGCAAGGACCGTAATGAATATGGCTTTGGTCTTGATCCCGGCCACTGCCGCGTTTATGGGAAGTGGCTTCCCTGCAGGCAGGGCACTGCACTCCTTCCGCAAAGCCGTGGGAAGCCTGTGGCTCTTCCACTTCAGTATCAGTGCTGAAATGCTGTCCGCATATTGTACAGGTGTTGTCTTTATCGAGAGCGTGCATAATCTATTTCCTTTTACTTGAGATCAAAATGCATGGGGTTTCTTATAAAGCTTGGTGCAGACGCTCGATAAACGCCCTGGTATGTTCAGGGCTGAGCTGGGTACGACGACTGATGCGCTCATATAGCTCATCTTCCTTACCCTGTTCATAGAAGAGATCGTCATCGGTCAATACCGGATGTTGATGTTTCATCACACCTCTAACCTGATCCCAGTTATCCATAATATTCATGCGGTGTGACATGACTGGCCTCCTGCCAGCATAATGCTGGGCTTTTCTATTGACCTATCCGGTCAAATAATTTTCCAAGAAAGGGGATTTTCTTCAATAGGTTCTGGAGCTTATTCCCCGAAGTCTGTTTTTCAATTTGCTTTTGGATTTCATCCTGTATTTTGTCGCGTGTAGTTCTGACTTCACTGGTTTTGACATGGGTTATCTGAGAGGCTACCACGGTTGCCTTGACCGTATCCAACCTCAGGTTGCCGGTGATCTGTACGGTGGTACCGGAATCAAACCAGTCTTTTTCCGTCCATAAGCCGGGATTTTGGATATGATAGACCTTATCGTCATTGGTGACGATTTCCCAACCACTCCCGTCAGATGCGGCACGGAGCTTTCCAGTAATCTCAATTGGCTGAGCCGCGACTTGCTGGGCAATGAGAACCGGATGAGCAGCAGTGACGTGTGTGGCGGTATTATCTGCCGCTGAAACTGAAGGCCAAAGCAATACCGTGGAGCAGGTGATAACAGCTAGTATAAACGATTTTGCCATTGTTCTAAGACGCCTAAGGCGCTTCCCTTGTTACTATCCAAAGTGTTCAGATAAGCCCACTGAGAATTTGAAGGGAATTTAATAGATTTATCCAATTTCAGTATGGGCTGATTTAGAGCATTTGGCTATTGCCTTGTGGGGCATTATTTCTCAATGGGGCCAGGGGCTGTTGAATTGATGATGGCCTGGCCGAGCGTCAAACGGATTGCTTTAAAATCAGTGACTTCATTTCCCGCTCAAGTGTTTGGACGATAGACTGAACCGTTTGTTTGCGATGCTGTTGATACGCTTGCATATGTTCCAGAAGCCGAACCGGCTCTCCCAGCTTCACCAAGGCCATTCGAGGACATTTGAGATTCATTTTCCCCAATACTTCCAACTCCAGAAACCGCAGCACTTCAAAATAATGCTCGGGCAGGGATTCTTCTGTGAGATAGGCTGTATGTAAGGTGAGAAGGTTCTTCAGGCGCTCCAAGTCCCGGTGAAACGTCTCAAAGAGATGGCGCTGATGCTCAGACAGGGCCGACTCATAAATGGAGGGGCTCTCTAATTCAGGATGGCTATAGAGCCACTCATCCATTTGATTCCGGACACAGCGGATTCGGTCCAGCAAAAACATTTCTGGAAAAGGCTTTATCTCCAGAAAGAGTTCCATTTTCCCCACGATATGCTCTTTAACGGCCATGAGTCGCTCATCCCAAGTTGCCCCGGGAGGCAAGGACAGATGTAATTTCGCTTCCTGAAGCTCTACGACACGCTCGAAAATCTGTTGAGTCCGCTTGCACACCGTTTGATTTTCAAAGCTGAGTAAATCCAGCTTTCTTTCCAATTGCCGAATGGAATACAAGAGGGGCATGGGATTGCTGTTTATCAGCCGATAACGAATGCTGACCGGCACCAAGGTTACTGAAGCTGATCCTGACAATTTCCCCTGCGCGATAAAGGCGAGCTGAATGACACCGGGCTCAAAGGGCATGAGCGTGTCATTTTCGCTGCTCA
>JAJQJM010000109.1 GCA_021323475.1 Vampirovibrio sp.
TAATCTTCAGCATTTCCACAAACTGGCTGAACAGCAGGATGCGGTGTCCTTCGCTGATAACCTCTTCGATCATCTCTTTCAGCGCCTGGAACTTGCCGGACTCTTTCAGGCCGCCGGACAGTTCTTCGCCCATAAGTTGCGGGTGGCAGCAGATTTGCCGCAAACGCAGCAAAGCCGCAAAAATGGAGTTGGTGGAACCGCCCACACCCTTGTCCGCCACGTTAGCAAACACTTCCTCGCGGGTTTTTTCCAATACTTCCAGGTACAGTTCGCGCTGGGCATCGGTGAGTTCGCAGTAAGAGACCGACTCGATTTTGGGCGGCAGATCCTTGGCCACGTCCTGCTTCAAACGGCGCAGCATGAACGGGAATACCTGCTTTTTCAGGCGACGCTCGGCGTCCCGGTTGCCTTTTTCTTCGATGGGGTAGACATAGCGGTATTTAAAGTCATCTTTATCGTACAGAAAGCCCGGCATCAGGAAGTCGAAGACTGACCACAACTCCATCAGGCGGTTTTCCACCGGTGTACCGGACAACGCCAGCCGGTGAGACGCTTGCAGCGATTTACTGGCATTGGCAGTCTGCGATTCGTAGTTCTTGATGTTCTGGGATTCATCCAGAATGACGTAGCGGAACGGATACTCCTTCAGCGCGCGAATGTCCCGGCGCAACAAGGCGTAACTGGTAATAATGGCATCCGCATCTTTAATCTTCTTATACTGGGCATGGCGATCGCTGCCGGTCAGGTTCACCACGTTCAATTCCGGCGTAAACTTGGAAATTTCGTTCACCCAGTTATAGACTACCGAGGTCGGGCAAATAATCAGCGACGGCATCTGCCCGTCCTGATCCTTGGCATGTTGCAGCAGCACCAGGGTTTGCAGGGTTTTACCCAGACCCATGTCATCGGCCAGAATCCCGTTCAGGCCGTATGAATACAGGAACCACAGCCAGTTGAAACCGGCCTTCTGGTAAGGGCGCAGTTCCGCACGCACCTGGGTGGGTATGGAGACTTCTTCCATAGACTGCTGGGATGAAATCACATGCCAGAACTTCTGGAACTTCTTGCTCATATCCAGCTGGATGCCCTGATCTTGCAATTCGGCAATCAGACCGGCCCGATACGTCTGGATTTGGTAGGTATCCTGGTCAATGTTCTCGGAATCGAAGAATTCCAGGGTTTTGATGAAATACAGAATCTCGGCCAAGGGGATCTCAATGTACCCAAGATCCTTCATGAAGATGTATTTTTTGCCCTGCATCAGGTGCCGTTGCACCTCATCCAGGGTCATGTCCTTCTCTCCGATGACACAGTCAATCTTCAGGATGAACTGGTCCACGGTTTGAGCGAACTCAATCCGTCCACGCAGCCGCAACGGGTGTTCAGCGGCCTTGAGGGCCTTCATATCGTTTTCAAACTTAGCTTTCCAGGGATCAACCTCACGTTCCATCATATTCTTGAGCGTAACGTTGTAGAAATCGATGGCGTTATCGCCTTCCGCAAACAGGTGATTGGTTTGTAGAGGCTCCAGGCCGCCGTCTACCAGCATCTGGTAGGTTTCATGCTCTTCATGAATGTCCCGCTTCACCCAGTGGATGGAATCCTTTTCCTTATTGGTCACCATCACATAAGGCGTTTCAGGCGCTTTACGGCTGAAGGGCACCTTCACTCCGTCGTAGTCAAACTCCAGGCTGGCCCGGATTTTCAGGGTCGCTTCATCCAAAAGCTCCACGGTAACGATTTTGAGGGGCGGCTTTTTGCGCAGGGTGGCCTGATGCACCACATCCGCCAGATCCAAATCCACCACTTTCTTGAGCTGGGGCAGTTCTTCGTACATGAACTTGCCGCCGTCCGCATCCTTGATATCGGTAAAGCTGGACTTGGTCAGGTAGGTCGGCAGTTCCGACAGCTTGTTGGACAGCGGGTAAACCTTGTTTTTATAGAGGCCCCAAGGCACATCCCGCCCGAACATGGTCAATTCTTCCAGCGGATAGGCGTCATAGGGTTCCTGCCGAATCCAATGCAGGGATACCAGAACATTCCCAGCCGTAGAGGCATTTACAGACAGCAACAGGAACAGGGGATCCTGCTCAAAAATCAATCGCTGTCCGCTGGTATTGGAGACTTCCTCCACTTGGGAAAGAAGCTGCAAGAGCGCATCGGCTTCCGCCACAGGGATGTGGAACCAGCCATGATCCGGCTTGCCCTTGGCATACTTCAGGGCGAACTGAATCACCGCAATTTCCCGCTTTTGAGCCTTGTTAAAGCTGTCCTCGCCTTCCGCGTTGGCTTGTTCCAACGCCTTGCGCAGCACCGTTTCCAGGTTATGCACAATTTTGCCGGTGAAGCGGTCTTCCACTTTCAGGCCCATCTGCTTAGGCTTGGGATGCTTGTCCGGCTTCACCACAAAGCGGTAACTGCCTTCAAAATCGGAGGAATCCAGATGGGTAACCGTCTCATCCTCAATCGGCAGGCGGTAATACTTCTGCCAGTAATGGCGCTTTACCGCTTCCAGAGCCACCGCAACGGCGTGTTTGCACCATAATTCTTCCAACGGGCAGTCACAGACGGCCTCTACGCGGTCTTTCTTGAACTTGAGCTGGATATTGTAGGCTTCCTTGTAGTTGCCCTTTACTTTGGCGCGTACACCGATGGAATCCAGCGTAATGTGCTGGAGTTGATTCTCCTTGAAATAGGTATAGCCCCTTCGCCAGCTTCCCGGCTTGGCCTGCTGCTTGATATAACCGAAATTGAAATCGATTATAGTGTCCAGAGTTTTCATTAAGCGGTCGTTGCGTCCCAAACTAGGTTATTTCCTTCTCTCAGACAAGAGATTTCTTAAATCGACAGCGGCAGTGTGGTTAGTCATCAATAATAGAACTGTGGACAGGGTTCTTATGAAACATCCGGTTCCTGTGTGAAGCGCTGACGTCCTGGCTTTTCGGTGACACTGGTCAAAAGACGATAAACGTTCAGACTCACTAATGGACTAACTGCACACCCCTGCCCTTATTTTAACAGCATCGTCCCATATTACAATGCAAACGCCATTAAACTTCAAAATCGGTAACGACTGTTACCTGAGGGTGCAGCTTCAACCAGGAGGCCGGGCAGGCTTCAGACGGCGGTTCCGCCGGATTAAACGCCTGCTTTACAATTGCATGCTTGCCTTCACCCAACGCCAGCAGCAGAATGTGTTTTCCGGCCAGAATGGCATGCAGTCCCATTGTCAGGGCCTGGGTGGGGAAGCCCCGCCTTTTTGCGTCCTCAAAATGACGATACCCAAAATTACTGAATAACGTCTCCTCAGTCAGATCAATAATGCGTGTGGGAGAATCTTTTGCCGAACCGGGTTCATTAAATGCCACATGCCCGTTGGTGCCAATGCCCAGAATCACCAGATCAGGGCCACCATCGGCCAGCACTTTCCGTTCATATTCTTCGGGATTACCGAAGTAATGCTGAATATAATGCTTTTTGCCGCCAATATAATCCCATAGTTCCCGGTTCATGAACTCGGCAAAGGTTTCATACGGCAATGGGCCTTGCACCGGCGGCCTGATGTACTCATCCAACTGGAACAGGCGGGCGCTTTCCCAATGCAGTTCCGGCATGTGCCTTAAGGCCGCATACATGGGCAACGGCGTTTTGCCCGTTGGGAATACTATCGAACAATTGGGCTTGTGCTCCAATTGCTCCGCCACAAGCTGCGCGGCATATTGCCCAACTTCATCCGCATTCCGCAATCTGATAAACCGGGTACCGTCCAATGGCTTCTCCATGACCCCTACAGGCTGCATATTCACCTGTTTTCCCGCCTTTTCCCCGTTCACCGAGGAAACGCGCCGGGCCGCTCTTAACAAGGATCTCTCAAAATCATACATTGAATTGCTCGGATTCGGCGAATTGCCGACATTAGTCCCATCGTTCACAGGAGGACGTTCCAGGAGGAATGCGGGTTCCCTACGGCTGGGTGGTGTCTCTTTCCGTATATACCCGGCAAAGCCACAGTGGGTCATTTATGCTTAAATAGAAGCAGTCTTCCATCAGCCTAAAGTCGACAGCCCAAAAGTGATTTACAAGTCCATGAACGAACAGCCCCCAGCGTCAGAACCTCAGCCCGTCCTGAATCCGGAACCGGTCCGCAAAGGCGAATACTCCCGGCAAGGCGAGTTTCACCGCAACCTGGACCCCAACTGGAGCTACTACCCCATCTACATCAACAAGGTGGAATTGATTGATGAGCTGCTGCGACGCTTCCAATGCAACCGGGGGAATATTCTGGATGCCGGCTGCGGCGAAGGCGTTCTGGTGGAAAAATACGCCCAGCAAGGTTGGAATATCATCGGGGTGGACAAAAACTATGCCTCCGCCTATGTTCAGGAAGGCAGCATCACCGATTTGCCGTTTCCTGATAACCATTTTGATACGATCATGGCGCTGGATGTACTGGAGCACCTGTATTATAACGATCAAGGCAAGGCTTTGCAGGAAATTCGCCGGGTGTTGAAGCCGGGTGGCACGATCTTATTCTCCTGCCCCAATCTGGCCCATTTTACCGGGCGCCTCAAGCTGATGTTCCGGGGCCGCCTGCTGCGCACCGCATCCGTCGGGCACCATCCGGGCGATCGGCCTATGCTGGAGTACGAGGAACTGTTCCAGAAAGCCGGATTCGAGATTGTGGAGCGGCACGGCATCTTCCCAACGGTACCGCCCATTTACCGGTTTGTAATGCGCCATCCGGGCAAGAGCCCCAACCTGCTGCGCTTCCTGCGGAAACTGCCCTTCCCGGTGAACTGGAACTTCCAGGTGCTGTTTGCCTGCCGCCTGCCGGAAGCCTGATAAACCGCCTGCCGTTTGAATAGAGAGAGCCCAAGATTATGATTTTTCAGGAAACCAAACTGAAAGGCGCTTTTATCATCGATATTGAAAAAATCGAGGACGAGCGGGGTTTCTTTGCGGAGGGCTGGAAACAGGACGTAGCGGAACAACACGGCATTACCGTGGTATTCAACCGCACCAATATTTCCAATAACCGTAAAAAAGGCACGTTGAGGGGCTTGCACAGCCAACGGGCGCCTTATGGTGAAACCAAACTGGTGCGCTGCATCAAAGGCTCCATTTTTGACGTGATGGTGGACATCCGGCCTGAGTCCTCCACTTACGGACAGTGGGTTGGCGCGGAACTGAGCGCGGACAATCACCGCATGCTGTATATCCCATGCGGCTTTTTGCACGGCTTTCAAACGCTGGAAGACGACACCACCGTGTTTTACCAGGTAGCGGGCACCTATAAGCCGGACCTGGAGCAAGGCGCCCGGTTCGATGATCCGGCTTTCAATATTGCTTGGCCGGAAGCCGCCACACGGGTTTTATCGCCAAAAGATCAGCAGTGGCCCAATTTCCAACCGGACTAAACACTGATTAGCATATGGCTATGGGTAGTTCCAGTTCGACAGACGCATGGGTAAGCTGCTGTAATCCATCTTCCGCCAAATAGTAGGTATCTTCCAGACGCACTCCGCCGACTTGAGGCACCGCCAGAATGGAATGCCCGATAGTCAACGTCATGCCGGTTCGGATTTCCACATTGCCATCCGCCGGATGAATGGTAGGGGCAGGGGTTTCCTCAAACATCAGCCCAATGCTGTGGCTAATGCCGGACACGAAGTAATCTCCGTAGCCGGATTCGGTAAATACGGCTTTAGCCAGGTCATCCAATTGTTTAATCTTCATGCCGGGTTTCAGGTTATCACGCACAACCTGCTGCGCCTTTAAATACGCGGCATGAATCTTCCGCTGGTCTTCTGTGGGCGTCCCCACCACGAAGGTGCGACATAAATTGGCGCAATAACCCAGATACCGGGGCACTAAATCGATTACCACCAGGTCGCCCACTTCAATGCGCTTATCCGTCACGGTGCCATGCAACCAACGAGAACGGATACCGGAATTGACAAACACGGGTGTCGCCACACCATGCCCGCCCGCCTTGCGCATGGCGTATTCAATTTCCGCCCCCACTTCGTTTTCCGTGAGCCCCGGCCATAATACTTCCGTGGCCCGGCGCATGCCCGCATCCGCAATATCCGCCGCCCGATGCATGATCGCCACTTCATCCGCGGATTTCACCATCCGCAGCTCGTCCATCACCGGGGCAATGCTGACCACCTGCACCTGTGGGTTGGCCTTCTGGAACATATTCAGCAGAAAGGCAGGCGTAAAAAAGCCCATTTGAACGCCGACGGTCATCTTGCCGTCGTGCCCGCCCTGCTGGAACAAGCCGCGCATGCTGTCCACCACGTCTTTAATCTGCTGCCCAACCGTACCGAAGACTTTCACATCCTTCAGGCCGAAGGCGCTGCGGACCTCATCCTCCTCCCCTCGGAAGGTGATGATAATCGGTTCACCCACGGCGGGAATGATGGCTCTGGGCTGATACCGATCCTCGCCGAACAGGTAGATGTAATCGTCATGGGTCAGGATCAGGTAAGCGTCAATTCCCTGCTCCCGCATTCGAGTCTGGACACGGGCAATACGGTCGTGATGCAACATAAGCGGACTTGTTCCTTTAGACTCAACAAAACCGTTTTCTAAACACCGACCATTTCCCAGGGCTTCGGATCGGCGACTCTGAAACCATTCGGCAGATACCCGGCATCCAGCAACTCCTGTTGATACGCTTCGGGCTTATCGGCTGCCTCAACCATAATATCCGAAATCACTTTCAGCGCCGCATTCCAGTTTTCGGCCATTTCCTCGGTCCATTCGCCTTCCGCTGACAGATGTTCGGCCAACACAGCCACCAGATTTTCTTGCACCGCCGGGTAATGGGCGTTTTCCGTTTTGTATTCCAGGTGACGAATCCCCATGGCATGCAGATACGGCAGCATTTTTTCCGGCTGGGTGACCGAAGCCACAATGGCGCCGACCGAGGCCATCAACTTTTTGTGCTGCTCTTCCGGCGGGGTATTGAACAGGTGTTTTACACCGGGATATTTTTCAAACAGCCGTTGGTAAAACCGCAGGCCCAATGTTTGCAGCCCGCCGTTTTCCAGCTTTGCGCGCTCAAAAGTCTCGGCAATCAGCGCCACATTTAACGTCATGATGGGTTCTCCTTTTTCGCTTTACCACCTTAAATGAGTGTCGGATTCGATATACCTCCACAATATCCAAGAGGCAGCGAGAATCGCTTGACTTTAATCAAGCCTGCTCAAAGCCCGTTTCCCTGAATCCGGCGTTGCTTACTCAGCCAGGTTGGACAACCCTTTACGGTCCAGCAAATGGATTTTATTGCCTTCCACCTGTAACAGGCCGTCTTTGGTCAGCTTTTTAAACGTGCGGGAGAGGGTTTCCGGGATGGTCCCCAGAATAGAAGCCAACGTTTTTTTATGAATGCGAATCACCGCCTTATCCGGCGAATTCTCGCTAACGGACAGCAAATACTTGGCCAGCCGGGAATCCACCGTCCGTAAGGATAAATCTTCGATAATCTCGCTGAATTTATGCAAGCGCTTGGCAAACACCACCAGCACATTCAAGGCCAGTTCCGGGTTTTCGGTCACCAGGCTGCAGAAGCCCGCGCCATCAATCCGCAGGATCTCGCAACGCTCCATGCACAGGGCATTGGCCGGATACTTGGGAATGCCGCTGAAAATGGGCACTTCCGCAAACATCTCTCCCGGCCCGAACAGGTGCAGAATCATCTCCTTGCCCTCGCGGGAAATCTTGTAAATCTGCACCTTGCCGTTCAGTACAATATAAAAGGCCGTGGCGTCCTCGCCTTCATTGAAGATAAGCTCGCCTTCCTCAAAGTGCAGCACGGTACACAGGGACGCCAGCGCCTCCAACTGCGCCCCTTCGAGCAAACGGAAGTAAAACAGCCGCTTTAGTTTGTCCTGGATTGTTCCGCCGGTTGAAAACAGCAAGAGAGGGCTCCCCTATGTATAAACAGGATTGATTATAGCCTATTCTTCCGTTGCGGCCGCAATTTTGATAACCGTGAACACGCAGTCGGTTTCCGCCTTGGCGCCGTGTGGTGTGCCGGCCGGCATATGCAGCGCCGTACCCGGCTGCATAATGTATTCCTGCCCGTCTGCGGTAAAACAGGCCTTGCCCCGCAGCCAAACGACAATCACCTGGCGCTCGGTTTTATGGCACTTCAACTCCGTACCGGCCTTTAAGGTCACCCGACGCAATTGGACGGCCCCTTCATCCAGTAGCGGCTCAATGGTTGGTTTGCCGTCTTTATAGACCACATTTTCAAACACATTGAAATAATTCGGAATGGCTTGCGTTGTCAGGGAAGTCATGACATTCACCTCATTGTCTTAATGCCTACAGCATACCGAATGTCAAATTTGATTCCCTTGATTTCAGTCAAGCCTGATTGATCCCTATCGGCTTAATACCAGTTCCACGAATACCGGCAAATGATCGGAGCCGACAAATGGCCCATTCCAACGTTTCAATGTCGAGAAATCCGGACTGGCCAGCACATGATCAATCGGCAGCAAAGGCATCCAGGTCGGAATTTGCGTCTTCGGGAAGATATACGGATAAGTCGGCTGAATACCCTGCCCGACTTGCGTATTATGCAAGCCCGTCTCCCGGATCAGCCGCAGAAAAGGAGCGGACCACGGCCCGGTATTCAGATCGCCCAGAACGATAATAGGGCGGTTTGTCGCCTGCACAAGGGCTCCCAAACGTTGAAGCTGATGCTGATATTGTCGATAATTCCCAATCGGTCGCCAGGTATGCACCACCATCACAGTTATCGGCTGGCCTTGCCAGAGGATCTTCGCCTTCATAAGCGCTGGATAGATACCGAATTGGGGTTTTCCAACAAGAGGGTATCGGCTTAGAAGCACCAATCGGTCTTTTTCCAACCGAACCACGAAGGGGTAGTTTCTCATCACCGGCTGCTTCCGCAAAAAATCATAATTCTCCGCCGTAATTTCCTCCAGAGCCGCAATGTCAGGCCCGGTACCCGTCAGCAAGTTCGCAATCCGTTGCGGGTGACGGTTGCTGGCCCAGGTATTCAATTGCAGAACGCGCAGAGTTTGATTTAACGCTCCCGCTTGATGAGCAGAGGCCGCATAGAACGGCATAAATTGGCTAATATTGATGAGCAAAAAGGCAAATACGGCAACCGCCCAGGTAAATCGCCGAACCACCAAGCAGCCCAGCAGGCCAAACGCCTCAATCCATAAATACACCACGCGAAAATGACTGCACAAGTCCAGCCAGCCGCTATAGGCACCCCAAAATGCCAGTATGGTACCCAAGCAAGCCCCACCCAACACGCTGCTCAGACCCCAGCGAACCATTTGCCTTATTATGCTGGACATGTCACAGGCTTCTTTCAATGACTGACTGAGTCATTCTGTCCGAAAATCAGCGAAAAATCAGCCACTGAATGACCCCGCCTACTGGAAAAGCTGCAACAAAAAACCCTTCAGCTAAACACTGAAGGGTTTTTCTTAAAGAGCTGGGGCGAAAGGATTCGAACCTCTGAATGCCTGGACCAAAACCAGGTGCCTTACCGCTTGGCGACGCCCCATCAGGTAGAACTGCCTGAAAGTTTTATTATTCTATCGGGGGCGAGTTCCAGGATCAAGTGCCTTTATACAAATTTCATGCATTTTTATTGCAAACCCGCTTCCCGGCAAGGGGTTGAAAGCCATACACAACCAACTTTCCAACGCCCGGAAGCGACTTCTATGATTCTGATTTTGCAAACCGCTCCAGACAAGCCACAATTTCCTGGGTGGCATGGGGATGCCCCAAGGTATGGGCTGCATCCTGCATCCGCTGCTTGAGTTCTACGTTCTGCACCAACGGCCGTAATGCTTCCAGCAGCTTCTCCCCGGTGCAATCATTGTCCTCAATCATAATGGAAGCCCCGGCCCGCACCGAAGCCTGGGCGTTCTTGCGCTGGTGATCCGCCGCTGCAAAGGGATAAGGCACCAGAATAGTGGGAATGCCGGATACATGCATCTCGGACAGGCTTAATGAGCCGGCCCGACACACGGCCAAATCCGCGATCGCAAGCAATTCGGCCATATTGGCGGAATACGGCTGCACCCAATAACCGGAACGGCTTTTCAGTGCCGGATTTTTGGAGTCCAAGGCTACCAGCGTCTCATCATAGAGCTTTTTACCGGTCAAATGAGCCACACAGAAGCCCAACTCCTTCAGCAGAACCGGCAAGGCTTCCACCACGGCCGTATTTAACCGTCGGGAGCCTTGCGAGCCGCCCGTGATTAACAACACCGGCTTATCCACAGGCCAGTTCAGGCCCAACGATTGCAGGGCTTCCGTTTTATTCAAAGCACCAATCGTGCCGCGAATAGGGTTGCCGGTTACCACCACTTCTTGGCTTGGCTTGTGTTTCAGGCGCTCCGCGCCTTCCGAAAAGCTGGTGGTAATAATATTGGCATGTCGAGACATCAAGCGGTTCACCAAACCCGGCTGAGCATCCGGTTCATGCACCACATAGGGAATTTTCAGGCTTTGGGCGGCCATAAGCACCGGCGCACTGACATATCCGCCCGTCCCAAACACCACATCCGGTTTAAGTTGAGTTAACAAGCGTCGGGCATGGGCCTTGGCCTGTTCCAATTTAGCCAGCCAGGCCACCAATTTAAACAGCACCATCGGGCTTTTGCCACGCGGCATACCGTAAAATTCAATACCCTCAAAGGGAATCCCGCTTTGAGGCACCAATTCACTTTCCAAGCCACCGGCTTTACCAATATAGGTTACCGCTTCCACGGCAGGATCGGCGTTCATCATTTCCGCCACGGCCAAGGCCGGGTAGATATGACCGCCTGTACCGCCACCTGTCACGACTAAACGCATGGGCAACTAGTAAACCTCTTGGGAACGGGGACGTACCGCCGGGCCATAGCTGGAAATATTCAGCAGAATACCAATCATGCCCAAGGTCACAATCATGGAGGTTCCCCCGTAGCTGATCAGCGGCAAAGTCACACCGGTCACCGGCATCAGGCCAATGGTAACGCATATATTAATCAGCGCCTGCAGCACAATGGCCAGCGTCAGGCCAAAAGCCAGCATCTTCCCAAACGCGCTGGGGCAGTGCCAGGCAATCGTAAAGCCTCGCCACG